>NZ_CP132543.1:327500-641678 GCF_030845195.1 Sanyastnella coralliicola
GTGAGGGAAAGGTGAAAAGAACCCTGAACAAGGGAGTGAAATAGAACCTGAAACCAGCTGTCTACAAGCGGTCGGAGCCTTCGGGCGACGGCGTGCCTTTTGCATAATGAGCCTACGAGTTACTCTTCACTAGCAAGGATAAGGGCCTCAGGTCCGTATCCGAAGCGAAAGCGAGTACTAAATATGCGTTTAGTTAGTGGAGGTAGACGCGAAACCTTGTGATCTACCCATGGCCAGGTTGAAGCCCCGGTAAAACGGGGTGGAGGACCGAACCACCAGGCGTTGAAAAGCCTTTGGATGAGCTGTGGGTAGGGGTGAAAGGCTAATCAAACTAGGAAATAGCTCGTACTCCCCGAAATGCATTTAGGTGCAGCCTCGGAATTGAGTGTCATAGAGGTAGAGCTACTGATTGGGCTAGGGGGCTTCACCGCCTACCAAACCCTGACAAACTCCGAATGCTATGACATATATCCGGGAGTGAGGGCATGGGTGCTAAGGTCCATGTCCGAGAGGGAAAGAACCCAGACTATCCGTTAAGGTCCCAAAATCTATACTAAGTTGATCAAACGTGGTGCGGTTGCATAGACAGCTAGGATGTTGGCTTGGAAGCAGCCATTCATTTAACGAGTGCGTAACAGCTCACTAGTCGAGCGATCGTGCGTGGATAATAATCGGGCATAAGTATAGTACCGAAGCGGTAGATTTTATGGTAGGGGAGCATTCATACATCGCTGAAGGTGTAGCGTGAGCTATGCTGGAGAGGTATGAAAAGAAAATGTAGGCATAAGTAACGATAAAGCAGGCGAGAAACCTGCTCACCGTTAGACTAAGGTTTCCTGATCAACGCTAATCGGATCAGGGTCAGTCGGGACCTAAGGCGAAACCGAAAGGTGTAGTCGATGGACAACAGGTTAATATTCCTGTACCCGCTATACAACAAAAGTGACGGAGTCATGTAGCTGCTACGTGCTGACGGAATAGCACGTTGAGCCTAGCCTTCGGGCGAAGCGAAGTAGTGAATTGGCTTCCAAGAAAAGCGAGTATAGCGGCCCGTACCGCAAACCGACACAGGTAGTCAAGGAGAGTATCCTAAGGTGCTCGAGTGATTCGTGGTTAAGGAACTAGGCAAATTAGTCTCGTAACTTCGGAATAAGAGACGCTCTTCGGAGCCGCAGTGAATAGGCCCAGGCGACTGTTTATCAAAAACACATGGCTTTGCTAAATCGAAAGATGACGTATAAGGCCTGACACCTGCCCGGTGCTGGAAGGTTAAGAGGAGGAGTTAGCTTTGCGAAGCTCTGAATTGAAGCCCCAGTAAACGGCGGCCGTAACTATAACGGTCCTAAGGTAGCGAAATTCCTTGTCGGGTAAGTTCCGACCTGCACGAATGGTGTAACGATCTGGGCACTGTCTCAACCACGAGCTCGGTGAAATTGTAGTATCGGTGAAGATGCCGATTACCCGCAACGGGACGGAAAGACCCCGTGAACCTTTACTATAGCTTAACGTTGGAATTGGTTAATTAATGTGTAGGATAGGTGGGAGACTTTGAAGCTGTGTCGCCAGGCATGGTGGAGTCATCCTTGAAATACCACCCTTTGATTAGTTGGTTTCTAACCCCTTGGGGGACAGCGTTTGGTGGGTAGTTTGACTGGGGTGGTCGCCTCCAAAAGAGTAACGGAGGCTCCCAAAGGTACCCTCAGTATGGTTGGTAATCATACGCAGAGTGTAATGATATAAGGGTGCTTGACTGTGAGACTTACAAGTCGACCAGGTACGAAAGTAGGGCATAGTGATCCGGTGGTTCCGAATGGAAGGGCCATCGCTCAAAGGATAAAAGGTACTCCGGGGATAACAGGCTGATCACTCCCAAGAGCTCACATCGACGGAGTGGTTTGGCACCTCGATGTCGGCTCGTCACATCCTGGGGCTGGAGAAGGTCCCAAGGGTTGGGCTGTTCGCCCATTAAAGTGGCACGCGAGCTGGGTTCAGAACGTCGTGAGACAGTTCGGTCCCTATCTGTTGTGGGCGTTTGAGGTTTGCGAGGACCCATCTCTAGTACGAGAGGACCGGGATGGACGTACCTCTGGTGTATCTGTTGTGACGCCAGTTGCATTGCAGAGTAGCTACGTACGGATGAGATAAGCGCTGAAAGCATCTAAGCACGAAACTCGCCTCAAGATGAGACCTCATTTAGAGCCGTTAAAGACGATAACGTTGATAGGTCGCAGGTGTAAAGGCAGTGATGTCAAAGCCGAGCGATACTAATGACTCGAAAGCTTATTAGACTAAGACTCTACCAATATGTCCCGTATTCGGGATATCAGATCTATAAAGATAGAATAACTGAATCCCAGACGATTTTAGGTGTCTATTGCGGTGAGGTCCACCTCTTCCCATTCCGAACAGAGAAGTTAAGCCCACCAGCGCAGATGGTACTGCTAACGCGGGAGAGTATGTCGACGCCACTTTTCATGAAAGGCCCCTCTTTGAGGGGCTTTTCTCTTTTATATAAACTCCCTACATTCGATCGCCATGAATAATCTTGTAGCCATCGTCGGAAGACCTAACGTCGGAAAATCAACCCTCTTCAATCGACTCACTGAATCGAAAGAAGCTATCGTTGATCCCGTTAGTGGAGTGACGCGTGACCGTAAATACGGAAACGTGCACTGGGGAGGAAGAGACTTCACCATCATCGATACCGGTGGTTATATCACCAACTCAGATGACTCCTTTGAAGGTGAAATCCGAGAACAAGTCAGCATCTCGATCGAAGAAGCTGCTATCATTCTTTTTGTTGTTGACGTTCATACAGGGATCACTGATCTTGATATGGAAGTGACAAACATCCTGCGTCGTGCAGGGAAACCTATTATGGTGGTCTCCAATAAGGTAGATACAGGAGACAAAGAAATTGGCTCAACTGAATTCTACAGCCTTGGGCTTTCAGATAAGGTATATAGCATCTCAGCAAGTAATGGGTATGGGACAGGTGAACTCCTCGATGATCTCATCGGGCTGATGCCTCCAGAACCTGAAGAGGAAGAAAGCAAGTATCCTAAGATTGCTGTGGTCGGAAGACCGAATGTGGGTAAATCTACTTTCATCAATACACTGCTAGGAGAAAAGCGAAATATCGTTTCTGATATTGCCGGTACAACGCGTGACTCTGTTCACACGATATACAAAGGATTCGGTTTTGAGATCGAAATCATTGATACAGCAGGTCTGAGAAAGAGAAAGAAAATTGACGATTCTCTTGAATACTATTCTGCGGTACGAACCATCAAGGCGATTGATCAAGCAGACGTCTGCCTTCTATTGCTCGAAGCTCCAGAAGGAGTGAATAAGCAAGACCAGGCTATATTCTACCAAATTGTCGAAAGCTTCAGAGGAGTCGTTATTCTTGCGAATAAGTGGGACCTCGTAGATAAGGATCATAGCACGCACGATCAAATGCGTGAGGTCATCTTGAAGAGAATTGAGCCATTCACGGATGTGCCAATCATCTTCACTTCTAACGTGACCAAACAACGAGTAATTCAAGGATTAGAGGAAGCGATGCGTGTATACGAGAATCGTAAGCGCAAAGTATCTACTTCACAATTGAATGATTTTATTCTACCAATCATCAATGACAATCCTCCTCCTGCTTTGAAAGGGAAATATATCCAGATCAAGTATGTAACGCAGATTCCTTCTCAGGTGCCTACGTTCGCATTCTTCTGTAACCTCCCGCAATACATCAGAGATCCTTACAAACGATTCTTGGAGAATCAGCTACGTGAACGATTCGATTTCACAGGGACACCGATCCGTTTGTTCTTCCGTAAGAAGTAATTAGAATACTTCTTTGGCCACACGGGCTGTTACTTCACTTTTACCCATAGTGTAGAAGTGCAACACAGGTACGCCAAATTCCATCAGTTCTTTGCATTGGCGAATACACCATTCGATGCCTGCCTCCTTCACTTCTTCTTTTGACTTACAAGCCTCAACGTTATCTACCAGCTCCTCCGGTAAGTTCACATAGAAATTCTGAGGAATGCTCACCAACTGTCTTGCTGAAGTAAGTGGTTTGATGCCAGGAATGATTGGAACATTGATTCCATTTTCGCGGCAAAGCTTCACGTAATCAAAGTAAGCTTGATTGTCGAAGAACATTTGAGTGACAATGTATTCAGCTCCATCATCTACCTTTTGCTTCAAGTAGCGCAGATCAGACTTAATGTTCGGAGCTTCAAAGTGCTTTTCTGGATAACCAGCAACACCAGCACAGAAGTCTGTTTTATTCGTGTTTCGTAGATCTGGATCTAAATAGATGCCATTGTTCAAGTCTACTACCTGATGAAGTAGATCAATCGCATAGGCGTGTCCATCATCTTCTGCTTTGAAACGACCTTCTGATCTAATCGGATCTCCACGAAGAACCAAGACGTTATCGATACCTAAGAAGTTCAGGTCAATCAAGGCATTCTCCGTTTCCTCTTTACGGAATCCACCACAGATGATATGTGGTACAGGATCAATACTGTAACGATGTTTCAGTGCAGCACAAATCCCTACAGTACCAGGACGTTTTCTAACAGTCTTCTTTTCGAGTAGTCCTTCTTTAACTTCTCTATAGACATACTCTTCTCGGTGATAGGTCACGTCTACAAAAGCGGGTTCGAACTCCATGAGATTGTCCATCGTCGTGAAGATCGAATTAATGTCTTGCCCCTTCAGTGGAGGTAGAACTTCTACAGAAAATAGGGTCTTCTTCGCGCCCTTAATATGATCAATCACCTTCATTTCAGTGAGTATTCTTTTTCGTAATTCAATGATGAGCCCAACCAACGTTCAACGTCTTCGACGCTGATATTTCGACGCTGAGCATATTCTTCTACTTGGTCTTTGCTGATTTTACCAAGTCCGAAGTATTTCGATTCCGCGTTAGCGAAATAATAACCAGAAACAGAAGCTGCAGGATACATGGCCAATGACTCAGTCAAAGTGATTCCTGTATTCTCTTCAGCATTCAATAGCTTCCAAATAGTCTCTTTTTCAAGGTGATCCGGACAAGCAGGATACCCAGGTGCAGGGCGAATCCCTTTGTAGTTTTCAGCAATCAAGGCTGTGTTGTCTAGATTCTCGTCGCTCGCATAACCCCAGAAGTTCTTTCGAACGCGTTCGTGAAGGTATTCAGCGAAAGCTTCAGCAAAACGATCTGCTAGGGCCTTGGCCATGATCGAACGGTAATCATCTTGATCACGTTCGAAGGATTCCAAAAGCTTTTCTAGACCATGTCCTGAAGTAACCGCGAAACATCCAATATGATCTGTTCCATGCTCTTCTGGTGCGATGAAGTCCGCAAGTGAATGGTTGGCTGCTTCTTTGTGCTTCTTTTGCTGCTGACGCAGGAAATGGAAGGTCTCTAATGTTTGACCATTCTCTTTTACGTTCACATCGTCACCCTTCCTTGAAGCTTCGAATATTCCAAAGACTCCGGTTGGACGAAGAAGGTTAGACGCTATCATTTCTTGAAGCATCACCTGGGTATCTTCCCAGACCTTAGTGGCTTCTTCACCAACTACATTGTCTTCTAGAATGGCAGGGAATTTCCCGTGAAGTCCCCAAGTCTTGAAATAAGGAGTCCAGTCGATGTAGGGACTTAAATCACGAAGACTCGGATTAATCACTTGAACCCCTAGTTGATTTGGAGCAGAAGGAGACCACGAAGACCAATCGATCTTCATTCCGTTCGCACGGGCCTTTTCGATGGAGATGAACTCCTTCGTTTGTCCGCGTTCTAAATATTTTGTGCGCAGTTCACGGTATTCGTCACGGATTGCTCCGGCGCTCTCTTCTTTCTTTTCACCCATGAGTGAACTCAGAACAGGCACCGCTCGCGAAGCATCATTCACGTGAACCAACGGACCGTCATATGCAGGGAGAATCTTCACGGCGGTGTGCACGCGTGAAGTAGTGGCCCCACCAATCAACAACGGAAGATTCATGCCGCGGATCTTCATTTCCTCAGCTACGTGAATCATTTCATCCAATGACGGCGTGATCAATCCACTCAATCCAATCGCATCAGCACCTTCTTCAATGGCACGATCTAAGATGGTTGCTGCGGGAACCATGACACCAAGGTCAACGATTTCGAAACCGTTACAGGCTAGCACAACCCCCACAATATTCTTCCCAATGTCATGGACATCACCTTTCACGGTGGCTAGTACAATCTTACCTGCTGAACGTCCGCCTTTGCTTTTCTCTGCTTCGAGGTAAGGGGTGAGGTAGGCCACACTGCGTTTCATTACACGGGCGCTTTTCACCACCTGAGGCAGGAACATTTTTCCAGATCCGAACAGATCACCAACCACGTTCATACCGGACATCAACGGGCCTTCAATGACTTCAAGTGGTCGGTCATATTGCTGACGTGCCTCTTCAGTGTCTTCTTCGATGAACTCTACCAATCCTTTTACAAGAGAGTACTCTAGTCGCTTTTCAACCGATTGCTCACGCCACGAGAGATCCTTTTCAACTGTTTTAGCTGAGCTTTGATTCTTTGCGGCGTAGTCAAGGAGTGCTTCAGTAGCGTTGTCGTTTCGATCGAGCAAAACATCTTCAACAAGCGTCAATAACTCATCGTCAATTTCATCATAAACCTCCAGCATGGTTGGGTTTACAATTCCCATATCCATCCCAGCCTTGATACCGTGATACAGGAACGCAGAGTGCATCGCTTCACGTACACGAGGGTTTCCTCTGAAGGAGAACGAAACATTGCTGACTCCACCGCTCACCAATGCACCTGGACAGTTTTCCTTGATCCAGGTTGTTGCACGGAAGAAGTCTAACGCGTTGCTTCGGTGTTCTTCCATCCCCGTAGCCACGGGGAATATGTTCGGGTCGAAAATAATATCAGTAGCAGGGAATCCTACTTCTTCCGTGAGGATCTTATATGCTCGACCACAGATTTCTACACGACGTTCGTAACTGTCTGCCTGACCAGTTTCATCAAAGGCCATCACGACCACAGCTGCTCCGTATCGTCGAATGAGTGTTGCTTGTTCTTTGAAGGTGGCTTCACCCTCTTTAAGGGAGATTGAGTTCACAACGCACTTACCTTGCACTACCTTCAGTCCGGCTTCAATAATCTCCCATTTGGATGAGTCAATCATGATTGGAACACGGGCAATGTCAGGTTCGGCCGCAATCAGCTTCAAAAAAGTGGTCATGGCTTCTTTGCCATCGATCATCCCTTCATCCATATTGATGTCGATGATCTGGGCCCCTCCTTCTACTTGATCGCGCGCTACTTCTAGTGCATCAGTGAAGTTTTCTTCCTTGATTAAGCGCAAGAACTTACGACTTCCAGTCACGTTGGTACGTTCTCCAACGTTGACGAAGTTTGAATCTTGAGTGATGACGAGTGGTTCCAAACCACTCAATATCAGCCTCGCTTGCTTCATGCTTCGACCTTAATTTTTCGAGGTTCGTAGGTAGCTGCCATTTCCGCGATAGCGCGAATATGATCAGGAGTAGTTCCACAACAACCACCAACAATATTGATGATTCCGCGGTCTAGATACTCACTGATTTCGTTGGCCATTTGTTCAGGAGTCTGGTCATAAGCCCCCATTTCATTGGGAAGACCAGCATTTGGATGGGCACTGACCAAGGCCTCGGTATTTCGCGAAACCACGTCGATATATGGCGTAAGCTGCGAAGCCCCTAGCGCACAGTTGAATCCAACACTCAACAGTGGTACGTGCGACATACTGATCAAAAATGCCTCGGCAGTCTGACCAGATAGCGTGCGGCCAGAAGCATCAGTAATGGTACCACTGACCATGATTGGTACAGTAACACCTTTCTCGGCCATGGCTTCTTCTGCTGCGAATAGTGCTGCTTTCGCATTGAGCGTATCAAAAATAGTTTCAATCAAGAAGGCATCGACACCACCATCAATCAACGCAACCATCTGCTCCTTGTATGCAGCTACCAATTCATCATAGGTGACGGCGCGATACGCAGGGTCATTGACATCAGGACTAAGCGATGCGGTTTTGTTGGTAGGACCAATAGACCCGGCAACGTAACGCGGTTTGTCAGGATTCTTTTCTGTCCATCGATTGGCTACTTCACTGGCGATACGCGCTGATTCATAATTCAGGTCGTAAACCAGATGCGATAGATCGTAATCATCTTGTGCAATCGAGGTCGAAGAGAAAGTGTTGGTCTCCACAATGTCAGCTCCGGCTTCGAAGTATGCATCGTGAATGGCCTCGAGAATATCTGGACGCGTGAGTGCCAGGAGGTCATTATTTCCTTTTAATGAAGCTTGATGATCTTTCAGCGATTCATTGCGGAAATCATCTTCCGTAAGGTTGTAACGCTGGATCATGGTGCCCATGGCTCCATCAAGAATTAGAATACGTGAAGCAGCGATGCTTCTTAGGTCATCTTTTTTCATTCAATCTTACGTATTCAAGAAATCTGGAGGAAGTGTCGATCGACATCTGCTCATCTGTCCCCTAAGTAGGGTAGGATTTGGCACCCGGCCTTCCCGGGTTGCCAAGACTTCTACGGGCCTATTCCCTCCGTCTTTCTTGATAAGTACAGAGCAAATGTAATTCTTTTTTCAATCGGTGCCCTATTCGTCTATTTCTTAGGAATCCTCCTACAATAGTTGTCGAAACACTGAGGGATGTCAATCCTGCGAATCGTGGAAATAATTCTAAATTTGCCCGACTTAGTAGAACTCTAATGTGAGTTCCGTTCTTTAAAATCATCATAATAGATGCCTTATCTCTTTACTTCAGAATCAGTGTCAGAAGGGCACCCAGACAAGGTTGCAGATCAAATCTCTGATGCACTAATCGATCACTTTCTAGCTTTTGATAAAGACTCGAAAGTGGCTTGTGAAACACTCGTAACTACCGGGCAGGTTGTACTTGCTGGTGAGGTGAAGAGCACATGTTACCTCGACGTACAGAAGATTACTCGTGATGTCATCAATGATATTGGTTACACACGCAGTGAATATATGTTCGAAGCGAATTCATGTGGGGTTCTTTCAGCGATCCACGAGCAATCTCCAGATATCAATCAGGGAGTTGAACGTGCGAAAAAGGAAGACCAGGGAGCTGGTGATCAGGGGATCATGTTCGGTTATGCGAACCGTGAAACCGATAACTACATGCCATTGGCATTGGAGCTATCACATTTGCTTCTTCAAGAGCTTGCGGCAATCCGTAAGGAAGGAAAGAAAATGAAGTACTTGCGTCCTGATTCAAAGTCGCAGGTAACAATTGAATACGACGATAACAACAACCCGTTGCGCATCGATACGATTGTATTGAGTACACAGCACGACGAGTTTGAGCTTCCAAAGTCAGACAAAAAAACAGAGATCAAGCGCGCTGAAAAAGTGATGCTTGACAAGATCAAAGAAGACTTTGAAAAGATTTTGCTTCCTCGCGTGAAGCGCAAGCTGCCTAAGCGAGTTCAAAAGCTATTCACTGGAAAGATCACATTGCACATCAACCCAACAGGGAAGTTTGTGATTGGCGGACCTCACGGTGATACAGGATTGACAGGTCGTAAGATCATCGTTGATACATACGGTGGTAAAGGTGCGCACGGTGGTGGTGCATTCTCAGGAAAAGACCCAAGTAAAGTTGACCGTTCTGCGGCTTATGCAACACGCCATATCGCTAAGAATATGGTTGCTGCTGGTATTTGTGATGAAGTGCTTGTACAGGTAGGATACGCCATCGGCGTAGCTGAGCCTGTTGGACTGTACATCAACACTTACGGGACATCGAATATTGATCTTTCTGACGCAGAGATTGCGAAGAAGATTGACGACATCTTTGACCTTCGTCCTTACGCTATTGAGAAGCGATTCAAGCTACGCACACCTATCTACAGAGAAGCAGCAGCTTACGGGCATATGGGACGTGAGCCTCAGGAAGTGGAGAAGGAATTCGTTGATGGAAACGGAAAGGTGAAGAAGATGAAAGTGAAGTTGTTCCCTTGGGAAGAGCTTGACTACGTGGCGCGACTCAAACGTGCATTTAAAATTAAATAACCGGTAGGGTGCAATCCTGCATGCTTGTATATAGTGTGATCAAACGGCACACTACCCACGGGTAGTTATATATACATAAGTGTATTGCACTTAGACTGGTTTCTGTCGGCGTGATGGATGGTGAAACGGAGAGCACGACAGACCCATGGTGATAACCAGAAAGACCTCGCTTGAGCAGCGGGGTCTTCTTTTTTGGATTCCTTTCCCGAACTTAGTGTTGTGAGATATCCTCTTTTGATTTTATCGCTCTGCTTTCCTTTTCTTCTGCTAGCGCAGGAGGAGGGAATGACGAAAGGTCAGCGCATTTTTTGCGAAGACCAACAGGCCTTTTCGCTGACAGAATCTATCAATGTCAATGCAGGTTATAAAAGTGTTCTCGCTGAACGCGGAATGGGTGGGCCTAAAAGAGAATGGCTCTGGTCGGAAGTAGGCCCAACAGAACATCCCGCCGAAATCAACCCAGGAGGCAAGGCTATCCCTACATATGCACGAGAAAGAGGTAATGGTACCGGTCGAATTAACTACCTCTATACCGACCCATATCAAGAGAATAGAATCTTTGCGTGCTCTCCAACGGGAGGCCTCTTTGTGAGCGTTGATCTCGGTGAATCATGGAAGAACGCTGGTACAGATCAACTCCCCATTTGTGGTGTCAGCTCAATCGTTGTTGACCCAGAAAACCCTGATCGTTGGATTATTTCCACTGGTGACTCGGATGACCGGTTCATGTTCTCCGATGGAATCTGGCGAACAGAAGACGCTGGGAAATCCTGGGTAAATATCAATGGAGGCGTAAGGGGAAAAAAGATTTCTCCGCAAGAAGATCCTTCAGATTATCTCTATATCGCGAAACTCGAGGCACATCCGTGTTACTTCGGTCGCATTTTCGCTGCCACCAATAAGGGCTTGTTGGTTTCAAACAACGCACTTGATGAAGCGAATAAGGTCAAATGGAAACAGGTGGGCGAGAGCTTCTTCTACGATATCCTTATCCCAGACCCTGATCAGCCTGTAGTGTTGGCAACAGGAGAGGAGTTTTGGAGAAGCGATGATTGCGGCAATTCTTGGGAGCTTCAAGACTATCCAGCATATAAAGATCAAGAGCGCTTTCCTTTCTCAAGAATTTGCATGGTGAATCGACCAACAACAGGCGACGTCTTATTTGGGCTCTCCTGCGCGCAAAAGTTCTCTCAGTCTGGACTAGGAGAAGGAGAGCTCTGGAGCTATTCACCTGCGGATAAGAAACTCACTTACATGCGTTCACTTCGTGATGCCATGAATAATCTGATTAATACTAGAGGTCGAGCCCTAATCGTAGACCCAGAAAGTGAAACGCGCATATTTACAGCGAATGTCCAACCGGTGTTTGTCAGTGAAAACAATGGAGAGCTCTTTCGTCGCATTGAAAAGAATCAGATGCACGATGATGTGCATCACTTTGCTTGGTCAAATGATGGGTTGATCTTATTTGTCGGACATGATGGAGGTGTCTCAAGAAGTTTTGATCGAGGGGCCACATGGCAGAGTGCAAACGTCGGACTTGGTACCGCCAATGTTTTTGGATTGAGTGTGGCTCAAACACAAGAGCATCAAGTGGCCTATGGAGGCTATGATACGGGAGGGAATATCCTAGTTGATGGTCAATGGTACCACAGCACCTGGGGTGATGGCTTTGAAACGATCATCGATTATTCTGATGCGAATATCATGTATACCACTAAGCAACATGGGCATATTCACCGTTCAGATGATCGAGGGAAAAGCTTTGAGAACACCGTCACAAGTGGTAAAACCAAAACCGATTGGCATACATGGATTCGACAACACCAACGATTGCCGAATGTGATCTTTTGCACTGGAGACCGTCTACTTCGCTCTTATGACAAAGGAGAGAATTGGGATGTCATCCTTGATGTTCCCGGACTAGAAGGAGATTACCTCAACGTTTTCAGACTCTTTACAAGCGAAGACCATCCGGATGTGCTCTATGCCTACGTGCTCGATCAAACAAAGGTTGATCCGATCCTTTTGATGACCACAAATGCCGCCGAACCCGATGCTGCAAAAGTGAAGTGGGAGCGGGTTGCAGATGTTCCGAAGAAGGGGTGGATTACGTCTTTAGTTGTTGATCCTGATAACCCAAGGCAGTTCTGGATGTCTTATAAAAGCGCGGAGCCAGATCAAAAGGTATATCGCTTTAACGGAGAACGCTACAGCGATGTGACTGCGAATCTAGGTTGGTGTGTCATCGGAGAAATGGTTCTAGACCGTAATAGCAATGAGCGTATTTACATCGGTACGAATCACGGCGTGTTTACCCGAGATAAATCTGAAGAACAGTGGACCTTACTTGAAGGACTACCAGGTACTTGGGTACGTGCGCTTGAAATCAACTACCACACCAACACGATCTATGCCGGAACCTTTGGAAGAGGTGTGTGGTTTGCACCGCTTTATCAAGACTAATTACTTGTTCATTTGAGTGATGACTTCTCGGCTATTCGCCGGAACGCCGAGGCTTTCAATGAATCCTGCATTTGAATTGAGAATGCCTAATTCATTATCGTTGATCGTATAGAAGTTTCCGCTTACCTGATCAATGGCGATGGATTGAGCATCAAAGCTGTTCCCTTCAGAAAGGAAGCTCTGGAAACTGAATAGGTAAACAACCGACGAAGAAGTATGTCCTATAATGAACGAATCGGGCCCGATTTGTTCTATGGTCTCAATAGGCTCATCTGCGAAGTAATAATTCGTTGGGTCAAAGAAAGACAAGGTTTGCTGATCAAAAACGCGCGCGAAAATGCCGTCACCGCCATTTCCAATGGCTAAAATGTTATCTGATTCATACGCAAAGAGACCTTCAAGATCACCGGGTAGGACATTTGAATTCTCTAGTGCCCCAGAGTTCTTGTTATACTGTTGAAGGAAGAAATTCGTGGTGCCAACTTGCTGCACTTCTACAAAGAGATCATCTTCAATCACAAGTACGGATTCCGGACGAAAATTGTCACCAACTTCAATTATACTGCGCTGAGTTCCGCCTTTGGCGAAAGAACGAACGGTTCCATCAAAAAATGAAACATAGTAATAGAGCTGATCTTCATCGAAGGTAATATCACGCACAAAATCTCCGTTCAATGGATTGGAGTTGGCATAAGTTCCGATGACTTGAAAGGTTTCGTCATCCAGAAAATCGAGCCTTCCAGTAGTACCGCCTCCTACCAATACTTCACTGTGATAAGACCCTGCGTAAGCGATATTCATATCTCCTGATAAACTCGCCACTTCAACAAATTGATCAGATTCATTAAGTGTGTACAGATTTGAGCTCACACCATCCGAGGTGAGGGTTAGCACGTTATCAAGTGTTAGAGGTGCCTCGAAATAAGTGACTTCTTTGAAGGCCGCTCCTTCGTTACCTTCAAAGTCAGTAGCGAAAAACCCGAGGGAGTAACTACCAGATGGCCAATGCACATCTTCCAATATGAACGAGATAGTTTCGTCAATGTTTACGGGGTCTCCTGAAGTTTCAATCACCCCTGAGTTGTAGCGGACACGTCCACTTTCATCGGTCAATTTGACGATCCATGAACGAATACCATTTTCATCATTGGCTTGTGCCCGAACAAATACCAGATCTTCATAATTGTAGGTCGGATTTCCACCCGATGGATTGAGGATTTGAACCGTAGGCGGGATGTCATCTTTCTCCTTGCAACCAATGATTACAAGAAGGCTCATAACGATAAAAAATAGGATTGTCCTCAACATGGTGATAAGTTACTTCAATTTCTATTGAGCTCGAATGCTAATGCCTGTGATCACGGGGATTCTCACGCTAGCGCGGAATGTTAATAACCTTATGGAAATCGCGTTGATAGATGGAGGGTTGTTTCGGAACTTAACTCTCCGGCTTCGGATTATTTTTGTCCCCTTATGGATCAGCGCAGAGAACGTACAGAGAGAATGCCTCTTGGAGTAAAAACCAAGCAGGCTGCAGAGACACCAGTAGGAAAACTTCCACCACAGGCATTAGACCTCGAACAGGCGGTTCTTGGGGCAATGATGCTCGAAAGTTCTGCAGTAAACGCGGCTATCGACATCTTGAAGCCAGCAAGTTTCTACAAAGAAGCACACGCGCGCATTTTTGCAGCGATTGCTGATCTCTTCCAACGTTCTGAGCCCATTGATATCTTGACTGTAACGCAAGCTTTGCGCAAAGCCGGTGACATTGACCTCGTAGGTGGTCCATACTACGTGTCTCAACTGACTACGCGCGTTGCAAGTACAGCCAATATTGAGCAGCACGCTCGTATCATTGCGCAAAAGCATATCCAGCGAGAGTTGATTCGTGTTTCGAACGACATCATGAAAGATGCATTTGAAGAGACAACCGATGTATTCGACTTGTTGGATAAAGCTGAGGGATCTCTTTTCGAAGTAGCGGAAGGAAACATCCGAAAGTCATACGATAACATGCAGAACTTGATGCGCGAGGCAATTGCCAACATCGATTCTGCACGTGAGAATAAAGACGGTGTGAGTGGTGTTCCTTCTGGGTTCACAGACCTCGACCGTGTAACGGGTGGTTGGCAACGAAGCGATATGATCGTCCTCGCGGCACGTCCTGGTATGGGTAAGACGGCTTTCGTACTGTCTATGGCTCGAAACATGGCCGTTGACTATCAGGTGCCAGTAGCGGTATTCTCTTTGGAGATGGCTGGGGTGCAGTTGGTTCAGCGTCTGATCGCCAGTGAGACAACTCTTTCTTCAGAAAAACTGAGAAAGGGTACCCTTGAAGACCACGAGTACCAGATGCTTCACCAACGAATTGGTAAGCTTGCGAATGCACCGATTTACATTGATGATACTCCAGGTATTTCCATTTTCGAACTTCGTGCGAAATGTCGTCGACTAAAAGCGAAGCACGGTATCGATATGGTAATCATCGATTACCTCCAGCTGATGACGGCAGGAGGAGACACAAAAGGCGGTAACCGTGAGCAGGAAATCTCTACGATCTCACGTTCGATCAAGGGAATCGCCAAAGAGCTTAACGTGCCGATTATCGCCCTTTCTCAGCTGTCTCGTTCTGTGGAGACTCGAGGAGGTGATAAACGACCAATCCTATCCGACCTTCGTGAATCAGGAGCAATTGAGCAGGATGCCGATATCGTTTGCTTCATTTACCGAGCGGAATACTACGGGTTCACTGATCCAAAAGACCATCCACGTGGACTAGATCCTCGAGGATTGGGTGAGTTGATCATCGCAAAACACCGTAACGGAGCCTTGGAAACTGTAGACCTTCGATTTGTTGGGCACCTCGCCAAGTTCTCGAACTTCGATAGCTTCGACGATGACAATCCGTTTGCGAATGCTATGCGTCCGAATACTTCATTCGAAGGTGGAGCGAATGAACCTAAAACCCTCGTGGTGGGTTCTCGTATGAATGACGAAGAAGACGATGACTCGGGAGATGATTTCATCGGTACTGCAGGTGAGGAGCCTCCGTTCTGATAATCATTTTTAACACTGCTTAGAAGCCCGTAAGCACTATCGGGGAACGCTTTTTGTACCTTTACGAATATGACGAAGAAACTTCTACAGCGTGTTTCAATGTTGACTTTGGTCTTGTGTTTCGCCTTATCGGCGGAAGCATCCAAGATTCTGATTCCAATGGATGACGACCAGAGTAACCATCTCAAAGCATATGGAATTGCCTTTTGGGTACTTCAGAATGACATCGAAGTAGAATGGCTATTGAATTATCGAGGCGGTGCCTTTATGATTGATAACTATCCTGATGTCACAGCTGAGTGTACCATCCGAGGAGTGTCATACCAAGTCATTGCTGACGTCCAAGCGAATCAGATTTACGGCAGCATTGCTGATCCAGAAGTCAATCAAGAACGTGTGAAATTGGAAGTACCGCCGAAGGTGGCAGTATATTCTCCAAAGAGTAAACTGCCATGGGATGATGCAGTAACGCTCGTTCTAACTTATGCCGAGATTCCATATACGGTAATTTATGATGAAGAAGTAGTCAGAGGAGAGTTGCCAAAGTATGATTGGCTGCACCTTCACCACGAAGACTTTACAGGGCAGTACGGAAAGTTCTATCGTTCATTCAGAAACGCAGCCTGGTACCAAGAGGAAGTGCGCAATCAAGAATCAACGGCAGCTTCATTGGGCTTTTCAAAGGTGAGCGATATGAAGCGCACAGTAGCTTTAGAGATTAAGAACTTCGTAGTTGGCGGTGGTTTCTTGTTCACGATGTGCTCGGGAACAGACTCTTATGACATTTCCCTTGCCGCGCAGAATACTGATATCTGTGAGTCGATGTTCGATGGAGATCCAGCTGATCCTGCAGCTCAAGAAAAGCTTCGATTTGAAGATGGATTCGCCTTCCGTGATTACCAGCTCGAAAGAGACCCGATGGTGTATGAATTCTCATCCATTGATGCTACTCAGGATCATGCGAAGCTCGGTCAGAAGAACGACTTCTTCACCTTGTTTGATTTCAGTGCGAAATGGGACGTTATTCCTACCATGCTTACACAGAACCATGAACAGGTAATTGCTGGTTTCATGGGGCAAACGACAGCCTTCCGCGCTCAATATTTGAGGCCAGAAGTAACCATCATGGGAGAGACGAGATCTATTCGCAGTGCGAAGTATATCCATGGGACCTTAGGTCAAGGCCAATGGACGTATTACGGAGGTCACGATCCTGAAGATTACCGTCACTTGGTGAATGATCCACCGACCGACTTGAACTTGCATGCGAATTCTCCTGGATACCGTTTGATTCTAAATAACATCCTGTTTCCAGCGGCGAAAAAGAAAGAGCAGAAGACCTAGTTCAGGATCTTAATCTCTTCGATCGTACTTCCTACTTGTACTTCACGAACCACATCCATAGCTGAGGTCACTTGGCCGAATATGCTGTAGCGTCCTTCGAGATGAGGTGTTGGGCTGTGGGTAATGAACCATTGACAGCTTTCTGTATCGTTTCCGGCGCTAGCCATACCTAAGGCACCTTCGTCATAATCATGCATGGCGAACTCAGAGCGAATACTGTAATTCACACCACCCCATCCGTCACCACGAGGACAACCTCCTTGGATGACAAAATTTGGTACTACTCGGTGGAATGATTTCCCATTATAGAATCCATCTTCGGCTAGTTGAACGAAACTTCCAACGCTTCCTGGGGCATTGAGTGGGTAGAGCTCTAGTTTGATCGTTCCTTTATCTGTTACTACTTCAACATCGATAGTGTCGGCGTGGGAAGTCAATAGATCGAAGTCAATCGGATGGTTCCAATCAGGAGTGACATGTTTCGGGTCACGTTCTTCAAATTCCGCGATAGCGTCTTCTAAGTAATTATAGGTTTCTACTTCTTGAGGAATAGGTAGGTTCGCTTGAATACTTTTGAGACGATCAAGGAATGAAGCGTCCATATCATCAGGGTGAGATTGCAGGTGGATACCTACAAGTGCCAATACCCCGGCGTCTTTCGTATCGATCATGTCACTCAAAGCAATCTTGAAATCACCATCAAAATCACCAGCTGAATGCATTTGCATAATGACATCCGCAGCCGTTGAAAGAACAGGCAGTGCCATCGAAGTGTCGATGTGGAGTAGGATGTAGCTCGATGCCTCTGGGAAGTACTTCAGTTCTTGCATACATGAAGCCTTCTCATAAGGCGACTTTCGAGAAGAGCTCAACGAAACCAATTGATCATACCAATCTTGGGTATCATCATCACTCTTCGCAAGCTTGCGAAGAACAGATGCTCTAGTCGTTACATCCTCAGGAAGGCGATCTCGGACCAGTGCTAGTTCTTCTACATCAAGTTCATTGAAGTCAATTGCGTTAATAGCATTCATGGCCACACCAACTTGGTCAGACTGAATCAATGGAACAAGCACGTCGATTTCCAGAATATTCAAACGAGAACCAGAGCGAAGTAGGTTGACCAATATGCGTTCGTCTTTCGTTTGAGTGATTTCTTGATTAATGAAATCAGCCATTTCGGGATGTGGACAATGTCTCATCGCCAAAGCAATAGCCATTTTCACGCGCGCGTCATCTTCACTTTTATAAGCGTTAATTAGTTGGTCTAGATGATCAAGCAAGTTCACTTCCCTTGTTCGTGAAAGGAAATTAGCCGCCGCCAAACGGGCTTCGTAGTTGTCACAAGCAAGTGATTCGATAGCCTTGTCTTCAAATCCAATCCAACTACGTACGGTTGGCAATCTGAAAAATGCTCCCCACATAGGTGCACTAGCGCAGTCTTCAGCAATGATGAGCTGCTGGAGTTCGTCTGCATATCTAGGCGGACAAGTCTTGCCTAGAGCGGTAAAGATGTTGTAGCGGAGCGCGTAATCTTTAGATGACTTCAGCTTATCGCGCAAAGGAACATAGAGCGAAGTGTCGAACTGCTGGCCCATGGCGTAAGCAGCTGAGATTTGCTTGCTCAAGTCTCCGGAGTTCAATGCTTGAATAAGCGGCTCGTTGAGGGTGGAATCTATGAAGGAAGCTGATTGAAGAACAGCGCGACTCGCGAGTTTCGTGTCTTCATGTGTGAAGAATGGTGTCAGTTTATCCGCGTCACGATGATCCACGGCCTCGATCATTTCTTGGAATGTCGCATCAGCAAGCAAGCTGTCGTTGTGGACAGCTGTTGGTTCGTGGTTACAAGAAGAAAGGAGGGCGATGCTAAGACAGCAAATCGCGAAGTGCTTGAATATTTTGGTCTTTTCCATGTTGAAAGCGATGCTTGGCATGTTCGGTATAGTAGCGGTGACGATTCATGAATCGGAGGTTTTGTTCCGTCCATTCACGATCGGTGTATTCTTTATTTAGTGTGGTTTCCCACTCGAGCCGTAAGCGTGCGGCAATGGCTTGATAGGCTTCAATTCCCAGATAATGGAGATCTGCATCACGGATAATCTGTTGTTCTATTGATTCAGGTTCAGTGCTGATAGAGGTCTTTAAGATCAAATGATAGATCTGATCTACGAGTTCATGATCTGCATCTTGGTCATGGACGAATTCTCTGGCGTGATTGGCACCAATTCGTTCATGGTCTTCAATGCTTTCGTAGTATCCTGAATCGTGAAACCAAGCCGCGATGTACAGTGCAGTCTTAGACCGTTCGCTTAACTGATGATCATTAGCGAGTACAACGGTCTGTTCGGCTACGGATGAAGTGTGGATTAAGTCGTGATAGGTAAAGGCATTTGAATGACCTGCAGTGATGATACCGATCGCCTGTTCCTGAGCCTGTTTCGCCAGTTTATTCAGGTAGTGATCAGAAATATAATCAGAGGGTAAGGTCATAGACTCTTAAAGCTACACAAGAATGAATAATAACAAAGGAGAGAGTCGAGAGAGTCAGCGGCGTCTTAAACGCGGGCTACAGTGATTTCCGTAGTGAAGAAGGCAAATTTTTCATCGAGTGGAAGAATCGAATATTCGATTGGTTTGCTCGATTTCTTTGCGATCGTAAGGAACCCTAGTCCAGCTCCGCCTTTGTAGCTGTAGTTCTGATTGCAAAGCGTTTCGATGTAGAGCTTTCGAAGCTCTGTGTGTGTGAGTCCTCGTAGCTCATCTAGTTTGAATGCAAGAAGGTTGGCATCTTCTGCTAGGATGAGGTTTCCGTTGACAATGGTAAACTCCTTGTCATTCCCTTGAAGAATAAAAAAGCTATTCGAAGAGCTACGATCGTCTTTGGTACCGTGGATAGAGGTGTTTTGCAAGCACTCGATCAGTACGCTGCACACGCGTTTCATGACTTTACGTTTCCCACCATTGTCGATGATGACATCTTCAGTTAGTCGGAGTAAGTAGTCAATTCTGTTCTGGACAATCTCACCGAAATAGGACAACAAGACTTTCTGTCCCTCTTCTTTCGCTGGATTCCAGCTAAGATGAGAGTGGTACAGTTCGCTAAGTCTAGACAGCGCTTTTTCAGAGATAGCCGCCATTGATCGTGTTTTGCCCGGTTGTTAGCAGTTGTGTTCTGCTCAACGACAAATATACCATTCTTGTAGATAAACCGTGGTAAATCATCGATGAATTCGACAAACAGGGTGCTTTAAACCGCGTTTTGATTCCAATCAAAGGTAAAATTTCAACTGTGCTTCGGTGCTATTAGGAACCAAAGGTTTTGAACACAAGGGGTTGGAAAAGAGCGAAGCCAACAGAAAGAGAAGAAAAGCGCATGGGGGAAGTTGTTGGCTTCGCTCTTGGGGGATGTTTAGGTAAACTAGGTGCTCGTTAGCACGAAGGCGTTAAATGTCTTAGTAGGTTTTGAACTTGTGTTCAGGAACGATGTAACCTCCATCTGGATTCTTGAGCATGTCATAGAATTCGCGGCAGAAGTAATTGATTGGCTTTCGGAACGGGCGACCAGTCAGATAACAATCCCAAGCTTCTAGTGCCATGCGTTTAGCGACATTCCATGAGTAGGCGTTGTATCCGATTGGACGAGCGAAAGACTCTACATACTTGCGTGCTTCTACTAGTGATTGCATATCTGTTGTGTTTGTTTGATGATACAATGTTCGGGGGGCAGACCGTAAAGGATTTACGGTCAAGAAAAATTCTGCTGTTTGTAATTGAAAAAGCTGTGGATCAATGGCTTGTTCACCGATTTATTCGGCTGCGAACTCGTGATAACACCTAAAGTTTCGATGGTGATGTTCTCTCCGAGTACTTCGCTTACGTTCACCGATTCCCATCGATTCTCCTCATTACTCAAGGCGGTGCCTATTGCAGTCATGAGTTTGAATGCAGTGCTTTTTGGAAGTTTGGTGCGTAGTAGTTCGTTCAGTACGGCGTAAGAAGCTCTGAAAGTGCATACCTGGAGCTTGTTTCCGTCAGAATAGGCGCCAGAGATCTGAAGTTGATCGTGATTGGTAAAAAGACTGAAGTTGTCGATCCGGAAACGGTCGAAACGAAAAGTGTAAATGCTCGGATTGTTCATCGTGTCTGTTATTTGACACAATGATCTTCAGTGTGAACGTAAACTATTTACGTTGTGGTTAATACTTAGATAAAGCAGCCGATAACGTAGACTGAATGCGGTCTTTCAATTGTGTTGGTGCCAACACTTTTACGTCGGCACCAAAGCTTAAGAGTTCAGCAATGAGCTCATAGGTGATCAGAACTTCGAGCTTGATTTGGGCCTTGTCTTCAGACCAAGCGATGTTTTGCGATCGATGCAGCGGCTGTGAATCGAGGTAGCGACCAAGCACTGGAGAGCATTCGAAAATAACCTGCTGAGGCTCCTTGTCTACTTCGGTGATGCCAATGCTGTGCTGAAAGAAGCGATCACTAGAAAACTCAGGATCCGGTTTGAAGGTCTTCTTGCTCACCTTTACTTCACCCATGCGATCAAGCGCATACGTACGGAAGTCTTCTCGTGAAGGATTCCAACAGATAACATACCAGCGATTGCGGTACTCTTTTAACAAGTAAGGCTCAACCTCATAAGATGATGCAGTATCATCAGTGAACTTCGCATATTGGAAACGCAGACGCTGATGCTGTTGAATGGCTTTTGCGATGGGACCTAAGTGTTCAATTCCTTTGACCTCTGGTGCTTCTTCAAACTGAATGAAGTGTTCCGAACTCTGATCATTCAAGTCAGGTGAGATCTTCAGGCGAGAAGTAACCTTGTCAATGGCTTGCTGGTATTGCTTGAAGATGGGGATGTCGCGAAACTGATTGAAAGTTTCTGCGGCGAAGTGAATGGCCTCCAAATCATCGTCGTTCAGACTCATCTCATTGATGGAGTAATCTTCTTCTTCGTAGAAATATCCTTTATGCACCTTGCTGTAGGCGATGGGCGCGTAATAACCTAGTTCGCCTTCGTTACGCATTGCCCAGAGATCCTTTTCAATGGTAGAAATGGATATACGATCACCTGAACTACCATAAAGTGCCTCTTCACAAGCTTCTCGAAGATCTTCCTTTGAGGGGTAAGGTCTTGCGCTATTCGAAATGCATCGATCGATAATGCGGTAGCGTAAAAGGGCGTATTTATTAGCGGGCATAAAAAATTGTCATCTTTATAAGCAGCAAGGTACTTTACATTCAAGATGAAGCGAAATAAGCGCATACGGATTTTACTTGTGTTGGTGATTCTTCCACTCTTGATGGTTTTCGGCGTTAGCCTGTGGAAAGGAAAGAAAGGAGGAGAAATCGATCCGCAGTATTTCCGAGGGAATGCGTTGGAACGAGCGCACGCGAATTACAGTGAAAGCATACGTGAAAGTGCCGAGGAATACGATGTGTCTTATGAGTACCTGATGGCCTTGTGTGTTTTAGAGTGCGGAGGAAGAATGCCAGCGGGAAAGCGATATGAGCCTGGGGTGTACCGACGTTTGAAGCAAGTAAAAGAGGGGAAACGCAGCAATTATGAGCAAGTAAAGCAGCGCCACCTTGAATTTGCGAGTGACGAAGCCGTGCGCAATCTGTCAACCTCCTGGGGCCCGTTTCAATTGATGGGCTATAAATGCATAGGCATGGATGTTACGGTGAGTGATATTCGTGGAGATGACGCTGTAGAGTTTGGGGTGCAATGGATTGAAGATGAATACGGACATCTTCTAAGAGCTGGCAGGTATAAAGATGCGTTTCACTATCACAATACTGGAAGAGTCTATCCATCCGTAGGTGGTCCGCGTACGCATGACCCGAAGTATGTTTCAAAGGGCTTGAGTTACATGGAGTATTTCAAAGACCACTAAAAAAAAGAGTGGGCCACTCTACGAGCGACCCACTACCTTAACCAAAACCAAACTAACTGCTTACGAAACAGTGAACGTTTTCACTGTCTTCTCTGCCTCTTTTTTAGGAATGACTACCGAGAGGATACCGTTGTTGTATGAAGCAGAGATTCCGTCGTTGTCGACGTTCTCCGGTAGTCGGAATGTTCTTTTGAATGTGGATGTCTTGAATTCACGTTGTGTGAACTTTACATCCTTTGACTCTTCTTTTTCTTTTTGAGTCGCTGACAGCGTCAGCATCTGCTTGTCAAGCTTTAGCTCGAAATCTTCCTTATCGAATCCAGGGGCTTGCAGCTCGATCGAGAAACGATCGTTCCCCTCTGAAATGTTTGCTGAAGGTACATTCACTGAGCGTCCTCCAAGGAATCCGTCATTTACGAAGTCATCAAACAAGCTGTTGAAATTCGTTGGAAGTCCGGTGCGATATTTAACTAATCCCATAATCTGAAATTCTGTGTGTTTCTAATTTGAATTCAGATGGGATAGGTCAATTGATGTGCCATTCGGTTTTCCTGCCGAAAAAGGCAGAAAAACAGAAATCAGAGTGACAAAAAGGCAGTTCGTTAAAATTGTTATGTCAAAATGGCATTTAGAAGAGCTTCGAGCACAGGAAGAAGCCAGGCGAACAATGGACAAATGAAAAGTGCTGGTGCCAAATTCAACATTTTGATTTTGGTCACTTGAAGAATGTTCAGGCCCAGTCCGATTAAAAGAATTCCCCCACAACCGAATATCTCAGCCGTAATGGTCTCATTCAATAAAGGTGAGATCCATTCCGCGCCTAGCGTTAAACCACCTTGATAAATGAAGAGAGGGATGATGCTGAACAACACGCCGCGACCAAAAGCTGCCGCAAGTGCTGCCGATGAGAAAAGATCCATCGTGGCTTTCGTCATGATAATAGTTCGGTCGCCTTCTAATCCTTCAGTAAGGCAGCCCAGCAAAGTCATAGAACCAATGCAGAACAGAACAAATGCGGTAAGCAAACCTTCCGCGAAGCCTTTGTCGTTATCGTCTTCTCCGCCTTTCTTAAAGCGTTCGGTGAGCGCTAGTGATCTGCTTTCAAGTTTGAGGCTTTCACCAAGTATGGCCCCGAAAACGAGGCTCAGGATAAGCACGAGGGGATTATTCGATCCAAGTCCCATGTCTACGCCAAAGAACAAGGTGCATAATCCCAATGCTACGAATATAATAGAGGTGTAGCGTTCCGGAAGCTTGTCCTTCAGCAATAGTCCGGAGGAGGCACCCACGGCTACGGTAACTACGTTAAACAATGTTCCGAGCATGTGCAATGATAATAAAGAAGCTTCGGGTTAGTTACCTTTGCGGCAATGAAGTTCACACTGAAAGGAAAAGACGCCGAGAGTTCAGCTCGTGCGGGGGTGATTGAAACCGATCACGGAACAATTGAGACACCGATCTTCATGCCGGTGGGTACTGTTGGTACAGTGAAAGGAGTTCCGCAGCAAGATTTGGTTTCGACCATTGAGTCTCAGATCATCTTGGGGAATACCTACCATCTTTACTTACGTCCGGGAACGGATATCCTTCAACAGGCTGGTGGACTTCACAAGTTCATGAACTGGGAGTTGCCGATTCTCACCGATTCGGGAGGCTTCCAGGTGTACAGTCTCTCTGATCGTCGAAAAATCTCTGAAGAAGGGGTGAAGTTCAAATCGCATATCGATGGTTCGTCGCACTTCTTTAGTCCAGAAGACGCGATGGATGTGCAGCGCAAGATTGGTGCTGATATCGTGATGGCCTTTGATGAATGCACGCCTTATCCATGTGAATACGGATATGCTCGTGAATCCATGGAGATGACCCATCGTTGGTTGACGCGCTGTGTAAATCGTATGAAGGAAACCGAACCTTTGTATGGTTATGAGCAGACGCTCTTCCCCATCGTTCAAGGTTCTACTTACAAAGATCTGCGAACGCAATCAGCAGAGTTCATTGCGTCTCAAAATGCAGAAGGAAATGCTATCGGAGGTTTGAGTGTTGGAGAGCCACACGAAGAGATGTACGAAATGTGCGACATCGTTTGTGGTATTCTCCCAGAAGATAAGCCTCGCTACTTGATGGGGGTTGGGACCCCGGCGAATATTCTTGAATGTATTGCGCTCGGAGTTGATATGTTTGATTGTGTGATGCCTTCGCGCAATGCGCGGAATGGTTACCTCTTCACTCGCAACGGAACCATGAACATGAAGAATGCGAAGTGGATCAATGATTTCTCTCCGCTTGACCCTGATGGAACATGCTTTGTTGATCAGCAATACAGCAAGGCCTACCTACGCCATTTGTTCGCTTCCAACGAATTGTTGGCGATGTACATATCAAGTGTCCATAATTTGGCGTTCTATTTGAGTTTGGTAAAAGAAGCACGTCAACACATTCTCGACGGAGACTTCCGCGAGTGGAAGGATATGATGGTGCCGAAATTAACGCAACGCCTGTAAGCGCAAATGAAGCTTCTCGACTGGTACATTATAAAGAAGTTCCTCAGCACGTTCTTTTTCATGATCGTGGTGTTTTGCGTGATCGCGATCGTCTTTGACCTTTCCGAGAATATTGATGACTTGATTACCAATGGGGCTCCACTAGGAGAAGTTCTCATTGACTACTACCTCAATTTCTGTTTCTTCTTTGGAAACATGTTAAGTGCCTTCATTGTCTTCCTCACCATTATATTGGTTACCAGTAATTTAGCTCAGAAGACAGAGTTCATCGCAATGTTGAGCGGAGGCGTCAGCTTTAATCGATTGCTCCGTCCGTACTTTATTGCTTCCACCTTTTTGGTTGGGCTATCATTGCTGATTGCCCATGTTATTCTACCCGAGGCGAATAAGACCAAGGTCGATTTCGAGTTTAAGTACATCCATACGCGCTTCCACATTAGTGAACATGACTTATACCGTGAGATTAATCCAGGTAACATCGCCTATTTCCGATCTATTACTGCCGAGCGTAACGTAGGTTATAAGTTCGCTTTGGAAGACTGGGAAGACGGAAGGTTGGTGCGGAAACTTATGGCCAGTAAGGCGAAATACATTGAAGAAACCGGACGCTGGCTCATTACCAATGTGCGCATCCGAGACATTCATCCTGACGGGACTGAAGACCTCCGAGTAGTGAATCAAATTGATACGGTGCTGAATATGCAGATCTCAGATTTTGGGGCGCGATCAGAAATCGTATCAACCATGGATTATGCGGCGCTTACGAAGTACATCGAAGAAGAAAAACAACGAGGTTCTGGTAATGTAGCCTTCATTGAGATTGAAAAATATTCCCGCACTTCTAATGCCTTTGCGATCTACGTCTTAACCCTCATCGGAGTGGTCGTCGCCAGCAGAAAGGTGAGGGGAGGTACTGGTCTGCACCTCTTCATGGCGGTGATTATCGGTGTGACGTACATCTTTGCCTTAAAGATGACCACTGTGGCCGCAACGAACGTCGGGCTATCAGCCAATATAGCGGTGTGGGTACCGAATATGATATTCTTTGCGCTGGGAATTTTCCTTTATACGCGGGCGCAGAAATAGGTTTCTGGTAAGGGCACGCATGCGTGCCCCTATATTCTTCCTTCGAAGTAGCGCCATCCTTCTTTTTCTTCCAGCGCCACTTTTTCTTTGAAGATGCCGAAGACTGCTGATCCGCTTCCGGTCATGGCGGCGTAGATGGCTCCTTGGTTTAGCAGGCTTTTTTGGGCCTCGGCTATCGCCGGGAATTGGGTGGCGATTACTTCCTCGAAATCGTTGTGGAAGGTAGATTGCCACTCTTCGATAGGGGTTCTTGGAAGTACGCGGAGGTCTTGCTGTCTTCTTTCAGGAGAAAGTAGTCCATAGGCTTCTGCTGTACCTACGTGAACGTTCGGGTGAATGACGTGAAGGTGGTATCCAGAAAGGTCAAGATCGATGCGCTCCATGTGCTCTCCACGACCTGATACAAAAGCAGGTTTGTTCTCTATGAAGAAAGGGCAATCAGATCCGAGTTGTCCAGCGAGTTGTTCCAATTCCGCGTTAGCGAGATTAAGCTTGAAATGCGAATTCAAAAGCTTCAACATAAAACTGCCGTCAGCGGAACCTCCACCCATACCAGCACCCATGGGGATCTTCTTCAGGAGCTCACAATGGACCCCTGGAATGTCATATTTCTGATGAAGAATCTTCCAGGCCTTGAAGACTAGGTTTGACTCGAGATTACCTTGAATAGCATCACCTGAAAGGACAAGCTTACATGTTGATTCGTCGATGGTTTTAATCTCCAGTGCATCGCAAATCTGCACTGGGTAGAATACGCTTTCGATGTTGTGGAAACCATCATCACGCTTATTCAGCACTGACAGTCCGAGGTTGATCTTGGCGTTGGGGAAAGTGATCATCAGTTCATGTAGCCGAATCGCTTCAGCTTGCTTTCGTCGTTTCGCCAGTTCTTATCTACACGCACGTAAAGTTCCAGGAACACTTTGGAGCCAATGAATGCTTCGATGTCTTTTCTGGCCTCCGTTCCAATGCGCTTCAGCATCTTTCCTTGATGTCCGATAATGATGCCTTTCTGTGATTCACGGGCCACAATAATCTCGCTTCGAATTCGGATGAGGTTGCCATCTTCCTTGTACTCTTCAACGATGACTTCGCACGAGTACGGAATCTCTTGTTTGTAGTGACGCAGTATCTTCTCGCGAATCATCTCGCTCACGAAGAAGCGCATCGGCTTATCTGTGAGTTCGTCTTTCGGGAAGTATGGCGGACTTTCAGGAAGCTGTTCTACAATGTGATCCAGAAGTTTCTCAATGTTGAATGAATGCAAGGCAGAAATCGGCGCCACAATCGCACGAGGAATGCGTGTTTTCCATTCTTCGATTCGCTTCTCTATGGTTTCGGCGTCAGAAAGGTCGATTTTGTTGATCAACACAAACGTTGGAATGTCCATGTTGGCAATCTTCTCAAGAGTCTCTGGGTGAGCCATCGAGTCTTCGAAGACGTCAGTCATGACCAATAGTACATCCGCATCTTGGAGGGCGTTCTTAACGAAGCGCATCATTCCTTCATGCAGTTTGTACTGAGGGTCAAGTACTCCAGGTGTATCAGAATAGACGATTTGAAAATCGTCGTCATTCACGATACCCATGATGCGATGACGCGTTGTTTGAGCCTTAGACGTTATGATAGAGAGGCGCTCACCTACGAGTTGATTCATAAGTGTCGACTTTCCGACGTTCGGGCTTCCGATGATATTGACGAATCCTGCTTTGTGTTTCACGAAAATCTTCCCTGTAAGGACTTGCAAAGATGATAAAACTCTGTATATTTGCCGTCCCTTTTGAACAACATACTTCGTTTATGTTGCGTTTAAAGGGAAGCAATAGACCAAAAGAACGACTAAGTTCGAAAGATATATTGCGGGGTGGAGCAGTTGGTAGCTCGTCGGGCTCATAACCCGAAGGCCGTAGGTTCGAGTCCTGCCCCCGCTACTAAGTAAGGCTCTCAGAAGTGAGAGCCTTTTTTTGTGCGAAATATTTCGGGCTCATCACTCCGCCTGAGGCGGACCGTAGGTTTGAGTTCCTTTCGGCGACTAAGAAGACTGCTCAGAAATGAGCGCCTTTTTGTGTTTAAGAGTTTCGGCTCATCACTCCGCCTGAGGCGGACCGTAGGTTTGAGTGCTGCCCCCGCTATTAAGTAGAATGAGGCTTTCAGAGAAATCTGAGAGCCTTATTTCTTTTAGGGGTACAGAATAGGTATAGATTCAGCTGGCTAAATCTGTATCAATATGAGTTGTTTGTTTCACAAGACATTGTTTGGGAGTTGATAATGAGTATTTTAATTAAAGCTAATGATCTATGAAATTTCTTCTCTCCACAGGAGCAGTTCTGCTCTTGTTTTGGGCCTTTCTTATGTATGGACAAGTTTTCTTCAACATCAATGAAGATTGGAGCACTCAAAATTCAACCATAAACGATCTTGATAAGGTTGATTCTTAAATGAATTCTTCCCGTGGTGTGGTCACCGTCGGTAGTGAAGTTGTCATAAATAAAGGCTCCAACGCTCTCATTCAGTATACCGACAATTTGGGAGTGTTAGAGTAGAAGATAAACCATGATTATTACAGTATGAGATTTTACTTCACGATAGAAACCTTTAGTTTTGAACGACTTAAGCGATTAAAAAAAACGGAGCAACTTACGTTGCCCCGTCTCTTCGTCTCATTCTAGTCCCCTCACTTTTTCAACACTCTTCTAGAAATGAAGACTTCATCGGAACGAAGTCTGATTACATACAGTCCTGTCTGTAATTCACTCGTATCAAGAGTGATAATCGACTGGGTTCCGGCAATAGGTTTTTGCAATACCACCTTACCAGTTATGTCTACTAGTTCAATCAATAGCGGTGCAGACGTTGTCTTGTCAAGTTCGATGTTCACCTGATTTCCGAACGGCACAGGATATGCGCTAAACGTAGCATCAATAGTGGGTTCATCGATCCCTACAATCATTATTTCAGGGCAATCCATCATGCTATCGATCTGACCGCGAATTTCGCCATCGGGATTATCAGAGGTATGAAGATTGAGATAGACATCTCCATCTAGAATGGCCATGGCCCCCATGTTATCAATGGGTTGGTACACAAATCCTGAATTTTCTTCAAGGATTTCGGTCAATCCATAAAGTACGGGACCATTTTCACCGGCTGGTGCATTGTGCAAGTGCGCACCGGTAATACCACCAGACAAGTTGGTTGCGGTAAACATGGTGTGTGCAGTTGTGTAGCCACGATCAATCGAAAGAATTCCTCCTCCGTATGCCATTGCATCTACAGCGGGCACTTCTTGGTCTCCACATAGTACATACGAGTATCCTTGACGAGCCAAACGGTAAATCTGGCCTCTGATTTCCCCGCTAGGGAAGGCAGAAGTATGTAAGTTGAAATAGCACTGTCCGTTAATTAGCATGGTCACCAACTCCTCTGTCAAAAGGTCTCCGGTGATGGTTCCCGAAATTCGGTTACCATCAATAGATGGTGTGAGGTTAGCCAAAACATCTCCATTTTCTCCTAGGCCGGCACCATGAATATGAATCGCGTCAATCGGACCGCTGATTTGATCAACTACAATATCGTAATTCAATTCATCCCAGGCGTCATTCATCCATAACGAAGCCATACCTGTGCCAGGCGCATCTATTGACGGCACCTCTTGCATACCATTTAACCAAGCGTCAAAGACAAAAGCCTCTGCAAGGTTCAATTGCGCGCGAATCTCACCACCTGGATTTAGTTCAGTGTGTATGTTGATGTAGATATTCCCCTCTTTGAGGTCACTAAGAAATTCACTCGGGTCTACGGTCACCTCAATTGAGTTGATGTTAATATCCTCGGTGAGGTTGAGTACTACATCGCCATTCATGCCTTCAGGGGCCTGATGTAGGTGTGCTCCGGTGATCGCACCAGACAATCCAGTGGTCACAACTCTGATTTGTAGTTGAGATTCATCTTTGGTCAAATTCGCCACTACCTTACCAAATGCATCAGTAGTAACTGCTGGTACTTCTTGCTCACCATCAAGCTCTCCAATGAAGCTCCAGTCGCTTTCAAACCCAATTTGTCCTCTGATCTCCCCGCTAGGATTGAGATCTGTATGAACGTTTACGTAGTACTCGCTCTTGATAAACCCTGATAAATCAAAATCAGTGATAAATCCCCGGGCTTGGTTTCCGCTGAGCATGTCAGAGAGGTCAAAAATCACATCTCCATTGGTTCCAGCAACGCCATCATGAATGTGCATTCCTGTAATCGGACCACTTAAACCGTCGAGGTTTACGTTAACAAACATCGTGTCTCTTGTTTCATTGAGAAGGAACCCTCCAACTCCAAGTGCATCGGTCGATACAGCAGGCACCTCTTGCTCACCATTCAGTTTTGCGCTAAATAGAATCCCTGATTCAAACATCGGATCCATCGGCAATTCACCATTGTCTTCAAGTTGATGCATGAATTGGTTTGCCCCACGAAGGGCTTGTCCTCTGACCTCCCCTGCCGGACGGGCATCTGTATGGATGTTAACATAGACTTCTTTGTTTCTGAATTGAAGCGACTGAAGGGGAGTAAATGGCATATCGTCGTCAGACGTCCAATAACCAAAAGCGGCATCATCTGTTTCGAGCGCTTCGAACCATGGGGTCAAATGATAGATTACATCACCGTTTTGGCCCATGGGTGCCCCATGAAAATGAGCTCCAGTAAGGGGACCATTAAGGTCAGAAACCACAATCATCACATGAGCGTTAGACTGATCGCGATCAATAGTGATTAGTCCGCTACCTTTTGCAATGGCGAATTTGCGTGGTACTTCTTGATTGCTTTCAAGAGCTAGCGTATAACCCTCACGAGCGAGGCGGTATACTTGTCCGCGAATCTCACCGGCCGGATTCATATCCGTATGTATGTTTATGTAAGTACCACCTCGTAACATCTTTTGGATGAGTTCAAGGGTTACCTCTTCACCAGATACCATTCCGCTGATCATATTACCATCTACCTCTGGAGTTAGGCCAACGATAACATCGCCATCCACTCCAACTTCGCCATCATGAATATGGGCACCAGTGATTTCGCCGGTCAGATCGGTGGTTAAGACTTCGTACCAGATGGTGTCAAGTGTAGAACTTAAAGTCATCGTAGCTACACCATACCCATCAGCACCCATAGGCATCATTACCTCTTGATCGGTATTAAGCCATGAATCAAAGGCCAATTGGTTTTCGTACATCAGGTTACCTCTGATTTCTCCGTCAGGGAAATCATTGGTGTGGACATTTAGATAAACCATCCCCTGATAGAGGTTTTCGATAAGCTCTGGGTAGTCGACAATTTGAAAATCACCGACAATGCTGTTACCGTCAATGTAGCTCATAAGGTCAACGCCCACAGGACCGTCTTGACCCATTGCACCATAATGCAAGTGAGCAGCAGCAATGGGGCCTGAAAGGCCATCAACCACTGCTCTTAATTGAACCGATTCACCGGTGCGGGAAAGGTTCAGGTGAACTAATCCGAGCGCATCGCTTTCCACTTCCATGGTTTGTTGACCTGCATCCATCCATGAACGGAAGGTATAATCGCTCTCTACGGTTAATTGTCCACGAATTTCACCGTTTGGATTCTCGTCTGTGTGCACATTCAAGTAATGATCACCATTGAGTAATCCTGCGATGAGTTCAGGAGTTAAGTCATCACCAGTAATGGTGGCAATAATTCGATTTCTTACGACATCGGAACTGAGGTTGGTTTCTACCGGACCATTTTCACCAGGCATACCGCTGTGAATGTGAATACCAGTAACAGGTCCAGATAGTTTGTTGACAGATACATTGACAAATAGACTATCCCATGTACTGTTGATGGTGATCGAGCCAATTCCCTGGGCATCTGTAATGACTGCAGGAACCTCTTGGTCACCTGTGAGTTTGGCTGAAACAATTAGCTCATCAGACAAATGGTCTGCTCGCGCGAGACCGAAGCTGAGTATTGCAAAGAGCATCAGTGCTAAGTTTTTGAGTAAAGGAGTAATATGTGTCATGTGTTCACGGTTTTTGTGATGGGTTGTTTTCATTTTTTGCATCCGTTCTGGATGCTGATCACAAAAACCTACGTCTCAGCTTTACGATTGGATTTTTAAAAAGCGAGATTTTTTTAAAATGAACGGTTACATACTGAAAAACAGAAGAGTAGAAACGACAGATTAAGCGTTTACATTCCCGATGACGTACAATGCGTCAAGATTTGGAACTGGATTTCCGCCTTTGGTCTCCAGTGTAATAGCGAAGGCTTGAGCTTCTGCGATGGCGACCGGAATGAGCAGAATGTCATTGGAATTAAGATCGATGTCAAACACACCCATATCTTGCGGTTCTCCATCAACTATAGCCCATAGTTGGTATTGCTTATCTGTTTCAGGCATTGGAAGTTGCTCCACCTTCATCATTACCTCGGCATTCCTACGGTTCCAATAGATGTTTACACTGGATTCCGGACTATTAGCGGTACCAGCTAGCAGAACGGTCTTTGTGAAGGAGTCTATCAAGTTTGACTTGATTCGTTCTTGGAGATCGATTTCCGTGGCCTGGGCCACCAGCTTGGCCTCCAGTTGATCTTGTTGATCAACAAGGTTTTGCTGTTCTTGCTTTAGATGGTTTAGCTCCGAAGTTACCCTTGCCCTCTGTTTGTTTTCATTTAACCAGAAACCACCAAACACCAATGCTGCTACTGCTGCTGCTATAGCAGCAAAACGAATAGGTTTGACATTTGGTTGGGTATTCAGATGAATAACGGCCTCGTGCTCTTTGGTGTTTGTGTTTTCGGCCGGAAGCTGTTGTTCATCCTTAATCGCTTCCATGATCTTAACTTCCAACCTTGAAGGTGGGGGAGTACCTAATGATTCCGCATATCGTTCAATGCTTTCTTGGAGACGTACCAATTCGGCAGCAATCTCTGGATAGATATGCGACATGCACTCCACCTCCTGCTGCTCTTGCAAAGAAACAGTTCCGAGAACATAATGCTCCAGAATACCTGATGATATGTATGCCTTTACATCCAAAAGAACAATGTTGTAAATACTTTTCTCAATTCGATGACCGCTTTCCTAACCCTTGTCTTCACCGTCCCCAATGGGATGACTAATTCGTCAGAAACCTCTTGTTGCGTATAACCTCGGAAGTAAATGAACTCAATCATCTGTCGGTGTTCAGGTGCTAATTTGTTGACTTCGTCATTGAGTCCGATCACATCTGTATTTTGTGAAGAACGAACCCTTGCTGGATAATCTACGTTTTCCGCATGGGTTTGGATTTTTGCTTTTTGAAGATTCTTTGATTTTCGAAGACGATCAATCGCTGTGTTGCGCGTGATATTTAGCATCCAAGTGAAGATGCTTCCTTTTTGAGGATTGAATTTTTTAATGTTCTTCCAAATCTTGATGAAGGCATCTTGCAAGACATCTTCTGCTTGATCTTCGCTTCCCAAGATTTTTAGAGAAACCCCATAAAGTGTTGCGGAATAGTCTCGATAAAGTTCACCAAATGCGTCCGTATCCCCTTCCTGAATGCGAAAGATTAATTGAGAAAGTTCACGTTTGCTCCGTTCGGTCAATACAGGAAATCACTAAGGTATACCGGGTTGGTCTTGGGTTTGATCAGTTTTTCACTGTCAAGGCCTCTGCGGCTCGATAAATTTTACCAGTGCAATATTAAACATATCGTGTTGAGCGATGAAACTTTTTAGTTGATTGTCAGAAACGTGTTTTGCGAGTACTTAGTGGTTAACATTTGAGAGTAGTCAGGAGTAAATGACTACGAATCCATTGATGACATAGGGGTCAGATGAATAAAGACCATTCCGATGGCATAGTGGGGCTTCGATATTATTAGAAAATTATGAGTTACCTCCATCGACGCTCATCCTTCGAAGATGATAGGCTTACGTGCGAATACCCGATGCACTTTGCTCTGGTTGATTATAACCTCAAAAATTGCAGTTTTAGTAAAGTCAGCTTTTATAATTTGGTGTTCAATGAAGGCAATTGAGTTCATACAAATATGGCACACATATACAAGTGAGTTATCTAAACTACCTAGTTGGGAGGACTTGTGGGATAGTACATCTGGTTGGACAAAAGAGGTGCAGGGTATTGAGAATATTAGTGACTGGCACTGGTCTAACCATTTGAGGTCAGCACTACTCAAGGAGATTCCTGAAGCGGAACTCATATTAAAAACCGAACATCGTAAGATTGACTTCGTAGCTGCTCGAAGTATTAACTCCTTTGTTTGCTCGATGGATGAGGAAAGAAAACACTCGGTTTCTAAAAGAGCACTTCAGTATGGATTTTTAGAAGTCGTGATTGAGTTTGAGAATGACTTTGCGGACTGTTTTCGCGAAATGATTAAGCTTTCCAAGCTCAGGGCAAGACTAAAGGTGTTGGTGGTATACGACTACGACCATAAGCAAGAAGCTGATGACAGACTGCTGGAAATAGTTAGAGATAATTGGCAGAATATAATTACCGAAAGCAAAGGCCATTTAGAGGAGCCCGGGGTGGAGTACCTGCTTGTGGTTGGTCAATTGAGTCAAAAGAACACCAATCCTATTCTCAATTGGAGGTATTTTAGTGATTCAACAGAATTGTACGCTAATCATTAAAAAGCTCTTCATCAGGTAACGTTGCTCCATTGATTTCAGCTAAATGTCTAAATGCTTTGATAATCCTTCTTATTTCTTCATCCTCGCAGTTTAGCACCAAATTTAGTTCATGTACCCATTGAGTTTCATCGGTTAAGTACGAGGTGTGCAGAATGGAGCTTTGTTTATCGACGATACGGATATTCAGGTTACCATTGGAAGCTCTTGTTTCAAGGATGTCAATGATGTTCTCTGCGTTGAATTTGTAATTTGAAATAGGAGCATCTGAATGTAGCTCGACAATAAAAACATCTGCTTGGTTGAATACCCCTTTTGAGATGTGCCATTTCATAGGAGCTTTTGAACCATCAGGTCTTGGAAATGAAGATTGACAGGAATGCAACTTAGAGTTAATGAATACCAAGGTTTCAGATTCTGTTTGTCCTAAAGAAACAGTGCTTGTCAGAGTTAGTCCTAATGATAACAATAAGATAAGGAGCTTTGAAGTCATGCGATGTAGTTGATTATTGCCTAATGGAAAAAGGCATTCCACTCCGCAAGTCTCACTTCGTGGTACCTATTGTTTGTCAATCGATCATAGTATTGACCGTGAAGGTTTTTAGCTGCCACTGGCAATCGAAATCGCATGACATTGTATCCATCAGGTGCTTGGGTGTTGAATTGGAACTGTCTTTTGAAAAATAGATTTTGTTGGTAGGAGGTGACTTCTGGGGGAAACACTCTGTCGTGCTCTGACCGTGTGTCCTGGGGAGGTGGAGTTGGATCGGCGGTGATGGATTTTAGAATCATTTGTTCCCATCGATATTCATAAGGGTTTCTAAGTTTTGTGAATTGACCACCATGAAGCTCGATTCGCTGCGTGGATCCATCAAGAGTGAGGAGTTGGGAGCATATTTGGGAGTATTGATCGGGGGAAATGATTACCCAGACATGTCTTTGATAGGTGTAAGACATGGTTTCTCCAGCATAAGGAGAGTTGAAGGGTGATTTCTTGATGATTTTTGCTCCAGCAATGATCGATTGCGAAGTAAATTCTTCCAACCATGTCCAGCAACGATATATTTTTCCTTGATGTTCGAAATGCCATAGTTCCATTTCGCTGAAACTATCGAACTGCAACCACATTGGTACAGGTCCTCCACCGTGTGCTGAGGGAATTATGTTTTCACTCGACTCCCACTTTCCCGAAGTACGATTAAATGCCCAGCCTGTTGTATTTAGTGAACTTTTCTTCAGTGGTTTGATCACGTCAGCATTCGTTCTTGATTGCGCTGGAATAGAGCTCCAAGACAAAATGAACGCTAATACGCAAGTGTATTTCAAATAGCTCATGTGTACTAAGTTAACTAGATTTCACTGAAGGAATACGAAACCCGAAATAAAGGAAATAGTTCCGTTAAATGGCTAACTGGGCTGCTCCGCAATGAGCTTGTTTTTTCAGTCCCGTCTCGGCTATCTCTCTTTTCATCCCTACCTTTAGTACTTTGTAGGACTTTTGAATTTGAAACTACATACTGCCTTTTCTTTTCGTTTTTGTGTTGTTCTACTTGCTTTCGCTCTTCCTTCGTTTGGATGGGCTCAGCTTGTTGACCCTAACGCAGAGATCTATGCTGGTACAGAAAATTGTCGCATCTACAGTGTGTTTCAAGATTATGAAGGGGTCATTTGGGCTGGTAGCGATTGTGGCCTTTACCGGGTTTCAGGAACAGTACTGACCAATGTTACTGACAGCTTGCCGATTCCGTCTCCTGAGGTGTTCTGCATTACCCAGACTGCGGATAGCGCCTTGTGGTTTGGAACGAACTACGGGATTGTTCGTCGTCAAGAGTCTTGGCAGGAATTCTCAGAGTCAGAAGCCAAGTTTGTTACCGATATTGTTCCTGCGACGGATTCAACCATTTTCGCGGCGACGTTTTATGCCGTTTTCGAAGGAAAGCCATCACAAGCATTTGTGCAGGTGGATGGTTTAAGCATGCTCCGAAAAAATGGTGAGTTTGAGTTGTGTGATGATCAAAGTGTCTGGTATCGAGGACTTGGTCGATTCACCAATATTTCTACCTCAGATTACTCTTCATGGAATACAGATCTGGAGTTCGATGAGAAGGAACGCATGGAAACTACCTATTTCGAAGGAAATGCGTATTTCTTTAGAGAGAACAGTATCTATAAACTCGGTCGAAAAGTCTCGAAAATAGCGGAAGCATCAGCTCCAATTCATTCTTTATTCGGCGCTGATTATCTCTACGCTTATGTTGAAGGGGAAGGGATCTGTAAAATGATCGATGGGAGATTTGAACTTGTCCATGAATGTGTCCGGTTGAATGGTTTTGTTGTAGATAATGAAGGAGGTGTCTGGCCAAGTGAAGGCACCAAAGGTCTTCAGCGCATTCACTCTCAGAGCTTAGGCTTGAGACAAGTAGAAGCGCTCAATGTTGAAGGAGCGAGTATGTACAAGGATGGCCATGATTGGTACTTCCTTTATGACGGCTCTTTGAGTGGTAGCGAAGAGGAAATCGTATCTAATTCTTGGTTGACGGATCCAGTAAATAATATCGTACTCAAAGGAGATAACGAATGGTGGTTCGGAGGAAGAACCATTGGTTTATTCAAAGACAATGAATTCTACACGCTCGCTGCGGGAGTGGGTTCGGTGAAAGGACTTCATATAGACAACGGTCATTTAATGGTCGCTTCATCTCATGGTCTTTTCGTGTTCGACGTTGAGACGATTATTGACTATCTGATTCATCAGCCAGAAGATGATCTCGCCCAGATTGAATGGTGTGAGCAATTCAGATGGACCCGAACACGCGGGTTTGATTTACAAGCATTGAGTGATGGCAGGATTTGTTTCAGTAGTCAAGCAGGAATTATGTTGTGTGACTCCCTGTCTTGTGATACTATTATTCCTTATTCGGAGATTGGTTTTACCTCTTCCATGACTCAAATCAACGACTCCTTATTCTGTGGAATTCACGGCCGCAACTCTCTTTCGGTATTCAACTTAAGACAAGAACGACAAACCTATCACTTTCCAGGAATTCAGCTCCGAACTATTACAGTGGAAGATGATGCGCTGTACATATCAAGCACTGAGGGAGTATTCGTCGGAAAGTCACCTTCTCAGGTTAGTTCGTCCATAGATTTCCAGTTGTGGGAGGGGTTGAAAGATGTTTATGACGTGTTGAAGGTGGATGACCAGTTTCTCTTCAAAAGTGCTGATTATCTCTACAGCCTAGAGTCTGCTTCCTTGAGATCGGAAGGTAGGAAGGAGATCCACCACAACATTCAATTACTGAATGCTTCTGTGAACGATGGTATTCTTGGGAAAAGAATAAAATTTGGACAAGGTATTCCGGTTCAATTTGTGCTTGAGGCAGACCGACGTGAGCAATCCTTCGGAGCCTATTTCGAATACAGATTTGATGATGAGGATGGCGATTGGCAAGTAGCGCAAAACAATACACTTTCTTTTGAAAAGTTGGAATCCGGGAACTACACCTTAGAGACAAGAGCGGTATACCCGTTTGCAAATAGTATCTCAGCACCAGCGACAACCAAGTTCACTGTTACTGGTCCTTGGTGGCGAACTCCTTGGTGGTTCATTGTCATTTTGCTTGTATCGTTCACGGTGGCCCTAGCTGTCATTCGCGTTGGGAATAACAGGAAACGACGAGAATTAGAAACCACGAACCGCCTGATTTCCATGCATAATATGGCGCTGCGAAGTCAGCTTAATTCACATTTCATTTTCAATGCGATGAACAGCCTTCAGGCAAGTATCGTGGGTTCTTCTAAGGATAAGTCGCTTTCCTTGGTTCAACTGTTAGCACGTCATCTTCGTCGCGTATTTTATATCAGTGCAAAGGATGCGATTAAATTGATGGATGAAGTGGAGCTACTAGACGATTATCTTCAAATTGAACAGGCTCGTTTCGGAAAACGTTTGAACTACTCAATACATGCCATTCCAGATGGTTTGCACAACGTCGAGGTTCCTCCAATGTTCATTCAGCCGATTGTCGAGAATTGCGTAAAGCATGGTTTGCCGACACGTTCTGAAGGCTTCAAGATTTCCATCATGGTGCTTCGAAGCAATGATAACTTGAAGGTGATTGTTTCAGATAATGGGCTAGGCTGTGATCCTTCGGCATTTATGACCGCCGATATGCGACAATCAGGAATTCAGAATGTTAGAGATCGACTGGCTGGAATCAAGAAAGGGAAAGGCTATTTGAAGCATGTTTTTGTGAATGGTGATAAAGGACCGTTCAGAACAGAAATTATTTTGGAGGGGGTATTAACATGAAAGCGATTCGTTGCGCCATAGTAGAAGATGAGGTTCCGAACAGAGATATCTTGACGCACTTGTTGAATGAAAGTTCTGTTGAAGTAGAGATTGTTGGGAGTTGGGAAACATTGAATCAAGCGAACGGCCCTTTACAAGCTGCCGAACCCGATCTCATTTTTATGGATATCCGAATGCCCGGGACTCTTGGTATTCGCGCCAAAGAAGTAATGCCCGATCTCAAGGCTCCCATTGTCTTTACCACTGCTTTTGAGGAATATGCCGTAGAAGCATTTACTGTTGGAGCATTAGATTATCTACTGAAGCCTTTAGGGCAAAAAGAGGTAGACCGATCATTGGAGCGTTACTTATTGAGGTATCGAAAGGAGAGACCTCAAAAGGAAAGTAATTCATTCGTAGTGTCGACGACAGAAACGGTCGATGTATATGATCGCGAAGATATCCTGGCCTTTGAGGCAGATGGGAATTACACCATTCTGCACCTCAAGGATGGCTCAACATCCATGATTTCTAAGAATCTCGGCTCCATCATGAAGAGCCTTGATGGAGGGTATATTCGAATCCATGCTAAGTATGCGGTACGTAAGGCAGAAGTGGTTCAGGTAACCAGAGAAAAACCATACGTAGTGGTGCTTTCAAACGGTGTAGAGTACCCAACTTCTGTACGTAAGCGTGCTTTGGTGATCAAGGCTCTGAAGGGGTGATTAAGTGGGGCTGTTTCGTTTCTTACCCTACACTTATACATTCATAAACTACACCTGTACAAAATCTCTTTGAACGTATTCGTTGCTTTTGCAACTTGGTCTCACTGAAAAGCTAATTCATCTGAAATACATTCCACATTAGTACTCTTCCTTTGGGAGGGTAACTATGAAAATTCGGAGGGCCTTCGCGCCCTCCTTTGCCTTTTTATATATCTAGCTTTCTCGTCCATAAGGCCAAAGGTTTTCCTATCTTCACGTTCTATCACAGAACCTACCTATGCCACTGAATAGCGTCTTTTCCTGGGTCATGAAGAAAAGGATGCACCAGATCGAGCTTTTCACAAAGTATCCGATTGAGGTGCAGCAGGAGTGGTTTGAGCGTTTGCTTGAAGAGGGTAGAGATACCGCCTTCGGTAAAGACCACGATTTCGATCAAGTGAAAACTGTGGATGATTTCAGAAAGGCCGTTCCCATTCGGAACTACGATGAACTCAGGCCTTATATTGATCGTGTGCGCGATGGTGAAGATGCGGTGCTTTGGCCTTCAAAAGTCAAGTGGTTTGCCAAGTCTTCAGGAACCACCAGTGATAAGAGTAAGTACATTCCTGTGACGAAAGAGGCCTTGGAAGCCTGTCACTACAAAGGTGGTAAAGACCTGTTGGCAATGTATGTCAATAGCCAACCAAACTCTCGAGTATATGCAGGGAAGACCCTGGTTATGGGCGGGAGTAGCAAAGTGCATCCACTTAGTGAAGACTGCTACACAGGTGACCTCTCAGCAATCATTATTAAAAATCTTCCAGGATGGGTAGAGCTCAAGCGTGTGCCGAACAAGGAAATCGCGCTGATGGATGATTGGGAGAAGAAGATTGAGGCCATGGCCCAATCCACGATGGATGAAGACGTGAGTATGATCGTTGGTGTACCGTCATGGACATTGGTCTTGCTCAAACGAATTATGGAAATCAAAGGCGCTTCGAACATACTTGAGGTATGGCCGAATCTTGAGCTCTTTATGCATGGTGGCGTGAGTTTCAAGCCCTATGCGAAACAGTTCGAAGAAATCATTCCAAATCCTGGGATGAACTACTTTGAATCATATAATGCCTCTGAAGGATTCTTTGGGATTCAAGATCGCAATCGTGCAGATGACATGCTCTTGATGCTTGACTATGGAATCTTCTACGAGTTCTTGCCGATGGAAGAGGTTGGCAAAGACGATCCTCAAACAGTGTTGTTGCAGGATGTCGAAGTAGATAAGAATTACGCTTTGGTAATTTCTACCAATGCGGGGTTGTGGCGCTACTTGGTCGGAGATACCGTTCGATTTACGTCAACGGATCCTCATCGAATTCAAGTGACGGGAAGAACGAAGCTCTTCATTAATGCGTTTGGTGAGGAGTTAATCATTGACAATGCAGAGGAAGCGGTAAGCAGAGCTTGTAGAGCAACTGGTGCTGTTGTGCGTGAGTATATGGCGGCTCCTGTGTTTATGACCAATGAAGAAACAGGGGCTCATGAATGGTTCTTTGAGTTTGAAGTAGAGCCTCGCAAGCTTGAGCACTTTGTTGAGCACCTTGATACTGCGTTGAAAGAAGTCAACACTGATTATGCTGCCAAGCGTTCATTTGATCTTACCCTGCGGAAACCTCAAGTACGAAGAATACCTGATGGCACGTTCTATGCATGGTTAAAGTCAAAAGGGAAGATCGGTGGGCAGCATAAAGTACCACGCTTGAACAATGACCGCAAGTTCATTGAAGAGGTGGAACGACTCGCCGGAGAATTCTCTGAATTCGAGGTGTAATGGTATTCAACGTATTCCTTCATGCGTTTTTCGCGATTGTATTTGGGTCATTTACTGTTGAAGCAGATGACGTCATCGTGGATGACCTTGGTTTCATCTATGCCGTTCAAGGGCAAGATTTAATCAAATGGAATGAAAAAGGAGAGCAGCTCTTTGTGTTCTCTCGTTTAGATCTCGGCATGCCTGAGCAAATTGATGTGAGTGACCCCTTGCGTCCGCTATTGCTCTATCCTGAAACAGGCACTTTGGTAGTACTTGACAACACGCTTTCAGAACAACGAACTGTGCGTCTTTGGGATTCGGATTTGGGTCTGCCGCAATGGGTCGCTAGTGGCGTGAACGAAGAGATTTGGGTCTATGATGCCCTCAACAAAGAAATCTTTAGAACTGACGAACGTCTGGACCGACAGGTCTCCACAGGCTATCTTCCGAATATCACAGGGCGAGATGTTGAGTTCATTGGAATGGTTGAACGTCATGAGCGACTGTTGATTGGTGATGCCGGCTATGGCTTTTGGGTCTTTGATCGTTTTGGAACCTTGGTTCGACGAATTCCTATTCAAGGGTTGGTTGATTTCCGGGCTCACGCCGAAGGGGTCTTCATTCGAACCGAAGAACAGATTATGTGGCTCAGGTACAACGGTGTGGAACCAAAGGTCTACGAAGGACTGAATCCGGCTTCTACGATTGATGTGACGGGTAGTAGGGTTTATAACCTAGAAAATGGCGTCTTAGAGATCTCCTCTTTTTAAGACTCGAGTTCATTATTCAGTTGTTTTTCAGCATGATAAAAAGATATCCACCGTTGGTGTATTCACTCCTTTTTGGGCAGTTGTTTTTTGTACTTTAGTCGCTCCCTAAATGAATTCTATATGCACCTAGCTATCGCCGGAAACATTGGTTCTGGAAAAACGACACTTACGACGCTACTAGCAAAACATTATAAGTACCAACCTCACTTTGAGAACGTTGATGATAACCCTTATCTCAATGATTTCTACAAAGACATGCAGCGTTGGTCGTTCAATCTTCAAGTATTCTTCTTGAACTCACGATTCAGCCAGGTGGTTGAATTAAAGAAGTCAGGTAAGAGCATCATTCAAGACCGCACGATCTATGAAGATGCGTACATCTTCGCGCCGAACCTCCACGCCATGGGGTTGATGACTACACGCGATTTTGAGAACTACTTGGCGTTGTTCGAGCTGATGCAGGAATTCTTGACTCCACCAGATTTGATGATCTACTTGCAAGCGAGTGTTCCAACATTGGTGGCCAATATTCAGAAACGTGGTCGTGAGTATGAAGAGGCGATTCGTCTTGATTATCTCACGCGTTTGAATGAGCGTTACGAGGCTTGGATTAGTACCTATTCTAAAGGCAAGCTTTTAGTAATTGATATTGATGATAACCGATTCCACGAAGACTCTGAAGATTTAGGGAAGATTATCCGCTCTATTGATGGAGAGCTTCACGGACTTTTTGATGAGTAATAGAAAACACGCTACATAGAAAAAGCCTGATCAATTTGATCAGGCTTTTTTATTGCTTTTCTGAGACGTCTATTACATAGCTCCCTTCAAAGAGAACTTGATGATAACGTCATCTTTGATCATGTTGTCTCCTAGGTCGTCGAAGAACTTTCCAGAACCATAGCGTACGTCGAAATCAGTACGGTCGAAGATCATTGATCCACTTACTACACATCCTGTTTCTCCGTTCTTAGAGATGATTACGTTCGATACAACTGGGTTTGACTTTCCTTTGATTGTAAGGTCACCGGTTACATCAGTCTTACCTTCCATCTGCTCTGCAGACGTGAATACGTAAGTGGCTTCTGGGTTGTTTGCAACACTAAAGAAGTCATCTGACATCAAGTGTCCAATTAGCTTTCCTTTAGACTCTTCGTCTTCAAGGTCAGTGTTCGTGATACCAGTCATGTCCATCACCATCTTACAGTTAGTGATTACTCCGTTCTCTACTGTTACAAGGCCAGATTTCATAGGAATCGTTCCTGTGTGCGTAGCTCCAGTGATTTTACCACCAGTCCACATTACTTTAGAATCTTCCGCAGAGAACATGTATGTTCCATCTGCGGGAACAGCAATCTTCATTTCGTCAGAATCTACTACGTTCACTTTGTCAGGATCTGAACCCGTGATAGCTGCTGCTTGGCACTTCTTAAATTCAGTTTCGAAGGCTTCTGCTTTACGCGCTTCAGCGCACTTAGCGATCATTGCTTCGTCTTTGTTCTTGTAGTGGTCTACACACTCACAAGCTGTTGGCATGGCATCGTTTGTGTCTGCCGTTTGTTCTCCACCGCCGTTCGAACAAGCTACTGCGAACATTGCGATGGCAAGGAATGAAAGGATCTGTGATTTCATATTGTTAAGGGTTTGAAAGAAGTACAACATAAAAGGCCCGGACTTGTTGCCGGGCCTTCTAATGTTATTTGATGTCGTTTGCTTCGTATTGGTAAGCTTCAAGGTCTCCAGCTTGTTCTTCGTGCTGGATCTCTTTGCCATTCGTCTCTCCAGTTTCGCCGTGGTCACCCGTAGTGTGACCTCCCAAGATCGGAGCGATAACCAAACCAACAAGACAAGTCAATTTGATGAGGATGTTCATCGAAGGACCAGAAGTATCTTTAAATGGATCTCCGACTGTATCTCCAGTTACTGCTGCTTTGTGAGCGTCAGATCCTTTGTAAGTCATTTCACCGTCGATCTCAACACCTGCTTCGAATGACTTCTTAGCGTTATCCCAAGCACCACCAGCGTTGTTCTGGAAGATTGCCCAAAGAACACCAGACACAGCAACACCTGCCATGTAACCACCAAGCATCTCAGCAGCTTCTTGTCCAGTGTATCCTACTAGCATTGGAATGAATCCGATAACCAATGGGAAGATGATTGTCATTGCTCCAGGTAGCATCATTTCGCGAAGTGATGCCTGTGTAGAGATCTCAACACACTTGTCGTACTCAGGCTCTGCTTTGTACTCCATGATTCCAGGGATCTCCTTGAATTGACGACGAACCTCTTTTACCATTTCCATGGCTGCTTTACCTACAGAGTTCATTGCGAGTGCAGAGAATACTACAGGTACCATTCCACCTACGAATAGCATCGCAAGTACAGGTGCCTTGAAGATGTTGATTCCGTCGATTCCTGTGAAGGTTACGAATGCTGCAAAAAGAGCAAGTGCAGTCAAAGCTGCAGATGCGATTGCGAATCCTTTTCCAATCGCTGCAGTTGTGTTACCCACAGAGTCAAGGATGTCAGTACGCTCACGTACTTCTTCAGGAAGTTCGCTCATTTCAGCAATACCTCCTGCGTTATCCGCGATTGGTCCGAAAGCATCAATGGCAAGCTGCATAGCTGTAGTTGCCATCATCGCTGAGGCAGCGATCGCTACACCGTAGAATCCTGCGAATGCGTAAGCTGCCCAGATAGCACCGGCGAAAAGAAGGATAGGAGCGAATGTCGAGATCATTCCTGTTCCCAGTCCGGCGATGATATTAGTAGCAGCACCGGTAGATGACTTCTGTACGATGTCGAGAACTGGCTTCTTGCCAAGACCTGTGTAGTATTCTGTGAAGTAAGAGATCAACGCTCCTACTACCAATCCAACAAGAACAGATCCGAAGACCATGTTGCTTGATACAGACTTCATTCCTTCACCGAAGAACTTCATGTCCATGGTTGGAGGAAGCATTTGATTGATCAGTACGTAAGACCCAACAGCTGTTAGGATGATTGAAGTCCAGTTACCCATGTTCAATGCGCGCTGTACTTCTGGTTCTTTTGCGTTGTTGTCTTTCACGCGGATCAAGAAAGTTCCAGCGATTGAGAACAAGATTCCAACTCCGGCAATCATCAATGGAAGTAGGATAGGCCCCATTCCGATTGACTCACCTGTTGAAGTAAGGTGTTCGTTGATGATGTAGTTACCAAGAACCATAGAGGCTAGTACTGTTGCTACATAAGAACCGAAAAGGTCAGCCCCCATACCTGCAACGTCACCTACGTTATCACCTACGTTATCTGCAATCGTTGCAGGGTTACGTGGATCATCTTCCGGAATTCCTGCTTCTACTTTACCTACAAGGTCAGCACCAACGTCAGCTGCTTTCGTGTAGATACCACCACCTACACGTGCAAATAGTGCGATTGACTCAGCACCAAGTGAGAAACCAGCAAGTGCTTCAAGTACAACCGTCATTTCATTGTAGAAGTTACCGTCTTCTGTAATGAACCAACCCACGAGAAGAGCGAACAAAGCGCTCAATCCGAAAACGGCCAATCCGGCTACTCCAAGACCCATTACCGTTCCACCACGGAAAGAAACTTTCAGTGCTTCAGGAAGAGAAGTACGTGCAGCTTGTGTTGTACGTACGTTAGAGTCAGTTGCGATACGCATACCGATGTTACCAGCTACTGCTGAGAACACAGCTCCAATAACGAAGGCAACAACGATGAACCAGTGTGTGGTTTCAACCATTGAAGAGATCACTCCGAGGAGGATACCCGCGATTACCACGAAGATGGCAAGGATGCGGTATTCAGCGTTCAAGAAAGCCATTGCTCCTTCTTTCACGTATGAAGCGAGCTTGGTCATTTTCTCTGTTCCTGTGTCTTGTTTTACTACCCAAGAGCGTAGGATAATCATGTAGATCAATCCTACAAGTCCTAGTGCAGGAACGATGTAGAGTATGTTTTCCATTTGGAATTGATTTAAGGTCTTCTTTTTGCGGGCGCAAAAATAGACCATTCCCTGAGGTTGCGCAAGCGACCTAGATCAGAGGTTATTAATAGGTAAGGTTTATTGTTCTACGTAGAGTAGCTCCTTCGCAGTGCGAACCACGTCACCAACGTTTGGTAGCGCTTCTTCAATAAGGGTAGGAGCAAATGCAAACGGCGTGTCTGATTGGGTCAAACGACGGATCGGTGCATCTAGGTAATCAAACGCATGACGTTGAACTCGGTATGAGATTTCCGTAGAGATGCTTGCCACAGGGAAGCTTTCTTCTACGATAATCAAACGGTTCGTCTTCTTCACTGACTTTACGATGGTATCGATGTCGAGTGGGCGAATAGTGCGTAGATCTACGATTTCAGCGCTGATTCCGTCTTTCGCAAGTTCTTCAGCTGCAGCGTGAACCGTCTTCATGATTTTCCCGAAAGAAACGATGGTTACATCTGTTCCTTCGCGAGGTACGTCAGCTACACCTATTGGAATAAGGTATTCTCCTTCTGGAACCATCCCTTTGTCCCCGTACATCTTCTCACTCTCCATCACCAAGACAGGATCGTTATCACGAATCGCTGACTTGAGGAGCCCTTTCATATCACGAGGGTTCGAAGGTGTTACCACTTTCAACCCAGGGATGTGAGCGTACATGTTTTCGAATGACTGCGAGTGTGTTGCCGCCAACTGACCTGCTTGTGCGTTTGGTCCGCGGAATACAATCGGAATATTGAATTGTCCACCAGACATTTGGAGGATCTTAGCTGCACAGTTGATGATTTGGTCTGCCGAAAGGATGGCAAAGTTCCAAGTCATGAATTCAACGATCGGACGGAGGCCGTTCATAGCTGCACCTACACCGATACCAGTGAATCCAAGTTCGGCGATTGGAGTGTCGATGACACGGTCTGGTCCGAACTCGTCAAGCATTCCCTTACTTGCTTTATAAGCACCGTTGTACTCAGCGACTTCCTCGCCCATTAGAAATACGTTCTCGTCTCGACGCATTTCTTCGCTCATTGCTTCGGCTACTGCCTCTCTGAACTGAATTTCTCTCATGATATTCAATTATGGACGGCAAAATTAGGAATTATTGAGGTTCCTTCTACAGGAGGTGTAAGATTCACACACATTCATTCCGCGCTAGCGAAAAAAAGAGCATAATTGTATGCGTACATATAAAATTCTGTAGTAAATTGCAGAGTCAAAACAGGAGGTTAATTGCTAGATTTGCAGACCTGTAAAATTCAAGGAATCAATGAATATTCTAGTATGCATTAGTAAGGCACCGGATACAACATCTAAGATTGCCTTTACTGACGGAAATACAAAGTTTGACGAGAACGGTGTTCAGTTCATCGTCAACCCATACGATGAGTGGTATGCACTCGTTCGTGGAATTGAACTCAAAGAAGCAAACGGAGGATCTGTAACTACAATTACTGTAGGTGGAGCAGATGCTGATCCAATCATTCGTAAGGCATTGGCCATTGGAGCTGATAAAGCCGTGCGTATTGATGCTGCGGAGGGTGATCCGGGAAGCGTTGCGGCGCAGATCGCAGCATACGCAAAAGATCAAGGCTTCGATATGATCTTGACTGGTAAAGAAACAATCAATTACAACGGAGGTGTTGTTGGTGGAATGATCGCCGAGCACTTAGATCTGCCTTACATCTCATTGGCAACAAAACTCGATATGAACGGTGGAGTTGCAGAGATCTCTCGCGAAGTTCAAGGTGGAGTAGAGGTTGTTGAAGTAGACGGACCGTTTGTGTTGAGCGCTGCAAAAGGAATGGCTGAACAGCGTATTCCAAACATGCGCGGTATCATGGCAGCACGTACAAAGCCTCTCGAGGTAGTGCCTGCAGCTGATGTTGCTTCAAACACTGCGATTAGTACTTATGCCCTTCCAGAAGAGAAAGGAGATTGTACTTACGTTGACGCTGACAATCCAGCGGAACTAGTTCGTCTTTTGAACGAAGAAGCCAAAGTACTTTAACCCTCTAACAAGAAAGAAATGTCAATTCTAGTATATAGCGAACTAAAAGATGGAAAGGCAACTAAATCAGGTTTAGAGGCTGTTTCTTACGCAAAGAAAGCATCTGCTGTTCTTGGTGGAGATGTTACTGTAATTACTTCTGGAGCTATCGAAGGTGATGGTGGAATGGGAGCATACGGTGCAGATAAAATCTTGAACGCATCTGAAGCAACAAGCGATAGTCAGCAGTTGACTCGTCTGGTTGCAGCAGCAGCTGAGAGCACAGGAGCTGACACCATCATTATTAATCACGATGCCACAGGGAAGCTTGTAGCACCGCGTGTAGCTGTGAAATTGAATGCAGGTATCGTAGCTGGAGCAATCGATGTTCCTTCAAACGAAGGTGGCTTCAAGGTGAAAAAAGGCGTTTTCTCCGGAAAGGCCATTGCTGAAGTAACCGTAACAAGTGCGAAGCGCGTTGTTTCCATTACTCCGAATTCATTTGGTCTTCACGAAGCTGCTGGTGCAGGTGTGGTTGAGTCATTCTCAGCTGATCTTGGTGGTGCTAAAGTGAAAGTGAAAGAATTCAAGCCTACTTCTACGGATGGATCTATTCCGCTTCCAGAAGCTGATCTTGTGGTTTCTGCAGGACGAGGTTTGAAAGGACCAGAGAACTGGGGAATGATTGAAGAACTAGCGAAAGAGTTGGGAGCAGCAACTGCTTGTTCACGTCCAGTATCTGATATCGGATGGCGTCCTCACCACGAGCACGTAGGTCAAACAGGAATCGCTATTCGTCCAACACTTTACATTGCTGTAGGTATCTCTGGAGCAATCCAACACCTTGCAGGAGTGAATGCGAGTAAAGTGATTGTTGTGATCAACAAAGATCCGGAAGCACCATTCTTTAAGGCAGCTGACTACGGAATTGTAGGAGATGCATTTGAGGTGGTACCGAAGTTGCTTGAGGCTGTAAAGTCATTCAAGAACAACTAAGACATCAACGAAAAATTCATATTTTCGCCATAACTAGGGAAGCCTCAGTGCTTCCCTTTTATATATATGGAAAAGATCAAGCTTGACATAGCAGACATTGCCCCAAGTGGCTCTACGAGCGGGGCGTATGCGCTGGTTTTGACAGAAGAAAGTGGAGCACGTCGTTTACCGATTGTGATTGGAGGGCATGAAGCTCAGGCCATTGCCATTGAGTTAGAAAATATGACTCCAAGTCGTCCGCTGACGCATGACCTCTTCAAGAGTTTCGCACACAGTTTTGGAGTGACCGTTGAAGAAGTGATCATCTATAATCTCATCGAAGGAATTTTCTTCGCCAAAGTAATTGCTGTTCTTGACGGACGACGCGCAGAGATTGATTCTCGCACTTCAGATGCGGTGGCAATTGCAGTGCGCTTCAAGTGTCCGATTTACTGCTACGATTTCATCTTAGACAGTGCCGGTGTGAATGCTGAAGAAATCGAAGAGAGTTACCAAATCGAAGAAGAGCCAAGTGAAGGTGCTGCACCTGAAGCTCCTGTGGAAAGTGCCGGGTCGATGACGATTCAGGAACTTGAAGCAGAGTTAGCGAACGCTATTGATCGTGAAGATTACGAGCGTGCGAGTATTCTTCGTGACGAAATCGAAAAAAGAAAGCGCGAAGGTTAGTGTAATTTCTAGAAGTTCTTGCGTACTTTTCTGGTAACTTAATTACCGAAAATGCGACATAAGCTAGTCATCTTTGCCTTGCTACTATTCTGTAGCCCTCTACTTAATGCCCAAAATTCCTGTCAACCGTCTCGAGAATTGATTTCCGAAGGAATCGAACTCTATGACAACGGAAATTACCTTGATGCATTAAACAAGTTTAAACAAGTACACCCTTCTGATACAGCAGCCAATACGGCGATTTACGAGCAAGGACTGTCGTTGCTTGCACTTGAACGATATGAAGAGTCTCTTGACCTATTCAAGTCTTTAATTACGCCAGACTATGATAGTCGAGACCAGGCCTTAATTAACCTGGCTACGGCTTATGATGGATTGGATCAAAAGGATAGTGCATTGCATTACTATGATATTGCAATCAGCGATTTCCCGTACAACTATAATGCATACTTCAACCGAGCAATCACCTTAATGTCAATGGAAAGGGGTGATGAGGCAGTAGCAGACCTGAAGATGGCGATTTCGATGAATCCAAATCATTCGAGCTCTCATTACTACCTAGGTCTACTTGCTGCCACTGAAGGGAAGCTCACTCAGGCTCTGATGTCTTGGTCGATTTTCCTTTTTCTTGAACCAGACACTCAGCGATCGAATAGTGTGATTCAGTTAATGGATCAGATGGCCGGTGGGACTTGGGATGTGGAACCAGAAGGTGTGACCCTTTCCGCCAAAGGCGAGGATAATTTTAAGGAGCTGGATCTGATTATTGACCAACGTGTAGCTTTAGATAAGAAGTATAAGTTCCCTTACAAGAAGATTGATATCGATGTAACTCGACAAGTGTACTTGCTATTTAAAGAAGTGAAGTACGATAAAGGAGACAAAGGATTTTGGATGCAAACTTATGTTCCGATCATGGAAATGATCCGAAACCAGAATAAGATTGAAGATGCGCTATACACTCAGATGGTTACAGTAGGGCGTTTCGAATCAACGGTCAAAAAGAAATTCCCGGCAATTCGATCATTCGTTGAATGGTACTATAAAGAGTTTACAACTTCATTAACAAGAAGAGTTTTTCCAACCACTGACGGTGACAAAGAGGTTGATGTAGTTTACTACAACAGCGGGCTCGTATATGGTGCAGTAACCTTAAAGAATGGAATACTGGTTGGAGATGCAGAGTTCTATACGACTTCTGGTGGCCTTATGTCAAAAGGGTCCTATGATTCTAGTGGAAACCAAACAGGCCTCTGGAAATTCTACAATACAAGTGGTACAATTTCCCGCGAAGTAAACCTCAAGGACGGTTCGTGGCATGGAAAGTTTATTTCATACAATCCGAACGGTACCTACGGGGTCATTGGGAATATGGATATGGATGCGCTCGATGGATTGGTGATCTACTACTCAGAAAATGGTGCTAAAACCGCTGAAGTATCCTTTGAACAAGGGAAACAAAATGGGCCCTTAACAACCTATTATTACTCGGGAGGCAAGAAAATGGAAGCCATCTTAGTGGATGGAGCGAAGAACGGAGAAGTGACTAGATTCTATCCAGACGGTCAAATCTCCGAGAAAGGAGAATGGAAAGATGATTTCTTCAATGGTAAGGTAATCGCATATTTTCCTGATGGATCGGTCATGTCTGAAGGAAGTTACATTGAAGGAGAATTGGATGGAGAATATGTATCGTACCATCCCAATGGAGAAGTACATACTAAAGCCAAGTACTCGGAAGGAGTTTTGATTGGGAAGTCGGAAACCTTTTACATGAATGGCTCCATTGCCAGCAGAACAATCAACGACGAAGAAAAGAACCTTACTGGAACCTACTATGAGTTTGATTTTGATGGAAATGAGGTGTCCACGAACGAGTTCAAGAAGGACGAAGTGGTAGCATACACTGAAAAGGACCAGGCAGGGAATATCTTAGCTGAAGGGAAAAAGAAAGGAGGGAAATTCCTCTTTGAAGGTTACCGAGGAGACGGAATAAAGACCTCTGAGGGTTACTATAAACCGGGGGATGAAGGAAAAACCGGCACATGGAAATTCTATAATGAGAATGGAATACTCTCTTCAGAGATTGACTATGATGATAACGCTGTAGATGGAAGATATGTGACCTACTTCATGGATGGAACGAAGAGCTATGAAGCTACTTACGTTAACGATGAGCCTGACGGCGAAGTGAAATGGTACCATCGAAATGGCAATCTGAAACGTGTTGGTTCATATTCTAATGGAATTGAATGCGGTGCTTGGTACGAGTATTATCCTGATGGAAAAACAGTTGAAGGTGAATACTACTATTCAGATGGTGTCATTCGAGGATGGAAGAAAACCTACGATGCCAATGGTGTCTTGAGCTCTATGAGACATGTTGATGGCGACGCTCTTTTAGGGATTAAGTATTTCGACTCCGAAGGAAAAGAGTATTTCAGCTTCAAAACGGAAGAAGGAGAATATTCAATTACCGTTCCATGGCCAAACGGAGAGAAACAAGCGGAATTGCATTACACTAATTTCCTTCTCAACGGCACACAAACTTGGTACTATCCCGATGGCCAAATATCAGCACAAGGAGAATATCTCAACGGCGATGTTCATGGGCCTTGGAAAAAGTACCATTTCAATGGACAATTAAGTCAGGAAGGTACTTACGTGCTCGGAGATAGAACCGGAGTTTGGAAGAACTATCATAGTAATGGAAAGGTCTCTGACAAGGATATATACCTCAATGGTGTTCAAATAGATCGTACGGTTTCATATTATGACAACGGAAAGAAGTCTACGGATATCGAGCTTTTCGAAGGAGAATACCACGGAGTAGCTAAATATTACGCCTATGATGGAACCCTTCAAATGGTACGTAAATATTACAATGGTAACTTCTATGCAGTAGGATCAGCTGATGCAAATGGAAACGGAACAGATTTTGTCGATGTAGAAAATGAAACAGGAGATTTCGAAACGAAATTTGCTAATGGTAAAACTTCACGTGTGTATGCGGTGAATCAGGGATTGTTCCAAGGGCCATACATCAAGTATTTTCCGAATGGTCAGCTTCAAGAAGAACAAGTTTACCTAGATGACGAACGCGACGGTCAATTCAAGAAGTACTACCCGAGTGGAAAACTCAAGTACGCTTGTGATTACACGAAAGGGGTCCGCGATGGTAAGGAAGTTTGGTACTACGAAAACGGAAAGCTAAAGCGCGAGCGAACTTGGCAAAACGACGAAATCAGTGGTGAAGAAGTGTATTATGATTCCAAAGGGAATCCGGAACAAACAGTGATTTGGAGAGCAACAATAATAATCGACATACAGTAACAAGAGCTATTTGGCTTGTTGCATGCCTTGTTATAGGGGCGGGCACATTTGCCCAAGAAACTGATCAGGATCGAATCGCAAAGAAGTACCCTGATGAGCCGCTTGTATGCATAGAAGAAAGCCGTGAATTTCACGTAGAGATTGACGATGGTGAAATAACCATCCACGAGAAGGTTTACGAGTATTATCAATGCATGAATGAAGGTGCCTCTGTTTATGCAGACGAAAGCATCGGGTACAGTGGTTTTAGTAAGATTGAAGACCTCAAGGCCTGGAGCGAAGTGCCTACCGGCAAGCCTGGAAAGTTCAAACGGATTCCTGTTAAGGAATTCAGTGAACGAGACGAGTTCAGTCCTGGAATATTCAGCGACGATATCCGAACTATTTCATTTCGTTACTCAGGTCTTGTTGAAGGGGCTAAGTATGGAATGAGCTATACACGTATTCATCAACTCGATCAAACGACAGGTAGATTCTATTTCATTTCTCCTTGGCCAATTGAAAAGGCGACGTACAAAGTGGTCATTGACCCAGAGGTGAAATTGAAGTGGAAATTCTTCAATGAAATTGAAGGAATTGATTTCACAGAAACAGAGGAACGAGGGAAGACTATCTACCATTGGGTTAAGAATGATGTTGAGAGCTTTGATATCGAAGATGATGCTCCAACTGTATCATCATGGGCCCCACATATACTTGTATACGTTGAGTCTTACACTGTGGATGGACAAGAGATTCCGGTGCTGAGGAATGCCGATGACTTGTTCACTTGGTACAATGAGTTTCTCCAAGGGGTGGAATACGATAACTGTGTAGATGTAGCGAGTGTCGTTGATTCGATTACTAACCCATCCCAGAGTGAAGAAGAAAAAGTGCGTACCATTTTCCGTTGGGTTCAAGACAACATTAAGTATGTGGCCTTCGAATCGGGAATGGGAGGATTCATTCCAAGGGATCCGAATTCAGTCTACCTGAAGAGGTTTGGTGATTGTAAAGACATGGCATCACTTATCCACAGTATGTGCAAGCATGCTGATATCCCAACCTATCTCACATGGATAGGTACGGATGAAATTCCATATTCATTTGAGGAATTGCCTACTCCTTCATCCGTGAACCATATGATCTTGGCCTACGGAGACCTAGATAATATCAAGTGGCTCGATGCAACAGACCCCAATGTCGAGTTCGGAGTCCCAACTAGTTTCATCCAAGGCCAAGAAGCGATGTTGAAGATTAACGAAGATCGGTATGAGATCCTCACTGTGAAAGAAATGCCAGCAGACTATAACGTGGTTCAGGAAAGAACAAGACTGACATTGGAAGATGATGTGTTAGTAGGGAAAGGCGATATCAATTTCTCTGGCTACTATAGACAAAATGTGACCAGAATCGTAGACTCGATGGATGGAGATGAAGATCTCATAGAGAAATTCGTCGATGACTACACACAAAAAGGTAATAACAAGTTCGACCTAAGGTCATTCGATATCGCTATCCCAGAGGTGCATGAAGGTGACGCTGTCATCTCGTATGAATTTGGAATTCCGTCGTACTTGGTACACTCAGAGAATGAGGTCTACGTCAACCTTAATTTAGATAAACCATACGCTGACTTTAAATTGGAAGAGGACCGTGAGCTACCTAGAGAATTCCGATACCAGTGTTCAATTAATTCGACCTATGAGCTGGAGATTCCTGAGGGATATGAATTAAAATTTGTGCCTGATGCTGCCTCGTTTGCACACGAAGACTTTCAGTTTTCGTTTGAATATGTTCTTGAGGATAATCAACTGACTTTGATTCAGGATATCAACGTTGCAACTAAACTACTAGAGAAAGAAGATTTTGAAGAATGGAACAAGATGATCAAAGCCATGAAGAAGTTCTACAGGCAGAGTATCGTTCTTGAACAACAATAATTTTACCGAATGAAAACTATCTATAACTACCTTCTTATCAGCCTTCTAACCATCACAGGTAGCGTTAGCGCCTTGGCTCAATTCGATTATGAAGACTACGATTGGAAAGAAGAAGCCGTGTTGACGGATATGCCGGAAGGCGTAGAAAACGAAGGGGCATTTTTCACCAAGTATCATTCATTTCGAGAGTTATTGCTCACAGAAAAGGGGTATCCAATTGAGCGGTATACAGTGCACTATATCCGTAAAGTGGTAACTGAAGAGGCCATTGAGAATGAGAATAAGATCTACTACCTGTCTAATGAGTCTGAAAATGTAGTAACGCAAAAAGCACGTGTCATTAGACCCGATGGAGAAGTGAGATTAATAGGAACCGATGAGTTAGTTACTGCAGAAAATGAAGAAACAGGTCAAACACAACGCTATTTTGCGCTCGAAGGGCTTGAGCCAGGAAGTGATGTCGAATACATTCTTCAAGTATTGCGCTTTCCTTCTCAAAATGGTGTGATCATCTATTTCCAAGGGAGTGAGCCAAAGTTTGATTATAACTTCGAATTGATTTATCCTCAGGGTCTTGGGTATACATGGAAGACACTCAATACAGATCAAGAGGCAAAAGTGGATACCTCTGAATTCACGGCAAAAATGCAATTCAAGTTTGATGAAATTCCGGCATTGGAACCTGAGAGTAATGCGGCTTATGACCCTTACCGTCAAGGTGTAGTGTACAAAATGATGTACAACGAATACATCGGGACGAGAGATCTCGTGAGCTTCCGTAACGTGTCTAAGTTTATGTACGAAGCCTATATGGGTGAACGAGATAAGAAGGACCTGAAAGCCGTTGCCAAACTATTGAAGAAAACTGAAGTAGATGAGGCCGAATCCGAAGAAGACAAAATTCATCGTCTTGATCGTTGGATAAAACAAAACATACAGATCGTCAACGCGGATGTTGAAGAGCTCTCCGATGTGCAACGTGTTTGTGTGAACTTCGTCGCTAATGAAACCGGAATAACAAGCTTATACGCTACAGCTTTTGCGCTACTGGAGATTCCATTTGAAATGATGGTGACCTCAAATCGTTTCGATGTCACTTTCGATGAGGATTTCGAGAATTACAGCTACTTAAATGAGGTCTATTTTTACTTTGACCAACACGAAAAGTACCTCGACCCTGTGGATATGGAGTCTTATTTAGGAATGATCAACAGCGCAGCAACCGGTGGTAAGGCACTTTTTGTGAAAGAACTCGAGGCTGGAGGTATCAAAACTGGGATGAGCGAGGTTCGTGAAGTGCCTTTGATGGACATGGAGGAAACCATGGATGTCATGAATATTGAAATGAGTATTGATCTGGATAACGAAACCGTTGAATTGACTTATGAGAAGTCATCAAGCGGTTACTATGCTGCGAACTACCAGCCGTATATGCCACTGGTGAACGATGAAACTAAAGAAGAGATCCGTGAGATCATGGTCAATTGGATCAGTGAAGACATCGACATTAAGCGCAATGAGGTAGATAATATTGAGATGTACGACTTTGGTCAGGTCCCGTTGAAACAATCGTTTGACGTTTCATGTGAGGAGTTTTTGGCCAGTGCCGGTGATAAACTGTTGTGCAAAATTGGTCTGGTGATCGGGCCTCAAGCAGAAATGTATTCTGAAGAAGAACGTAAGCTTCCAGTGGATGGGGGCTACAAGCATGCTTATGATCGAGAGATTGTTTTCAATATTCCTGACGGATTCACAGTAGAAAACATGGATGACCTTAAGATGGATGTTCGTTACGGCGAGAAGGAAGGTGGAATTGGCTTCGTTTCTGACTACGTCTATGACGAATCTGCTGGAACGATCACGGTTTCCATTGAGGAATATTATGACAAAGTATTCTTCGAGGTTGCTGAATATGAAGAGTACAGTGCAGTCATCAATGCCGCTGCGGATTTCAACAAGATTGTGCTTGTTTTACGCGAGTCATGAGTCAGGGCGTAATCTAAATCAGTTGAGTTCTGTACCTTGCCGCTGAGAACCTTTACCTATGCGTGCAATACTCGGAATCATTGTATTAGTTGGACTTGCTTGGCTGCTGAGTTCGAATAGAAAGGCCATTAACTGGCGTACTGTTGGAGGAGCATTTGCGCTGCAATTTCTTTTGGCAGTTCTTATTCTAAAGACCCCTGGTGTAGATCAGGTTTTTGATTGGATTGCGCGCGCCTTTGTAAAGGTTATTTCATTCACCGACTTCGGTTCTGATTTCTTGCTCAAAAGCTGGATGCTAGGAGAGGTTGAAGCTCCCAATGCTGTTGAAGTGCCTAGCGGCGGAAAAGTGGGGGCAGGCTTTTACAACTTTGCTTTTCGTATTCTCCCAACCATTGTCTTTTTCAGTGCACTATCCGCATTGATGTATTATCTCGGAATCCTTCAAAAGGTTGTTTATGCCTTTGCATGGATTATGAAGCGCACTTTGAAGCTGAGCGGTGCAGAAAGTCTTTCAGCCGCAGGGAATGTATTCCTAGGTCAGACAGAGTCGCCACTGTTAATTCGACCGTTCTTGAAGTCGATGACGAAGTCGGAAATCATGAGCATGATGACCGGGGGGATGGCAACCATTGCTGGGGGTGTACTAGCGTCATATGTCGGCTTCCTCGGGGGTGATGATGAAGTGCAGAAAATCCTATTCGCAAAGCACTTGCTTGCGGCTTCTATTATGTCAGCACCAGCGGCAATAGCAGCAGCGAAGATTTTGGTGCCAGAGACGGAGAAGATTGATGACCGCATGGAGATTGCCAAAGACAACATGGGTACAAATGTGCTCGAAGCGTTGACAAATGGTACTTCGGAAGGACTAAAATTGGCTGTGAATGTGGGAGCTATGCTTTTGGTGTTCACCGCACTCATTTACTTCGGAAACTATATTCTCTTTAAGGTTGCTGACCCTATTGGATTGAACGCTTGGATTGCGGAGAATACCGCTTATGATAAGTTGTCGTTCGAAATGATGCTAGGGTATCTCGGAGCTCCGATTGCCTGGCTCATTGGTGTTTCATCTGATGATGCACTGCTCGTAGGGCAGCTATTAGGAGAGAAGACGATTCTGAATGAGTTCTATGCTTACGCAACCCTTGGTGGCATGAAGGCGGATGGCCTATTCACCGATCAAAAATCGATTGTGATTGCGACCTATGTCCTATGCGGTTTTGCGAACTTTGCATCGATCGGAATTCAAATTGGAGGAATTGGTTCGCTGGTTCCTAGTCGAAAAGGATTGCTTTCAAAATTGGGTATGCGCGCCTTAATAGGTGGTACGCTCGCTTGTTTGTTTACTGCCGCTATCGCGGGAATGCTAGTTTAATACTTAGAATACATGGCCAAAGTTGGTATCATCATGGGGAGTAAGTCTGATCTCCCAGTTATGAACGAAGCATGTGAAGTGCTGAAGGAACTTGAGGTAGGGTTTGAGATCACTGTAGTGTCTGCTCACCGAACTCCAGATCGCATGTATGAATATGCAAGGACCGCTGCTGACCGCGGTTTGAAAGTGATCATCGCGGGAGCTGGTGGTGCGGCGCACCTTCCAGGGATGACCGCTTCTTTGACACCTCTACCCGTTATCGGCGTGCCGGTGAAGTCTCGCAACTCTATTGATGGGTGGGACTCGGTTCTTTCCATCCTACAAATGCCTGGAGGAGTGCCAGTGGCAACTGTTGCACTTGATGGTGCGAAGAATGCAGGGATCTTGGCAGCACAAATCGTTGCAGCAGGTGATGACGCTTTATTAGAGCGGATTGGAGCTTACAAAGAAGCCTTGAAGTCGAAGGTGATTGATTCAATTCCAGAAGTAGAAAGCAAGAGCTGGAAACAATCGTAAATCTTTCGTCAACAGATATAAAAGAACATCGACGGATGAGGTCATTTCATGACGCATCTCGTACCTTTGGCTGAATTTCTTGACCCCATGAAAAGTATTGATCCAACATCAATTTCCGCAGGTGAATTGCACGGCTATTTGCTGAGTGGAGTAGCTCCTCGTCCGATTGCATTTGCGAGTACAATGGATGAAGAGGGACGACCAAATTTGGCTCCTTTCAGTTACTTCAATGTCTTTTCGGCGAATCCACCGGTATTGATCTTTTCTCCGGCGCGTCGTGGTAGAGATAACACGACCAAGCACACCTATGAGAATGTGAAGAAGGTACCTGAGGTAGTTGTCAATATGGTGAGCTACGATATCGTACAACAGATGTCGCTTGCTTCCACTGACTACGCTGAGGGGGTCGATGAATTTGTGAAATCTGGATTGACACCCGTTGCTTCTGATACGGTGAAGCCATTCCGCGTTAGCGAAAGTCCAGTGCAATTTGAGTGCAAGGTGATGGAAGTAAAGGAGCTTGGCGCAAACGGTGGTGCGGGGAACTTGGTGATTTGTGAAATCACACGCATTCACGTGAGTGACGATATCCTAGATGAAAACGGGAAAATTGATCCGAAGAAATTGGACCTTGTTGGACGTTGTGGTGGGAACTATTATACGCGATCAGCAAAGGCATTGTTCGAAGTAGCAAAACCGATTGCGCGCATGGGTATGGGGGTTGACCAGATTCCAGAAGACATACGCTTGAGCAAAGTGTTGACCGGAAATCACCTCGGGCAACTCGGAAATGTGGAAGAGCTGCCGAATGAAACCGATGTAAACGAACATAAATTAGTTGAGCTTGCTGATCTCTTCATGGAATTTGAAGATGATGCTGCGACGCTTGAACAACGACTTCATCAACTGGCTGCCGAGCAATTGGATGCTGGGGATGTAGATGCAGCGTGGATGACACTGCTGTCTTTTAATAATGGATAACTTAACTCTCCCTTTGGGATAAATACGATCATCATGTCATACGAACTACGAGGAAAACTCACCAAGATATTTGATACACAGACCTTCAATTCGGGCTTTACAAAGCGTGAATTTGTGGTGACTACTGAAGAGCAGTACCCACAAGACATCAAGTTTGAGCTGATCAAAGACAAGACGTCAATGATTGAGCAGTACAATGTTGGAGATGTGTTGAACGTGAAGTTCGATATCCGTGGAAGTGAATGGAACGGGAAGTACTTCGTGAATCTGAATGCTTGGCGTGTTGATCCTGCTGCTGCCGGAGCTGGAGCTGCTGCTCCTCAAGAAGCTGCTGCATCAGGGCAATCAACACCTCCACCTCCAGCGGCACCTGCGCCAACAGATATTGACCTAGGTAGCGCTGAGGAAGACGATCTTCCATTCTGATCTGAACTGCGCTGATGTCGCAATTCGCAGACAAATTCATTAAAGTTTTTCGGAGCTTCTTGCCAGCACCGTTCACCATTGCCTTGGTGTTAACTGTGCTGGCTTTTTTTGTTGCGGTATTTTCTACCGGTAGTGAAATGGCCTTTGGCGAGCGAAGCCTATGGTTATTGGATAAATGGGAGACGGGACTCTGGAATCCAGGTCTACTGGTCTTTGCGTTTCAAATGATGCTGATGCTCGTCCTTGGGCATGTCTTGGCATTATCGCCTGCGGCGGAAAAGGTGATTGCCTTATTGAGCACACGCATTAGTTCTTCGACGTCGCGCGCCGCCTTCTTTGTGTGCTTTGCTACGATGTTAGTAGGCTTCTTCAATTGGGGCTTCGGACTCATCTTTGGAGCTATCCTGGCTCGGAAAGTAGGGGAGCAAGCTTCACGAAAGGGCATCGATTTTAATTATCCATTGATCGGGGCTGCAGGTTATGCGGCTTTGATGGTGTGGCACGGAGGACTCTCCGGCTCATCTTTGATCAAGGTAGCAGAAGAAGGGCATCTCGCTAGTTTGATGGGAGGTATCCTTCCCGAAGATCAACTAGCTCTCTTACCGAGTTCTGTGGAACCGGCTGTGACCATGTTTTCAGGCATGAATCTTACGGCGAGTTTATTGCTCTTGACTATTGTTCCAGCCACGCTGTGGTTTGTAGCCAAGCGCAGCAAAGGAGCCAAGGTTAGAATTGATACGGGTGAGTCGCTGATGGAACAAGATGAAGAGGTCACAGGAGCTGAGCGTCTCGATGTAATGAAATGGCCGGCGATTTTTTTCGGAGCGGTGTTTCTGTTCATGGCGATATGGAAAGCTGCCAATCATCCTGACCTACTTTCATTCTCCTGGATTAATCCAAACTGGATCAACCTGACGCTATTCGGCGCTAGCCTTATTGCCCACGGAACGATACGTCGATTTCTAACCGCAACCAATGCAGCCATTGGAGGTGCTTCAGGGATTCTGATTCAGTTTCCACTTTACTTCGGAATCATGGGACTCATCACGGGATCAGGTTTGATCACCGACTTCTCGAATTTGATTGTGGCGAATAGTTCTGAATTAACCTATCCAATCTTCACTTTCATATCTGCAGGAATTGTCAATGTCTTTGTTCCCTCGGGAGGTGGACAGTGGGCCGTGCAAGGAGCGATCATTGTGCAGAGCTCAATGGAATTGGGTATTCCGTTAGCGAAGGGGATTATGGCCTTGGCTTATGGTGATCAGATCACCAATATGCTTCAGCCCTTCTGGGCCTTGCCGCTACTTGGAATTACTGGGTTGAAGGCGAAAGATATCCTTCCTTACACCTTGCTGATGATGGGAGTAGGAGCATTGATATTCATCGGGGTACTGCTGATCTTCTAAAAGACAAGAAGCGGCTTCCGCCGCTCCTTATAGTGTAGACATGAGAAAGACCGTTGTCTTTCGATTCCGGACTTCTCCGGGGGTGCCCCAAACCCCTAAACCTTCTGAGGCACCGAGTTGAAACCTTTTGCATTCTGAAATTACATTCCCCACAGAAGAGGTGGGAGGAGACTTATATCAACGGCGTACTTTCTTCGGGATTGGTATACCGTTCATCACAGTGAATTATGAGTGGAAATGTGCTTATGTGAGCGGCAAGGCTTCCCGAATTATCAGAGGCATTACCGATTACTCATTGAAGTCGACCGGTTAATCAATGGACTAAAATGGGGTGGAAGTGCGCTCTATCTTTGATACGGTTAATACACGAACACACAACAACTACTTAGTCTAACTACTCAACTAATCGCATAGCGATACCTATCTCATCTAACTCTCTCTAAGCCGCCTTCGGGCGGTTTTCTTTTTTTTGTCTAAAACACTGTAAAACAGCTGTTTGTCCGAATTCTAATCTGGGTTAACCGAATTCTCATCTGAAACTTCCGTTTGCTTATCGGCCTGGGTATAAACTACTGATTCGCTGCACCTTCGACTCAACAACCAACCATTTCTATTAACTAATCCCAAAAGCTATGTTCTCCAACAAACTTTTTCGAGGATTGATTGCAGTACTCACTTTATGGTGTTGCACATTCACAATCCAGGGTCAGGTTCAGAACACATATTTCAACGGTTCGAATCATGACCATTACTCTCCAACTCCGTCACTCTCAGTTACTGGTAATACAGTAATGGCGGGCACTATTGAAACCGCTGCAGGACTTGACATCCACGTGATCGAAATTGATCCAACGGGTGCAATTGTCTGGGAGCAGGTTTACATTACTCCTGAAGACGACCGAGCGTTTGATATTATCGGTATTGATAATAGCTACTTGATCGTCGGATTAACAACCCAAAACACTATCGAAACAGCATTGGCGATGGAAATCGATCTTGCTGGAGCAGTAGTTAACACTCAGACTTACTTGGATCCGATGTATGGTTCAGGTTCGCGACTGCTCCATGTGAATCGAGTTCAAGGTGATGCGACAGGTGGTGGATTTATTGCTGCAGGTTGGGTTGGTGGAAACCAACTCAGCATGCCGAAATCAGGTTTGCTACTGCGTATAGATGCGGGCTTGAATTTCTCGTGGGCGCGATTCTTCGAGTCTGTTTCAGGAAACAATGACTACGACATGTGTTCGAATGTCATTGAAACTCCCGGGAAAGGATTCTTTGTGAGTGGTTCATCAAATGCCACTTACGGTGATCAGCTTGTACTTGCTGCGCAGGTTGATTATGGGAATAACCTCTCTTGGGAGACGTCTTGGGCTGATAACTCTGGTTCTGGACATTACCAAGTAGGTGCATCGGCATACTACGACCAACAAACAGAGCAGGTTTACCAGCTTGCGAACTTGTCTATCATCCATCACTTCGGAGTAAATAAATTCGATGTGAATACGGGTGTGCGCGATGTCTTCAACTCATGGCGTTTGTTCAGCAACTTCGGATACGCCAATATCCAAGGGTTCCGTATTCAGGAATCATTGGCTGATCCAAACAACCTAATTATTGCAGGTTACATGCGTGAGCATACTTGGCGGGAAGTTGATGAGAATGGAAACAACACAGGAGTGACTCAGTCAGGTTCTGTTCCATTCCAAATGGAGATGCCAAAGTTGCCTGGTTCTATTATTGCAGGTGGAGGTAACCCAATTATCTGGGATCAGATGTACTTGGTTCCGTCTCCTGGGTTCAATATTGCGAATGATATCTACGATTCATTCAGCGCAGGCCAACAACCGCGGATCTACCATCCTGAAATGGATATGCCATCAGTATTTGGAAACGGATACCAACTTACGGCATACCGAGGCCTAGCTGTTGGTGGTCCATACGAGCTTGAGTTCATCGAAACTGATTTGAACGGGGTGAACCCATGTTCATCTGCTCCGCTTGGATTCGTGACTGCTTCGGTACAGTGGTTCGATAACCCAGTTATTGAGACTGAGCCTCTTTCTCTTCAGGGATTCCCAATTTCAATTCCTGAGCAACCTGGTAACCACCAGTTTGGACCTTGTCCTGATAACTTCGGTGACCCTTGTACACTCGATCCTGTGATTGATGTAGCACAAGAGGATTGCGATACATTCCGATTCTTCGGTGTAAACAACGGTGTGGCCCTTTCGGCTGACGTTTGTTTCGAATGGAACTTTGGTGACGGCAACGTTAGCAATGCGATCAACCCAACACACACTTATGCAGCTGACGGTGTTTACACTGCTTGCTTGAAAGTTTGGTGTTGTGACGATCCTTCAACAGCGGTTGATGTATGTCAGGATGTTGTCGTTGACTGCTGTGATGATCCAGTTCCTGGAATTTCATGGGAGTGTGACGGTGATCAGATTATCATTACTGCTACCCATAATGGGATGCCAGCGAGTCCTAACGAATACTGTTGGGTTTGGGAAGATGGTACAGCCGGAGGAACGTACACGATTCCGTTGATTGATTGCGATGGTTCGTATGGCGTATGTCTTCAGATGTTCTGTTGTGATGAAGATCCTGCGAATGCAGCAACAGTATGCTTCGATTTCGTAGCTGATTGTTGCACATGTGAACCGCTTCCGGCTTCAGATATCGATTTCTCTTGGGGACCAACTGGAATTGATCCATTCTGTCCTGACGGTTGTTCCATTGGATTTAACTGTCCAATTATAGACCCTGATCTATATTGTGTTGAATGGGACTTCGGTGATGGTACCACTTTCACTGATCCAAACCAGTGTCCGATTCACTGTTTCCAGTGCAGCGGTGTGTACGAAGTATGTCTGACGGTGTACTGTTGCGAAGATCCGAACATCAGCACCACTGTTTGTCACGAGGTAGAAGTGAACTGCTGTACGCTTCCTTCAAATGTAGACTTTGCGTTGACTTACGGTCAAGATGAATGTACTGTGATCACAGATATGATCATGCCGGATGTTCCTTGTCCGAATGACTTCTGTTTCTCATGGGATATGGGTGATGGAACAGTTTACCCAGGGGTAGCTGGTGTGACACACACTTACCCTGCAAGCGGAGTGTACACGATCTGTTTGACTGTATTCTGTTGCTCCGATCCTTCGATTAACTATACGATTTGTCAGCAGTTTGATGCGAACTGTCCGGTTCCTTGTGAATTGCCAAATCAGTTCGGAATCGATGTAGTGTCGAATCCAAACGATTGTTCAGTTGGATTCTGCATTGACCCATCTGTATTCCCTGCAGGAACTGATCTATCCCTTTACTGCACTACATGGAGCTTCGGTGACGGAACAGTTGAAGATTACCCAGTTGATGTATGTCCACAACACTTCTACGAGTGTAGCGGGGTGTATGATGTATGTGTTGACCTCTATTGTTGTGATGATCCAGATACACGAATCACAATGTGTATTCCTGTTGAGGTCAACTGCTGTAACCTGCCAACGAACGCTGACTTCGCATTGACATACGGTCAAGATGAATGTACTGTTGTAACCGATATCATCCTTCCAGATGTTCCTTGTCCAGAAGACCTCTGCTGGTCATGGGATATGGGTGACGGAACGGTGTACTCAAACGTTGCCGGTGTAAGTCACACATATGCTTCAAGCGGAGTTTACAATGTTTGTTTGACGATCTTCTGTTGTCTTGATCCTTCAATCAACTACACAATTTGCTACGAGTTTGACGCACTTTGTCCGGAACCGTGTGAACTTCCGAATCAGTTTGATTTCGATGTATTCACTGATCCAACAAATGCCTCATGTGAACTTGGATTCTGTATTCCAGCAACGATGTTGCCTCCAGGAGCAAATCCAGATGACTACTGCACAACTTGGAGCTTTGGCGATGGAACAGTTGCTGACTACCCATTCGCATTCTGTCCAGTACACACTTACGAGTGTAGCGGAGAGTACGAAGTATGTGTAGATATCTACTGCTGTGATGATCCAGATGTACGTGTAACGTCATGCCAGATCGTAACAGTAGACTGCTGCACGCTCCCTACGAACGTAGACATTGCTTTGACATACGGACAAGATGATTGTACTGTGGTAACAGAGATGTTCTTACCATTCACTCCATGTCCGAATGATTTCTGCTTCACATGGGATATGGGCGACGGAACGGTTTACCCAGGTATTCCATCTGTAACGCACACGTACGGAGCGAGTGGAGTGTACAATGTATGCTTGACCGTATACTGCTGTAATGATCCATCAATCAACTACACGATTTGTCAAGAGTTCGATGCGAACTGTCCGGTTCCTTGTGAGCTTCCAAATCAGTTTGATATTGAAGTAGTGAACAACGCTGCTGATTGTTCAGTAGGATTCTGTATTGATCCAACAGCATTCCCAGCTGGAACTGATCTCTCTCAGTACTGCACAACATGGTACTTCGGAGATGGAACGGTTGCTGACTACCCAGTAGACGTATGTCCTGAGCACACTTACGAGTGTAGCGGAATGTACGAAGTATGTGTAGATCTCTACTGCTGTGACGAACCTGATAACCGCATTACCATGTGTGTTCCAGTAGAAGTTGATTGCTGCAATCTTCCTGCAAATGCAGACATCGCACTGTCATACGGAGACGATGAGTGTACTGTGGTAGGTGAGCTCTTCCTTCCAATTTCACCTTGTCCAAATGACTTCTGTATCGATTGGGATATGGGTGATGGAACGATCTACTCAGGTGTGACTTCAGTAACGCATACATACGGAGCGAGTGGAGTATACAATGTGTGCGTAACAATCTACTGCTGTAATGACCCTTCGATCAACTACACGATTTGTCAAGAGTTCGATGCGCTATGCGATGACCCTTGTCCGAAGCCATGTGAGTTGCATCCGGTTTTCATTGTACAAGATCAAGATGATTGTACTTACCAGTTCTACAACATGAGTGTTGCTGGTACTTACACTACAATCACTAGCTACTCTTGGGACTTCGGAGATGGTAACACATCAACGTTGAGCGATCCGTCACATACTTACGCGGGAAGTGGAACATACACTGTATGTCTCACAATCACTGGAGTCTCTCCAGAAGGAACTTGTCAGGAGACCTTCTGTTGGACAGTGGAAGCAGATTGCTACTGTGATTCTGATGTGAATCAGGATGGACAGATCAGTATTGCTGACCTACTCCAGATCCTATCGAGTTTTGGCTCAAATAGCTGTAACTAAGTTGCAGTGACTCGACTAACCAAGTAAAGGGAGGCTTCGGCCTCCCTTTTTTTATTCCTAATCTTTTTCCGAATCCTCATTCGAATAGCACGAATGTGTCTTCGGAATAACCGAATACTCAATGACGTGAAATGGGAGGTAAGAAGTGTGGATATTCGAAGTGAGGGCAGACGATCAAATAGTCGCTCGAACAGGTGCTTTATTGTGAAAGCGGGGTAATGACTCCGCTTTCTCTATTTATTGACCTGTCAAGAAGGAAAGGAATTCCTCTTTCCTGCGGCGTGCGACAAGTACCTCAGAGCCGTCATCCATAAGAATGTAACCACCGTCTTCTTTCATGTACTTCTTCACGTGCTCCATATTCACGATATGCGATTGGTGGGTACGGAAGAATTGCTCATCAGGTAAGATACCTTCAAACTCCTTCATGGATTTAGGAACGAGAATGCGTTCCCCAGTTGTTAAGAAGAAGTTGGTGTAGTTCGAATCGGATTCCAGGCGAATGATGTTCTCAAGTTTCACCACCGTGAAGCCTTCCTGAGAGCTTAAAGTGATTCGATCTGACTTTCCTGATTTCTTGAACTCAAGAAGATTGTCAATTCGTTGTTCTCCTGATTCCTGAGAATTCTTCACTTTCGATACTGACTCGATGAGTTCATCCGGGTCGATAGGTTTCAGTAAGTAGTCAATCGCACTGTATTTGAAAGCTTTGATTGCGAATTCATCAAAGGCCGTACAGAAGATGACTTGAAACTTTGGGTTTCGGACCTTCTCGAGCAAATCAAAACCAGTTCCGTCTTCCATTTGAATGTCTAGAAGTACGAGGTCGGGTTCACCTGCCATGATCTTTCGGTAACCATCTTGCACACCCGAGGCTTCGTCAATAAGCTCTACAGATGGGCAGTACATGCGAAGAAAAGCGCGCAATGTTCCGCGTGCATCTTCCTCGTCGTCTACGATAATAGTCTTGATCATGGCGTTGTTCTGGTTGTCCTAAGTTGAGAAAAAGTTCGCAAATGGCTCAGGATACCCTGATCTTGACATCCACTTTAGTTCCTAGAACCTCTCCTTGGCGATCTTTCACCTCTTGGATTGTGACCTTCTTATCTGTGTTCCCTTCGTCCAACATTTCAAGTCGTTTTTGGGTGATGGTCATCCCAACTGACTTATGGAGCGTTTTGACGCCTTGCTGTTGTTTCAGGCGTTTGGAAGTTTCGTAACCGATTCCGTTATCCGTCACCGTAGCTAACAAGTACTTTCCGTCCATGATGTAGTACAAACGGATTTGACCTTGGCTGCGAGTCTGAGCTAGTCCGTGAATGATCGCATTCTCGAGATACGGTTGAATGAGTAGTGGAGGAAGGATAATATCTGTTGGATCAATATCCTCATCAATCACAATGTCGAAGTCAAATTTGTCTTTGAAACGCATTTTCTCCAGTTCCATGTAGAGGCGGAGTGATTCGATTTCTTCCTCCAAAGTGATTTTCTGGGAGCGTGCGTGGTTCAGCATTGAACGAACAAGTCGGCTGAACTTAGCCAGGAATCGATTCGCCTTCTCATTCTCTTCATTGGCAATGTAGCTTTGGATCGAATTCAAGCTATTGAAGATGAAATGCGGGTTCATCTGCGCCTGAAGGGCTGAACGTTCAAGGTGGGCCAGTTTTGCCTCCAGCACGGCATTCTTTCTTGATCGATTCAAGAAGAAGCGGAAAGCGAAATAAATAATCGCCACGGCAATCACCGAGATTAATATCCAGACTCCGGTTTCGTCAAGAATTCCAGGTGGTTCTTCAACTTTGATGGCAATGTCTAAGGGGCCATTCTCTGTTTGAATGGTGAGTGGGGTGATCTCGCCTTCGGCGGAAACGGTTATCGTGTCTCCTGCGGCATATTGACCTAGAAGAGCGATGCTCGTTCCGGCGTTAGCCAAAAGAAAAAAACAAATGATCAGAGCCTTGGAAATTCGACGTTCCATGGCGTGAAGATGCCCATTTGAGCGGTGAATCGCAAGACTATCTAAAGAGTAGTTTTCGTGTGATCGTGTGTGATCCCGAACGAACCTTAACGAAATAGACGCCAGGATTGATATCACTCGGTTTGTTGAGTTCGAGCGTCGCATGGGTGCGATCAAAAGGTAGATCGTAGGTCTCGATGATCTTTCCGCCTGATCCGATCAGTGTGACTTCAGCATCACCCATCAACCCACTCAATTGAATATACCAGCTGTCATGTGCTGGCAAAATTGGGTTGGGATATAAGCGCAACGAGAACGCATCATTCTCCATCGACGCTGCTGTTAACCAAGGGCCATTCACAGCGCCATTGTAGTCTACTTGCTTCAATCGATAGTAGTTGATTCCTGTAAGTGGGAATGGGTCGGTGAATTGATAGAACTGAGGTGTCAGTGTTGTACCTGCACCTGTTACTTGAGCTAATTTCTCCCATTGAGATCCATCAGCCGATCGTTCCAAGATGAAGTAATCATTGTCATGTTCCGTATAGGTAGCCCATTCAACTTCGATGACCTTGTCTTGCGGTGTGGCCTTGAAATAATTCAACTCTACCGGAAGTAGATTACAACCAATGTTGCTGAGTACCCCAAAACTATCACGTACGTAGCGGAAGGTCTGATCTGTGAGATCTGAAGGTGTGATTAGTGTATCTACTTGCACACGCTCACCGCCGATGTTCGTGAAGTTCAGGAGCAATTGGTAGGTCTCGTCCGGTCCATCTGGAAGGCCGAAATGGATCGAAGAAGCGTGCATACACCCGTGTCCGAACGAAGTGTGTGCGTCTCGAATTCCACCAACAATGGTCGTTCCATCTGATGATTTCAGAACCGCTGTTGCTCCGTGGTCTACTCGCGTAAATCCTCCTCCAAGGTCAAGAAGTGGTTCAATGAAAAGGTAGTTGCTATTGTTGGTGCTGTTTCTCCATAGTTGGTTGCCGCCGGAACGGTTGACATAAAGGTCCATGTCTCCGTCGGCGTCGTAATCGGCAAATACACATCCTTCGGCGTCTCCGTTGACATAGATCGATCGGTTGTTGTGTGTAAATGAGAAGTTTCCAGGAGTAGATTCGTTGGTGAACAGATAGCTCGCGCCGCTATCGTCGGCAACGAAAAGATCGAGGTCACCGTCGTTGTCAACATCCCCAGCGGCGCAACCGTCAATGCCAGTTCCGAATGTGACACTAGCAGAGGTCGCCGGTTCCCCTGTGGAAGAGAAAGAACCTGTAGACGTTTGTTCCCAGATTTGAGTGGTGCCATTCGCCGTCCAGAACAGATCAAAGTCTCCATCGTTGTCGAAATCGGCAAAGATGACAGCCCCTTTGTTTCCATTATCAGCGTCGTCAATATTCATGATGTCGGTGAAGCTTCCTCCATCGTTGCGAAGAAGGTCGTTCTGATCTTTCTTACGAACTAAGAGATCTACCCAACCGTCGTCATTGTAATCGGCGGTAGCCATATAATCACCGTCGGTGGCAGAAGTGTAGAGACCTAAAGGACTCGAATTCGGTGTAACATGGGTGAAGTTACTGGTGCAATCGCCAGGGTTCTCCAGAATATCTACTCCATAATTGTGATTCTCGAGGATGAGGTCAAGGAAACCGTCGCCCTCATAATCGAGCCATGCTAATCCTTCACAGTTCAGACCATTCGTTAGCGTGGTAATTTCATAGTTGGGTTCATGATCGCCGTCACCAAAACTCCATGCCGGATCTCCACCCGGGCCTTGGTTCAAATACACTTCAAGGTGGTATGCTCGATTTCGCGCAAAGTCTAGGTAACCATCGTTGTTGTAGTCACCCCAAACACATGAACGTTCTAACGTTCCATCCAAAAGGTGTGGAGCCAATGTTGCTGTAACATCAGTAAATGAAGGGTCAGGGTAGTTGCAATCACTTTGAAGCAGTCGCGTACGATAAGTGCCATTGCTCGTATTTACCAAGATGTCGAGACAGCCGTCGTTATTGAAGTCGACAATGCTGACACCGCCGTCTTTGTTTCCGGCAATATCAGCGCCAACGGTTGCGGCTACATTGGAGAACTGTGCGCTTGTTGCCAAACTTATCAGCATGGCAACAGCGAAGGCGATGTTTTTAATAGGGTGTGGCATCGTGCGTAAATACGTTTCGCACGTCAAAAGGTTTCCTTAGCGTATCTTTGCGGGCCCATGGACTTTCACACTTTTCAATTGCCGAACGGCATCCGAGTAATTCATAGACAGACGACAAGCCAAGTTGCGCATTGTGGTTTGATTGTGAATGCCGGTTCGCGTGATGAAAAGGACAATCAACAAGGGCTTGCTCACTTCATTGAACATTGTTTCTTCAAAGGCACTGAACGCCGTAAAACCTATCACATTCTCAGTCGATTAGATAGCGTAGGTGCTGAAATCAATGCTTATACGACCAAGGAAGAGACCTGGGTTTACGCTAGTTTCCTTGATAAGCACCTTTCGCGTGCGATTGAGCTGATCGCAGATATTACCTTCCGAAGCACTTTTCCGCTCAAAGAAATTGAGAAGGAGAAAGATGTGATCATCGATGAGATCAACAGTTACTTAGATGCCCCAAGTGAAATGATCTTCGATGACTTTGAGGAGCTCTTATTTAAAGGACACCCCATCGGAAGGAACATTCTCGGTACGGAGGATAGCGTTAGATCGCTATCGCGGGAAGACATTTTTGAGATGATTGATCGTCGCTACCGAAGTGATCAAATCGTTTTCAGTTCAGTGGGCCCAAGTTCACCGAAGCGAATCAAGGCCATGTGTGAAAAGCATTTTGCTTCATGGGGTGACCGCATTACTCAGGAACCACGTCAGCCGTTTAGCGGATATCAAGCTCGAGAAGAGGAAGTGCAGAAGGAGACTTTCCAGATGCACTACATCTTGGGTAATGAAGGTTATCACGCCGGACATAAAAACAAGACAGCTCTGGTCTTATTGAATAACGTCTTAGGTGGGCCAGCCATGAATAGCCGCTTGAACTTGCAGGTTCGCGAGAAGCATGGCATTGCTTACAATATTGAGTCAAGTTACTCTCCTTATTCAGATACTGGGATTGTTCAGATCTACTTGGGCACAGATGAGCGATTATTTGCAAAAGCTGAACGACTTGTACGAAACGAGCTGAAGAAACTGCGCGAAAAATCGCTCGGGACTACCCAGCTTCATATGGCGAAGCAACAGTTGATCGGACAGATTGCACTCGCTCAAGAGAGTGGAGTAGGAACGATGATCGCCCTCGGAAAAAGCTTCCTGATGTATGATCGCGTAGATTCGCTGCAAGAGGTTTATCGATCAATCGAAAAAATTTCAGCGGAACAATTGCTAGAAGTAGCGAATGAGGTCTTTGACGAAAAGAAACTGACGAGGCTGTTATACAAGCCTTCGCGTTCTTAGTCAGTAGAAAATTTGTGGACGTCGTTATTATCGAACTCGATTTGGTTCTTCACTAATCGCATCTTCTCGGCGATAACACCCCATTCTCTGTAGCCGTTCTCAATGAGCCACATTGCGGCATTTTCATCATTGTCTGCAGCCCGTGCCATATACCCCATAATATCGAGGTCGTTCTTACGAAGCCAGAATACAGCATTTGGATTTCCTTCAGACCCATTGATGAGTGCCATTAGGTGAGGGAAGCCATTTTGGAGCAGCCAATCGCGTGCACTTTGCTCATTTCTCAGAGCAAAGCAAAACAACCCTAATTCAGGGTAGCCGCTTCGAATGAGCCAATCGCGGATCTCGTTGTTTCCGCTGATAGCCTCGCCCCAAGCGATGATCACTTTTGATGGATAATCTGTCTTTAACTGCACGAATCAAAGGTACTGATTGTTTAGGATGAACGGAAAGTGCCTTGACTTTATGATATTTGCGGAGAAGATGAAGTTTGAAAAACTACCACAGCAGGGAAAAGTTGTAGCACTCCTGAGAACCTTTAAGGGGAAATCATTTGTGACTCAACATGTAGACAAGATGAGTTTAACCTTAGCGGGTATTCCAGGTGACCGTCACTCGGGATTCCATAAAAGCGCTGGGGTGCGTGAACAGAACCTCTACAAGAAAGGAACTCCTGTGGCTAACCATCGCCAGTGGTCTGCACTCAGTGTGGAGGAATTGCGAGAAATCGCTAAAGCCATGGAGCTGGAGCAACTAGAGCCTTCTCACCTTGGAGCGAACATGCTTTTCGAGGGTATTCCAAACCTTACCAAACTTCCTCCCTTTACCCGCATTCGAATAGGCAAGAACCCATACGTTGCTACGCTCGTGGTTTATGAAGAGAACCTGCCATGTAAGTTCCCTCAAGAGATGATGGAGCAAGCGGGAGTTGACATCAATGGAAAGGCCTTCACCGCAGCAGCCAAAGGCAAGCGAGGCTTAGTTGGCTGGGTAGAAAAAGGCGCCCGTATTCATGTGGGTGATCCAGTACAGGTATTGGTTCCCGTGTGGGCCAAGAATCTCGACCTATAATTATCGGAAGACTTTCAGTCGTTCCGTTTGATTTCCGCTCGACACTTGCACAACGTACATTCCTGATGCTAGATCGTCAAGTCGCACGCGCTGATCAACATTCGTCTGATCAATGACAAGTTGGCCATTTGCAGCATATACCTGAAGATGAATCGTTGAGGTGTTTCCGCTAATAATTATTTCGCCTGCGGCGGAATAGCTCAGTTGTATAGAGCTGGTTAACTCCTGCACACTCACAATGTCACACTGTTCGACTTCAACCACAATACTAGCAGAAACCGGACAACCATCTAGCTCTGCCGTAAAAAGAACTTCGTAGGTTCCAGGCTCCGTGAATGTGAATATGGGAGTCTCTTCCATGCTTGTTCCTAGTCCAGCGAAATCCCAGAGAATATTGGTGAGTATTCCGTCACTCTCGTAGCTGAAGGGGATTTGGTTCCCAGCGCAGAAGGAGTTGGTCGTTGGATTTGGTTCCGCCGTTAAGGCGATATCATTATCTGGAATTACTTCTACATTGAAACCCAAAGCATAAGTGCAGGCATCAAAATCACCAAAGGATGCGGTCTGAACCCAAACGCCATCTGGAGCGGTGAAGCTGCTTGTTCCTGCTGGCATCGCGACACTTGCGTAAACCCAATTAGAGTTGCCTGGAATAGGCGAGAACGAAACCATATTTCCATTAAGGTTAACGCCACTTTCTGTTCCGGCTAAAGCAACGAAGTTGATGCTATAGTCGCTGAAGAACTGTGTAATCGGTCCTACGAGGTCACTGTTCAATAAAGACTGACCGGTCGACTGGTTTTTCAGAGGATTGAGAATGGCGAATGAAGGTCCGGCGTCGGTGGCATTGCAATCGCTACTTCGGTTGAAATGTCCGATGAACACCCCTTTGGTTGCTTTCAAAATCTCCGGTGTGTTCAACGAATAATTGAAGGTTTCACCTGCATTCAGCGTGACAATGTCGTCACATGAAAGGTAGATGTCAGTGTCATCTTCAGTTGCAAGAACCTTATACTCACAGGTACCTTGACTCAAGTAAGGAATGAGAGGGAATTCGAGTCCCGTAAAACTCAAAGGAGGCATTTGTTCCCAAAGGTGGCTGTCTTCACCCGTACAACCAACAGCCGCTTGTTGGGCTCCAGTGAATACGGCAATCTTCTCTCCTCCAATTGCGGTGACCGTCGTTCCTGTTAGGTCTCCCGTAGCTTTGATTTGGTATGACTGCCCTTCGTCCATGGTGATGGTGAAAGGTGTACCTCCCGGAAACAACTCCGTCGTCAGCGTACTTGGAATGATTTCAATTTCAGTTTGGTCTTCGGTCGCTACAATCGTCATGGCGCTGAACGATCCGCCATTCTGATCTACGCCTGCGAGTACCAAGTAATCGCTTCCCAGTAAGTCTTCACTAATTAGTCTTGAACCGTCGCTGAAGTAAGTTCGATAATGTATCCCTGATACATTAACTGGAATATCTGTCTCGATCAGAATACCCTTGTTCGTAATCACCTGGGAGTTTTCATTGTACCAGATGGCTTCAGGTAAAATCACTTCCAGCGCACCTCCCGAACCTTCAAACGGCACGGTCAGACCGGTTTGAGGAACAGTCATCGTTCCCGTGACAGGGCCGTCGCTGTATACCCAAAATCCAAAGGTTGGTTCTCCGTTGAACTGTAGGGTGATGTTCTCCATATAAGCCATCCAGAAACGGGTGCCCTCTGAGTTGAGTTGCGCCGTGGCTTGAACTGTGAAGAAAAGGAGAAGTGTAAGTGCCGAGAGATGAGTGCGTTTAAGCATAGTTCAGATGTTTGCATAAAGAACTAACATCTCTGAGAGAAGTTCATTAATACTCACTGCAAATCTTGGATTCTGACCTACCTTTGCGGCACATGACAAAGCATCGAATCTTTACCCCTCAGTTCTGGGTACTTTGTAGCAGTACGGTTTTCTTCATGTGTAGCTTTTCGATGCTTCTTCCAGAGCTTCCAGGTTATTTGAAAACCCTTGGTGGTGAAGAGTATATCGGTTGGATCGTTGGTCTGTTCACCTTAAATGCTTTTTTCTCGCGATTTGTTAGTGGACGAATGGCGGATGACGCCGGCCGGATGAAAGTAATTTACATCGGAACCGCCGTCACGGTAGTTGCAAGCTTTGCATACCTCGGAGTATGGTCTGTATGGGCCTTCTTAGCGCTAAGATTCTTCCACGGTTTAAGTACGGGGTTTCGTCCAACTGGAACCACCGCCTACTTATCCGATGTCATCCATATTTCGAGGAGGGGAGAGGCCATGGGGCTGCTCGGCGTAGCCGGGAATGCTGGAATGGCACTAGGACCAGCCATTGGTAGTGTAGTGCGTGTACATTACGGTTATGATGCCATGTTTATCGCTTCTGGGCTCCTAGGTGTTGTGGCATTAATCTTAACCACACGATTGAAGGAATCGCTACCTGATCCGAAACCGATTCAGTTGCGCCATTTCAATCTCTTCAAAGGACAACTTTTCGATTTTTCAAGCTGGCCTGCAGCGGTGGTGTTGCTTCCTCCGGCCTTCGCGTTCGGAGTGTTTTTGACGGTGTCTCCAGACTTCGTGGGAGATCTAGGTTACACGTATCGAGGGGCTTTTAATACCACCATTGTGATCAGCTCCATCGCTACGCGCTTCTTTGCCGGAAAGGCGAGCGATAAGCATGGCCGTATACCGCTCTTGATAATTGGTGCGGTGTTACTAGCTATTGGAATGGGCGTGATTAGTATTGCGAAAGATCCACTAGTAGCCAGTATCGGAGGTGTGATCTATGGAGTCAGTATTGGAATTAACATGCCAACGATCTTCGCATGGACCGTTGACTTTGCCAAGCCAGGTAAGACAGCCATGGCCTTGGGAACAATGCTCATGTCGTTAGAGGTTGGTATCGGCGCGGGGGCGTTTATTTCCGGTGCGATGTACCAGGGAGATGTATCAATTATCCCAATGACTTATCAGTTATCGGCACTTCTTTCGGTGCTAGGCGTGGTGGTTTTATTGTTCATGAAACCTAGATTCCACAAGCCTTTTGTTAGTGAATAGTTCTTTCACTCGTATTCCCACATAAGAAAAATGACACCTTGGTGTGACCTTTTGAACGGAGTGCCGTCACAAGACTGACAAATAGCCACACCAAATTGTTAAAGCGCAAGAAGCGTAAGTTATCTGACGAGGAAATCGTCAAGATCGTAGTGGAAGAAAAAAGCCACGACGATTTTGGGATACTGTACGACCGGTATGCGGAGAAGGTGTATCACAAATGCATCAGCTTCGTCAAGGATACCGATCTCGCACAAGACCTCGCGCACGATATCTTTATAAAGACCTTCGTGAATCTCTCTCGATTCACGCACAAGTCTCGCTTCTCGACATGGTTGTACAGTTTGACGTACAACTTCTGTATCGACTACCTGCGCAAAAACAACAAGGTGCGCTATGAGTCAGATGACCAACTGGTCAACATACCAAATGACGAAGATGACCGAAACGAAAAGGAACTTCTAAGCCTAAAAGCAAGTAGGCTTGCGAGTGTTCTGGATCTGATTTCTCCTGACGACAAGGCAATTCTCTTGATGAAGTATCAAGATGATATGTCTGTCAAAGACCTTGAGGCTGCCCTCGAGATCTCTGAAAGTGCAGTGAAAATGAGGGTAAAAAGAGCAAGAGCAAAAGCTGTGGAGACTTACCGCAAAACTTACACAGATGAGTGACAATCCGTTTAAAATCATAGAGCCCCGAGAAGAGCTTCCGGAAAACCTCCGGAAAGACGTGATGGGTAGCGTGAAGACCGTGGTCTTGATGTTGCGTTTCGTGCAGCTATTCGTGGGTGATTTTTCCGCGGTAATCATCGAAAAATTGTCCCGCTCAAACAAATCTTCTGACAACGACGAATCCTAATTATAGCCATGGAAACACTTGATAGAATTAAAGAAGCGCTGATGAATTCCTTTGCCTCATTTGGTGAAGGCATCGCTGATTACGTACCTATCGTGATCAGTGCATTGGTGGTACTTCTTGTTGGTTGGATTATCTCCAAATTATTCGCCGGACTCATCCACAAAGGACTCAAGTCGATCAAATTTGATGCTCTTATTGAGAAGATCGGTTTAGACAAAATGCTCTCGAAAATCAAAAAGGATCTCAGCGGAGCATACGTCCTTTCGCGCATTTTTTACTGGATTCTCATGTTGCTTTTCATCACTTCAGCAGCCAACGTACTCGGATGGCAAATGTTGACAGATGGAATTGCGGCCTTCATGGGGTACTTGCCAACTTTGGGGATTTCATTGATCATCTTCATCATCGGTGTTTACGTTGCTGAGTTGATTAAAACCATGGTTTATACCGCGGCCAATTCGATTGGGATCTCGGGTGCAAAGACCATCGCGAACATCGTGTACTATCTGCTTTTCATCTTCATCGCGATTACAGCCTTGAACCAAGCAGGTATTGATACAGATATTATCACTTCGAACCTGACCATCATTCTCGCTTCTGTACTTCTTGCCTTTGCATTGTCGTATGGAATCGCCTCTCGACACATTGTCACCAACATGTTGAGCTCTTTCTACAGCAAAGGGAAATTCAGAGAGGGTCAACGCATTCGCATGGGAGAGGTAGAGGGTACCATCCTTACTATTGACAGTGTTTCTGTGACGATCGAAACAGCCGACGGAAACATGGTCGTGCCAAGTAAGCAATTGATTGAAGAACAAGTTTTGATCCTCGAAAAACCGAACGAGGAATAAGCCTAAACAGATAACCAAATACAACATGGAAAACATTGACTGGAACGCCTGGATTGACAAAGGCGGAGAACTCATTATGAGCTACGCACCAAAGGTGCTACTTGCTATCCTGGTCCTCATCATTGGTATGAGAATCATCAAACTCGTTCAGAAAGCGGTACGCAAAGCATGCGATCGAAGTAAGATGGAGGAAGCCTTGAAGTCTTTTGTGGCTAGCCTTGCTGGATGGATCCTTAAAATTGTCCTTTTCATCGCTGTTGCTGACATGGTAGGCGTGGAAACAACAAGCTTCGTGGCCATTGTAGGTGCTGCTGGATTAGCAGTTGGATTAGCCCTTCAAGGAACCTTGGCAAACTTCGCCGGTGGAGTACTGATTATGATCTTCAAGCCATACAAAGTAGGTTCCTTGGTGGAGTCTCAAGGTGTACTAGGTGTAGTTAAGGAGATTCAGATCTTCAATACGGTACTGCTCACCCCAGAAAACAAAACAGCCATCATGCCGAATGGCGCTGTGATGAATAATCATCTTATCAATTACACTCGAGAAGGAAAGATCCGAGTTGATTTGACGATCGGGGTGTCTTATGACTCAGATATTAAACAAGCGAAAGAGGTGATGATGAACGTGATGTTGGCAGATGACCGTGTGTTGAAGGACCCTGCTCCGACATGTGCGGTTTCGGCACTTGCCGATAGTTCGGTAAATTTTGCTGTTCGTCCTTGGTGTCACCCAGATCATTACTGGGATGTATACTTCGATACATTGGAAAACTGTAAACTTGCGCTCGATAATGCGAACATTAGCATTCCGTTCCCGCAGGTGGATGTACATATGATCAACAACTAATTAGATCGAATCAATTTTAGAACGATGAAAAAGCTACTTCTGTCGATCGCTCTTTTTTCGAGCGTGAGCCTATTTGCTCAAGATAGCCTACTGTCTGAACCAGAAAAGGAAAAGGTTTTCACAGCACTTCAGCAAGATGATGCTGCTCCAGCTGATACAAGCTGGAAGAAAGGGGGAACCCTCGGACTCAACTTTAGCCAAGTTTACCTTGAAAACTGGGCTGCCGGTGGACAAAGTTCACTTTCTGGTACAGCGTTGGTCAACCTTTTCGCGAACTACTCTAAAGGAAAAGCTTCTTGGGATAATACACTTGACCTTGCCTACGGACTTTTACGTCAAGGAGAAGAAGGAGTATTGATCAAGACCGATGACCGTATTGACTTCGCTTCGAAATACGGTTACAAGGCTGGCAAGAAATGGTACTACAGCGCATTACTGAACTTCAGAACTCAGTTTGCACCAGGTTACGCTTTGGTTGACGGAGTGCCTGATGAGTCGAACATCATCTCTGACCTCTTGGCACCTGCCTACACATTGGCATCGCTCGGTATGGATTACAAGCCGAACAACAAGTTCACGGCGTTCATCTCGCCAGCGACATACAAGATGACCATCGTAATGAATGATTCATTGGCTGACATCGGTGCTTTTGGAGTAGATCCAGGAGAGAACTTCCGATCTGAGATCGGAGGATACGTTCGCGCAGCATACAACACTGCAGTGGTAGAGAACGTGAGCTTCCTAACAAAGATTGATCTCTTCTCCAACTACTTGAACAACCCAGGAAACATTGATGTTAACTGGGAAGTATTGATCTCAATGAAGATCAACGAGTTCATGAACGCAACGGTCTCTACACAATTGTTGTACGATGATGATATCGCCCTTCAAAAGAAGGATGAGGTATTCAACGACGAAGGTGTTTTGATCGATTCAGGTCGAGGACCCGGAGTACAGTTTAAAGAAGTACTAGCGATCGGATTCAGTTACAAGTTCTGATCACTAAGAGATATTGAAAAAGGCGCCCTTGAGGCGCCTTTTTTATTTCATGTTCTTTATGCATCGAGCACTTCAGAAGGTATATCCGTTTCAGGGGGATCCTTCTTCGAAATCATCCACGCGAACCATGCCATTGGGATATAAGCTAGCGCTAGGTCTAGTATAATGAACCAGGTTGGTGAAGGAATGAGTGCAGCGGCGGTGATTCCACCCAATAGGAACCAGATTCCTAATGCCAAGGCAATGCTGATGCGTTTAGTAGCTGCAAGTCTTACAGCTACCCAAGCACCCACTAAGGTTCCAATAGCATGACCTAGGAATGGTCCGACGAAGTGTTTGCCTTCGAATTTATCTGCATTATCAATAATGGATTGCATGTCATTGACATCCACTCCTTCAGGAGCGGGTATCATCATGCCAATCACTTGGATTAGGCCCATGTTGACGATGGATCCAGCGACGATTCCTGCTATGATAGCAAGTACATTTCTGAGGATAGGGTTCATAAGGTTTGATTAAGGACTCCCCAATATAGAAGAATCTACCTAGAACCCAGGGAGCTACGAATTAACGACGTTTCCCTTTTTTCTTTCCGTATGAAGACTTCTTACGACCGTGCTTGAACTCTTTTCTACCGCCATTGCGCTTGTTGTAGCCTTTTGGCCCCTTCTTTCGCCATCTAGGTTCTTCATCGCTATCGCGGAATCGTCCTTTCGTAGTAGCAGCGTCTAGTGATAGATCAATTTCAAGTCGCTCCACTTCACGAGTCAATAAACGAGCAATCAACTCGTCTTTACCCATGTCTTTTAGGATGCCACGTGCTTTATTGAAAAGCTGGTCATCTAACAAAGGACTTACTCGCTGCTGTTCTATCTTACGAGCCCACTCTTCTACGCGGATTTCTTGAATCAACTCAGCGGTAGGGATCGAAATCTCACGGAAACGAATTTTAAGATCACGACTAAGTCGATCAATACGGTGCTTGTCACGTCCGCCAACGAATGAAATAGAAGTTCCTTTCTTTCCAGCGCGTGCCGTACGTCCACTGCGGTGAGTGTAGAACGCAGAATCATCTGGCAAGCTGTAGTGGAACACGTGTGTCAAGTCTGAGACATCAATACCACGCGCAGCTACGTCAGTCGCTACAAGTACTTGAAGGTCATGGTTCTTGAAACGACGCATTACACGATCGCGCTGATGCTGGCTCAAATCTCCGTGAAGAGAATCAGCGCGGTAGCCCTTTTTGAAGAGCTCATCAGAGGTGTTTTGTGTATCTCTCTTTGTTCGACAGAATACAATACCTCGCATATCTGGAGTCACATCCATGAAACGCTTGAGCGCTTCTAGCTTATCCGACATACGCACCACCACGAAACGGTGATCAATGTTCTTATTGACTTCGTTTTTCTGGCTGACCTTAATCTCCATCGGGTCCTCCATGTATTCCTGAACAATGCGACGAATCTCTTTCGACATCGTGGCACTGAATAGCCATGTGAGTTTTTCCTCAGGAGTGTAGCTCAAAATACGATCAAGGTCCTCCTTGAAGCCCATGTTCAACATCTCATCAGCTTCGTCAAGAACCATGATGCGAAGTTGCCCGAGTTTTACCGCCTTACGTTGGATAAGGTCGATCAAACGTCCAGGTGTAGCGATGATCACGTGTTGTGGACGTTCCAAGGCTTTCAATTGGGGAACAATACTAGCTCCACCATAGACACAAAGGATGTTGATTTTCTCGCGGTACTTTCCAAACAATTTGATCTGTTCGGCAATCTGCTGACCCAATTCTCGGGTAGGTGCCAAGATCAACGCCTGGGTGTATCGTTTTGATGGATCGATATGCTCCAACATCGGAAGCCCGAACGCCGCTGTCTTACCTGTACCTGTCTGCGCGAGGCCAATCAAGTCAGTAAACCCAGAAATGAGCTCGGGGATGGCTTTCGCCTGAATTTCGCTTGGCTTTTCAAATCCGATCTCTCGGATTGCCCTTAAACTAGGCTCTGAAAGCCCCAGGTGATCAAATGATGACAAGTGGGATTGTTTAAAAAGTAAGGTGCAAAGGTCGTCTATTTATTTCGAATGACCTTCATTTTCAGGGAATTTGAGCTTCATTCCTTCATGTGAAGCAACAAATCCTAGCTTTTCATAGAAGCGAAGTGCGTCTGGACGTTGCTTGTCAGTGGTAAGTTGCAGTAAATGAGCGCCTTTGCTTCTTGCTCTTGCGATGGCCCATCGGAATGCCTGTTCACCTAAACCTTGACCTCGCATATGCTCATGAATTCGTACCCCTTCAATTTGAGCTCTGGTTCCCCCTTGGTAAGTCAAATAGGGGATGAACGTCAATTGGAAACAACCCACTACTTCTCCTTCATGGTCTAGCACCATTAATTCTTGATTCTCATCTGCGTCAATTCGGGCGAAGGCGGCTGTGTACTTGCTGTTTAGCGGAAGAGTCGCATCCTCACGATGCTCCCCAAGCTTGTCATTGGCAAGCAAGAGCACTATGGCGGTGAGATCTGAATCGGTGGCTTGACGTATGGTGATCATGAATCAAATAAGACGGGTTGAATGTACACAAAGTACACCATTACCGCCGCCGAAGCTAAGACGAGAGCCAAGATTAGCAAGCGCCGATTTTGTTTACGTCTAGCTTGTTGGAATTCTGCTTTAAGGGCAGCTAATCGCACAGGGTCTGGCTCAGGTAGATCAAGATAGATTTCCTTTCGATGTTCGTCTGAATGCCTTGACTTACGATGACTCGTTGTGGCATATTTCGCGGCGTCACGATTCTCTTTGATGGCCTTCCGCATGGCCGATATGCTTCCGAAGTTTCCCATGTCTTATTCTATGGAAAACAGAGGGTTGCAGCCGAATATAGTGGCGAACGGAATCTAAAGAATTCCCAGCGGTAGCTGGAAATGACGAAAAAATGGGGATTTACATCAAAACACCATTATTGGCTTCAATACCCGGTGGAATTTCTTTCTCATCAAGCATTTGTCTTAAGTCAATCTCAATGGTTCGACAAAGGCTCAACATTGGTATATCATTCCCGAGGCCCTCAAAGGGGTTTTCACTGTAATCACCAATCAATTCCATCATCATGTAAATCCAGCTTACAACGACTAGAATCGGGATAGCAACCCAGATTCCGTAGCTACCCATTTCCGCAAATTGCGGTAAGAGTCCGAAAGGCAAGAGAAAGATGAATATACTCACGAAGATAAAGCTCATATTCGCGTACTGACGAGGGAAAGGGAACTTCTTAATGCGTTCACATCTTCCTTGATGGATGTAGAGATCGCCTAAGATTTTCTGAAGTGACGTATGGCGGAAACTATCGATAACTCCTGCTTCGTAGAGCGCTTTCAGGTCTTCGCCTTGACGATCAACTAAGAAGGTAGCCTTGTTCTTTTTATCAGCCATAATGGCTTGTTCCTCCTTGCTTGTGCAACGCTGAATGACATCTTCATGATCTCGATCTTTAATGAGCCCAAGCCCAAAGCGCTTCATTCGGTTTTCTGTCGTTCGCGCCACGTGGAATCCTTGATTAATGTGCTCCCATTCCGTTGGAACCAACAAGTTCAAGCGCAATTGGTACAACCAAGCGATGTGGCGGTGAATCAGGCGGGTTTTGATTTCATCCAGCTCTTGATCTGAAAGCGCTTCCTTCCCTTCAAAGCCACCTATGGAATAGCCTTTAACAGCGGTGCCCCATTCGCGACTGCTATTGACAATGGCGCCCCAGATTTTCCGAGCTTCCCACATGCGATCGTAAGACTGATTGTTTTTGAAACCTACATAGAAAGCGACTGCAGTACCAATCACACTCACTGGTATCCATGAGACATAAAAAACAGAACCATCGGTGTAATAGTACAGCGCTGCTACTGCGGTCATCCACAAGGTAAGCCAGGCAATGTGCCCGCCACTGAATGATAAGATGCCTTTGACCCCAAAGGATTTATAGATGTACATAGGTGCTTAGTTGACTTTGACTAGGTTAATCAATTCAGTCATGCGGCCATCGGTTTTTGAGAGCAGCAATTCATTTTCTCCTGGTGACAGAACCTTGAATGTTCCGGTCAGGGGAGGGCCACCAGGGGTAGATTCAAGGGCAAATACCCAAGTGGTATCAGTAGCCTGAAACTCGCGTTGAACCCACTGTGATTTCCCATCTCCGAACTTAATTCGGTCACTGTCCACCACAATTTTTAGGTTTCCATCCCAGCTTTCGGTCAGATCATCAATATGAATATTGTCGCCCCCAAGATCAGTTGTTTGTGTCCATTTGATCACATTCCAGTAGGTAGCTGATGCTGAGCCTGCCTGCTCAGGCTTCTCACCATACTTCGCCAAGATGTAAATCAAGCCTCCAAATCCTAACACAAAAGTGAGGATGGCGCTAATTTTCATCATCCTAGCTTTTCGGGCATAGCCAAAGATGTAGAGGGCAATTCCAAGAACGGTGGCGATGGCGCAAGCAACGCTGATTAATCCGATAGTAGCCATGGGCTGAATTTGCATAAAATTAATGGAAGATTAACGCTGGAAACGAATAGGATATCAGACCTTTGCGGCGCAAAAACGAAAAACATGCTTCGCTCTCTCATTGGCGTTTTGTTCATGTTACCTCTAGCCGCTCAGGCTCAATGCCTTTCCGGAACCCTCAGTGTTTCCGGGGCAGGGTGTGGATGTCTTGGTGGTTGTAACCTCCTGGCATACGGCGGACCCAATTGCGGTGCGGGTACTTCAGGGAATTGTGATGGCGGACAACAATCGATGTCTGTTTGGATTGATACCCAAGATGCATCCTGCGAAATTCAAGTAGAAGCGCGTATGTCTAACCGTCCTGGTTGTACAGCCAGCGGGGCAGATAGTGGAGATCAATTGAGGGTAAGAAACAGCGCTGGTTCTTCACCCTGGATGACCGGTGCAAGCAATTCAACGCTGTACGATTCACATACCCAAACGGGCGGATATATTGTTGTTGAAGGTTCGGCGAATCGCGCTGATGAAATCATTACCTACGACGTGAATTACGTCGATGGAACCTGTCCCTTCTGCATTCTTCTTCCGGTGACTTACACCAGTTTCGACGCCTATTTAGATGGAACCGATCTCTTACTGAGTTGGGAAACGGCTTCAGAACAAGATAATCAAGGCTTCTACGTAGAAATTGGACGCACGCTTGCTGATTTTGAACCGGTTCAGTTTGTACCTGGCAATGGTAATTCGAGTGTTTCGAACACCTACCATCACATGCTAGATCTCCATGCCGGAGGCAGTTACTACGTTCGACTTCGCCAGCAAGACTTCAACGGCATGTTCACCTATTCGCCGGTGATTGAAGTAAGCTTGCCATACTACGAAACCTTCGATGTTTCGTTTGTTTCTGAACGTGCTCAAATTCGTTACCAAGGGAAGTCAATCCAAGCCTGTCAGTTTTCGGTCTATTCGTTCAGCGGTCAATTGATCCAGCAACAAACACAAACGATGGATGAAGGTGAGGTGTTTGAAATGGATCTGAACATTCACCGCGGTATTCTTCATGTGATGGATGCTGACGGAAATATATTCCGCCAGAAGTTCGTTTTCTAGAGGTTACTACCTTCGTGAAAACTACCTTATGCGTCCCCTTCTTCACCTTTCACTCTTCCTTTTTCTCTTTATTTCGCTAGCGCGGAATGGCTATACCCAACATCCGGAGAACCTTGTTTTTGAAGGTGCTGGAATTCGCGGACTCGCCTACGGGGGAGTAATAGAGGCTTTAAATGAACAAGGTCATCTAGATTCATTGCAACGCGTTGGAGGTACCTCAGCTGGAGCGGTAACCGCTTTGTTACTTTCCCTACGCTATGAGCCCGAAGAGATTATTCGCATCATAGAATCTACACCCTGGGAAAGTTTCAATGATGCCCAAGTTCCTTTTTTAGCTTCGGGAGTTTATCGCATGAATAAGCACTACGGTTGGTACCCAGGTGATCAGTTCCATGAGTGGATTGCCTCTGTCATTGCTTTGAAAACAGGAAGTACAGAAACCACCTTCGCTGAGGCCAGAAATGCCGGGTTCCTCGATCTCTATGTAACAGCCACTTCTGTGAACCGTCAAGAACTGGTGTACTTATCAGTCGAGACCTATCCAGAAATGCGTCTTTCGGATGCGATGCGCATTGCGATTTCAATTCCCTTCTATTTCGAAGCTGTACCGATTACTGCAGAGGGAGAAGTAGTAGAAGATCCATCCAGTAGTTCTGTTCAACATCTCTTAATTGATGGAGGACTACTTGCGAACTACCCAATTCATATGTTCGATCGATCAGATGGGCAAAACTCAGGAATAACCATTGGCGTTCGCATGGATACCCCTGAACAAATTGATGCTGACCAGCAGCGTGAAGGTTTGGTAGACCTTGATATCAACTCATTGCAAAGCTATACTGAAGCCTTGTATGTCTTGACCCTAGAGACATTAAGTCGAAACAGCATGTCAGAAGACGATTGGAGTCGAACAATCAGTGTTTCGACTGAAGGGATTGGTCCGCGCATTCGAGAATTATCAATGGAAGAAAGAAGGTCGTTAATCGAAAGTGGAAAGAAGGCGGTTGACGATTTTCTGAACGACTAAGCTCTTCGCCTATATTTGCCGAAATCTTCAGATTATGAAAAAGGCATTTGTATTCCCAGGACAGGGTTCTCAATTCCCTGGAATGGCTAAAGATCTTTACGATACGCTTGGAGCGGCGAAAGACCGTTTCGAGCAAGCCAATGACATCCTCGGTTTCCGTATCACAGATATTATGTTTGACGGAACTGAAGAGGAGCTGAAACAAACGAAGGTTACGCAACCAGCGATTTTCCTTCACTCAGTAATCCTGGCCGAGTCAATGGGAGATGCATTCCAACCTGATATGGTTGCTGGACATAGCCTTGGTGAGTTTTCTGCGCTGGTGTCTGCAGGAGCTATGAAATTCGAAGACGGACTGAAACTGGTTTCAGCTCGTGCCCAAGCCATGCAGCGAGCTTGTGAGATCAATCCATCTACCATGGCTGCAATCCTTGGTCTAGAAGACGATGTGGTTGAATCAACTTGTGCTGAAATTGATGGCGTTGTTGTAGCTGCAAACTACAACTGTCCAGGACAGCTAGTGATCTCTGGATCAAACGAAGCTGTTCAAAAAGCATGTGAGGTCTTCACAGAGAAAGGGGCACGTCGTGCGTTGCTTCTTCCTGTAGGGGGAGCATTCCACTCACCGCTAATGGAGCCAGCACGTGAAGAACTCGAGGGTGCGATTTCGGCAACAGCATTTACTGCTCCTGTTTGTCCGATTTACCAGAATGTGACTGCTTCAGCAGTGACTTCTCCAGAAGAGATTCAAGCGAACTTAGTAAAGCAGTTGACAGCTCCAGTTCGTTGGACGCAAACGATGCAGCAGATGATTGCTGACGGTGCTGGTGAAGCCGTTGAGGTAGGACCAGGTAAAGTGCTTCAAGGCCTCTTCAAGAAGATCGATCGCAAGTTCCCAGTTAGTGGGGTTGCGCTTGAAACGAGCTGATCATTTCCCAGAACATAAGACAAAAGAAAAGCCCCGCATCTGCGGGGCTTTAACCTTTAACTATATACAATCTTTTCACGCTCCATCTCGTTCCCTAAATCTCCAACACGTGTGAAAGGACGTTGAACTTTATTACTTCTAGCAAGCAAAAAAGTTTCAGTCCATTTCTTGAATTGCGTGGAATAGGTTCGAATATTCGATTTCGCGTTCTTCTAACTGAACATGAAGTGAATCATTTTCAGCCTTCAGTGCTTTGTTCTCTTCTTTGATCTTCGCCAACTCGTGCTTAACCTTCAAGAAGTCTTGCATAAGCTTTTGGCGCTCAGCGGTGAGTTGAGTGATATCTGCCATAATTCTAATGTTAGGTTGAAGGTCGACAAACTTTCACTTCAAAATAACGAAGATTTTCAGACTTCTTCACTTCAATCTGTTAACAGGCTTATTCTACTTCTACTGAACGCGTAGATCCGCGGTAGCGTCCGTTGATCACTCCTCCAACGTCAGTTCCTTGTTGAATGTCAGGAGTGTAGCTGCGTTCGATGATGGCAGTAGTTGTACCAGCAGGGAGTTGCTGCAGTTGATCCATTCCAAGTAGAATGTTCGTTGCGCCGTCGCTGTTTTCTACGAATAGTTGAGCATCCCCTTCATTGATTCCATTCAGCCAAACGCTGACGATTTCGTCAGAGCCGAGAGCATCTCCGTCCCATTCAATTTCGAAAGATGCATTCTGATCAATTGGTCCGAATGTGCTTGGGAATTCGACAGAACGAATCTCCGCGTCATTCATGTAGGTGTTGCCATTCAAGTCATCGAATTCGAAAGTTCCCGAACTAACAAACCCGGCATAATCTTCTTCATAATAAGCCAATCCTTCACGGAATGGAATCGGATCACCATTGAAGCGTACCTCAGAAGGCTCGGTCAATTCGAGTTTGGTTCCGGCAGAATGTCCGAAGCGGAAAGTTGCTCGGGCATAGGTAATGTCTTCATCTGCATCATAGAACAATTCGTAACGAGCCCAGATGCGATCTTGATTTACATTTTCTGAGTCCTCGCGCATGCAGCTAGCTAAGCTCATGCCAAGGAAAGTGAGTAGTGTGAGTGTTTTCCAATTCATGGTCATTGGGTTTTGTGACTTGCTCTCTATAAACAAGGGACATGCCAAAGTGCAATTTGCTGCTTATTTCGCTAGCGCGGAATGGGGCAATGATGTACTTATTTACACGCCGGTGTTCCTTATTCGAACAAATGAATTTGAGTAGATTCGGGAATCTAATCAGTCCCGGTCGTCTATACTCATGAAAGCGGTCGGTAAGGTGGCATGGCAACTCCGATCGAGCACATATGGCAACGGAAGATGGAAGGAGATTCTTCGGCAGACAATGAACTGTTCCGAGTATTATATCCGCCTTTGGTTATTTCAGCCTATAGCATTCTGAAGCAGAAAGAAGATGCTCAAGACACCGCCTCAGAAACCATGATAAAGGTGGTAGCGCTCACTCCAGCCGATGGGGTGAAGAACGTGAGAACATGGGCCATCACTACGTGCAAGAATGCTGCATTAACGAAGATTCGTTTGGATAAACGAAGACGAGAGATCGTAGCAAAAGAGATGCCTGAGAAAACAGAACGTGCAGCCATTGCCGATGAAAAGGTAAGGCTAAGCCAGTTGGAGGAAACGATCAACGCAAGCTTGAATGCACTGGATCAAAAGATTTGGAACCTACATATGCAAGGCTTCGACAATGTCGAGATTGCCAAAGCCTGCGCAATGATTCCGAAAACCGTGGCGAACAGAAAGTCACTGATCCGTAAAACCTTGATGAAGAAGTTACATGACTGGAGATAAGAACACATACACCATCGAACTCTTGATCGACTACGCCTTAGGACTGACTACTGCGGAAGGTACGAAGAGAGTGAACGAGATTTTGGCCACAGATGAAGAGGCACAAGCTCATCTGCATACCATCAAAGAAATGCTCGCTTCAGGCATGGAGCCGGAGGAGTTAATTGAAATGATTCAGCCTAAAGCCGAGGTCTCAAAAGAAGTGAAGAAGTCTTCACCTTCATGGATATGGGCTGCAGCAGGAATCGCGGTGTTCTTAGTAGCAGGTTATCTACTCTTTGCCCTTCAACCGAACTTCGATGATATGATGGCTGAAGCGGTATCAGAAAAGTACCCGGCGGCTGTAGTGCGAGGTGAAGAGGATGCGAAGGCTCATGAAGCATACGCCCAAGGAAACTACGAGCTGGCAAGAACGCTCTTCCAAAGCTCAACGTCAGAGAATCCTGAAGATCGATTCTATTCTGCCCTCAGCGCGATGTACAATAGTCAATATGCTGAGGCCTTTAATGAGTTTGGTGATTTGGCCTACGAAGATCACGCTTACAAACGAGCATCGTACTGGTACGGATCAATCTGCGCCATTGAAATTGATTCTTGTGTTCATGCACAAAACTACCTGGCCTATCTGGCTAGAAATCAAGGGTACAAAAACGATGAGGCGAGGGCTTTATACAAAGCGCTTTCGTATGAACCATGCACCCAGAAAGACGAGGGTGACAAGAACTAGAATCGAAAGTACATACTCCATTCCTGTCTTCGGTTGAGCAAATTGGATGTTACCTCCATACACCTGCCAATTGGCCCAGAAATAAGGGTGAGCTCGCAAGGGATCCTCTCCGTTTCGCATCAGATCTGATGCAGCGATTAGGGCATTCGAAGCAGTAGCACCTTCGGCAAGATGTTGATAGTAGGAAGCCATAAATTCCGCGCTAGCGAAATCATCAGCCTTCCAAAGACCGGCCAACACCGTCTGCGCACCACGACGCAAGAAAGGTGTACTCAAATCTTGAACACTTTCACCTGGAAGAATCTCCCCCAAGGCCGTTTCACATGCACTCAATGTGACATGCGGTGTGGTAAACGCCAACTCATATAATCCTTGCGGAGTAACGATCGTATCGTTCCCATCATTTCCAGTAAGCACCAAGCCTCGAGATAGACGCTCTGATTGGGTATGCATCGCCAAATGAAGCGCGCGATCAGAATAAGCCACTTTTTTGAGTGAGGCCATGGAACACAAGCTGTCTTGAAATGATTGCTCAATTAACCCTAGATCTTGAAGCAATTGCAGCTCTTTCTCAACACCAATAAGCGAGCTCAATTTCGAAGTATAGAATTGCTTGGTCATGGCTTCAACCTTCAACTCTTGATCTGCTGTGGCTTCGAAATGATCAGCACTGTGAACGCGAATTATCTCGCTCAGTTCGCCTGCTGTGGCAAGCTGGCAAAGCGATAAATTGATCTGATGAAGCGGTCCGTCAGCATTGATGTAGACACGATCGTTCAAGTTATCGAGGCCCAGGAGACTCCCAAGTTTTGAATAATTCGTTTTCCACGCTTCGCGAAGTTGCGTTGAACCAATGGCATAGGCTCTATCGCTCACGGAAGTATACGCTGCCTTGACTTGAGACTCCAGATCATGGGCGTCAATCCGCTGCAGGCGAAGAGCGTTCGCGGTCACATCCATTTTCCACAAAACATCGTCGATCAGCAGGAAGCTGATATAGCGTTGTTGGTCACTCAGACTAGACTGCAACTTCGAAAGCGATTGTGATAAACTTCTTCGGTCTTCCGGGAGTGCTTGAATTCGCTGAATCAATTCAGCGCGCATTTCACCGGTGCGGTCACCTGAATTCTCAATCTGAGATCTGAGATAAAAGATCTTGGAAAGATCATCGCGGATCTGCTCATCTTCATCGCTGTAGCTAGCTAAAAACCATTGATGAGTGAACGATTTACATCCTTCGATCCACTCAAAGATCATGGGCTGATACTCTTCACTGATGTCGCCATTGAGCTCAACGTAAACATCATTAATCATGTAGTGGTAGGAGTCACGTACGTCTTCATAGAATGTAGAACTCGCCTCTTCGAAGATCAGTGCACTTCTGCAATCGAGCAACAAATCAATCGCACGTTGATAATGGGGAACGCGATCTTCTAGCTTTGATTCAAGCTGAGATGCCAACAGAAGTGTTTCTGAAAGATCGACCTCGGGCATGAGCTTCCCGTCAATTTCATAGCCAAGCAGTGTCTGTGTGATCAATTGTTCAGCTAATTCAGGGCCTCCTTTTAAGGCAAGTCTGATCTTTTCATTGGCTAGGGGAAGACGCGCAGGATGATTGGCATAGGCGCTGTCAAATGCAATGAAAGAGTCATCAATTGTCTTCAAGATCTCGAAGCCATTTTCTGAAGGTGGATCAAAGAGATAGGCAGACCACTGCGTCTCGAGCTGACGAACAGGATTCACTTGAGACATGTCACCTTCCAGCACATCACGGAAAGTGATGGCCGCTTTCGCCGTATCTCCCAAATCCAAGTAAGCCTGACCACGGAGCAATTGAAGTTCGATGTAGCGCAACTCGGGTTGACGACTCGTTTCTAGAATGGACTGACTACGATCGAACCATCGAGCAGAGCCTTCAGCGTCACCCATCTCGGCACAGATCGTTCCCAAGTTGTTGCATGGGTAGATCATGTCGGGAGTGTCGTTTTCAGATTTACTTGCCGCAATGGTGATGGAGCGCTCAAAGAATTCCCGCGATAGCGGAAGATCACCTTGTTCTAAATAAAGTACCCCGATGTTATTCAAGTTTCGTCCGTACCTACGACTATCCTCACCGTGGATTTTACCATTGAGTTCCAGTGCGGCTTTCAGATGATAGAGTGCTTCTGATGCATTCCCCAGGTTCCATTCAACAATACCCATGTTATTGTGGAATTTGGCTTGGTCAGAACCAACCGTATCGTTGACCAAATAAGGAGCGACCTTCCGCATCATGTTTCGAGCATCTACCGGACTGCCAGTGAACCAAAGGAACTCAGCGTAAGAGTCTATAAAGGTGCTTTTGTCATTCCATGGGGCTTCTGGGAAATCGGTGGCTAAGCGAGAAAATGTTTGAGCAAAGAGCGAATCTGCTCTTTCATTATCACCAACGCGAACGGCAATGGAACCAATCGCGCCTACATTGCGCAAGTACCTTTCTGGAGGCCAAGCCGACATCTGTGCTAAAAGAGAGTCAGCTGCTTGCGCCGCGGCTTCCATTTGTCCATCGTGCATCAAATCACGCAGGCGTTGTTCGTCTTTATCTGCCTGAGCAAACGACGAAAACCCTGAGAGTATCAGTGCGAAGAAGAAGAAAGTTAGCCTGTAAATCACAGAATGTCAGTTGGTTGAAAATTAATTTCAAAATCTCGCCAAGGAAAATCCAAGTAGGGACGTACTGTCTAGTGAAGGAAATTTAATCCAAAAACCAATGCGTATGAAAACTTTACAGAGAGTAATGATCGCAGCCTTTTTCGGCCTCCTGGGGCTAGCTGCATCTGCCCAGGGAGACGATCCATTCGGGATCGACTGCGACTGTCCGGAACCGACTCCGGAGGACATCGTGTGTGTGGAAGTGGAGGGAGATATCTTCCCGATGCCAAGCGCATGTATTGCTGAATGCCTTGAACTGGAAATAGTTGAAGGTGATTGTGACTTCAATGGAGGAGGAGATAACCCAATCGATTTCGATTGTGACTGTCCGGAACCAACTGAAGATGACCTGGTATGTGTAGAAACAGACTTTGGAATCGAGCCATTTCCAAGTGCTTGTTTCGCAGAGTGTCTAGGTTTGACTGTAGTAGAAGGAGACTGTGATTTCGGTTACGGCGACGACTATGACTATGAAGATCCATGGGATGTTGATTGTGATTGTCCGGAGCCAACAGAGGATGATTTCGTTTGTGTTGAAACAGAATTTGGGATTGAGCTATTCCCAAGTGCATGTATCGCAGAGTGTTTTGGATTAGAAGTAGTAGAAGGAGATTGTGACATCTTCGACGGTGGAGACAATGACTACGATTGGGGTGACGAAGATGATTACGGTTACGATTGTGATTGTGATTACGAAGGAGCTTTCGATCTCGTTTGCGTTGAAACAGGATTCGGAATTATTGAAATTCCATTGTGCTTCGCAGAATGCGACGGACTAGAAATCGTTGAGTGCGATTACGAAGATGGAAACGATGATGATTACGATTACGAAGACCCATGGGATGTTGATTGTGATTGTCCGGAGCCAACCGAAGATGACTTCGTTTGTGTTGAAACAGGATTTGGAATTGAGCTATTCCCAAGCGCTTGTTTTGCCGAATGTCTTGGTCTGACTGTAGTAGAAGGAGATTGTGATATCTACGACGGCGGTGATGACTGGGATGATGATTGGGGTAACGATGATTACGATTACGACTGTGATTGTGATTACGAAGGTGCCTTTGAACTCGTATGTGTAGATCCTGGATTCGGTATCGTCATCGAAATGCCATTGTGTCTTGCAGAATGCGAAGGATTGGAAATCGTTGACTGTGATTTCGATTACGACGATGACTACGAAGATCCATTCGATATAGAGTGCGATTGTCCTGAGCCAACGGAGGAAGACATTGTATGTGTAGAGACTCCATTCGGAATTGAGCCTTTCCCAAGTGCATGTCTAGCTGAATGCTTCGGATTCGAGGTAGTAGAAGGCGACTGTGACTTCAACGATGGTGACTACGACGAAGGTGATTGCCCATGGGGTGATGACTGGGGAGATGATTGGGGTGACGACTGGGACAATGGCGATTTCGATTGCGATTGTGACTACGAAGGAGCTTTTGATCTCGTATGTGTTGAAACAGGATTTGAGGTGATCGTAATGCCAGCATGTTTGGCAGCATGCGAAGGACTAGAAGTAGTAGACTGTGATTTCGAAGACGGCGACGGAAACGACGGCGGCTGGGATGACGATTACGATGGAGATGACTATGACTACGATTGTGATTGTGATTACGAAGGAGCATTCGATCTAGTATGTGTAGACACAGGATTTGGAATCTTCGAAATGCCTGCTTGCTTGGCAGAATGTGAAGGCTTGGACGTAGTTGATTGTGACTACGAAGACGAAGGTGAAGAAGATGGCGACGGTGTCAACGGTGGTGGAGTAAATATCCCACTCGTTGGAATTCAAGCCGAAGAAGCTGTATTCTTATCAGCACGCAATGACCTGGAATCAATGTTGCTGTTCCCGAACCCTACGCAACACCGCACAACGCTTCAGCTAGAAGTTACCGACGAGCGTTCGGTACAAGTAGAGATCTACTCGTCAATGGGACAACTCGTACACAGTGCAAACCATCAGATGGGAGCTGGTCAGATCCAGATCGAACTATCGATCACTGACTTACCAGTAGGTAGCTACATCGTGAAACTGACAGATAGCACAGGCGCTTCTGCGACAGAGCGATTAGTGAAAACACACTAAAGATTGTATAGTTAAAGGATCCACTTTTCGGAGTGGGTCCTTTTCCCTTTAACCTGGTGAACTACAAGGAAGACAAGATACTCCGTGGGTGTCTGAAAAGAGACCGTAAGGCTCAGTATGTTTTTTACAAACATCACTTTGCCTACCTGTTCTCGATATGTCTACGCTACGCGTCTTCCAGAGAAGAAGCTATGGAGATGCTGAACCTCTCATTCGCCAGGATCATGTTGAACTTAGATAAGTACAACAAAGAACAAGCCCTAAAAACATGGATTCGGAGCATCACGGTCAATTGCATTATTGATGAGTTCCGCAAACAAAAACGATACAAAGAGAATATCGCGATCGGGACGGATATCGTGGAGGAATACAGAATGGAAAATTCAGAACACCTCCGTATTGGAAGCAACCTACTGGAGGTGATCCAAGAGAAGCTCACTGAGCTGCATCCAATGACCCGTAGCGTGTTTAACTTATATGCGATTGATGGTTATAAGCACCGTGAAATCGCAGAACTATTAAAGATTTCGGAGGGTACTTCCGCTTGGCACTACAGTGTGGCCAGAAAAGCGTTGAAAGAATTCCTCCAACCTGAACTAGAGCATTTGACAAAGAATGGAAAAGCATCTGCATAACGAAGCTTTTAAGGAAGAGTACTGGGATGATGCCCTCGCCGTACTGAAGCGCGAAGAGCGCAAGCAGTTCGTGCGCAAGGTATTGTCATGGTTACCTCCTGCTGCGGTCGTGGTAGCCGCAGTGGTGATGTACTTCCTGCCGGCAGGACATGGCCCGGCGCAGCTTGCGGATAACACTTCTCGCGACCCGATTCAACATGAGTCGTCCCAAGAAGTGGTGTCAACGGATACCGCTCCCCAAGAAACTTTCTACAATGTGAATGAAGTAGAAAATTCAACATCAGATTCTCACTCTCATTCTAATTCTCATTCTCATTCTTCCTCTCCATCTTCCTCTTTCGCTAGCGCGGAATCGGACACTCCTCAACTAGAAGGAGTTGCTGACTTGGGAACAAGATCGATGAAGGAAGAATTAAAGGAAGAATTAGAATTGAAGGAAGAATTAGGGACAGAATTAGAATTTGAAACGGAAGTAGAATCTGAGGGGTATGGGGGATCAATGCTCGAACGTACTACCACAACTACCCCTACTATTAATGCACCAACCGGTTTGTCGCTCGCTTCCATTCGCGGGTACCGTCATGTTGATCCGTCGGGTGTACTTAAGTTCCGCACTTTTGAAGATAAGCACCGCAACTTCTTGCGTGAGTCAGTGAAACCTACTCAACTGATGGTGTACGTTGGAAATGCCTTTGCTGCTGGCTATGGAACGGTCAAAGGAGCTACCGTATTCAACCCGCAAGCAGGGATTGCACTCGAACAACGCATCGCCAACGGACTGTGGATTCGAGGAGGACTTGGAGGTCAGCAGTTGACAGAAGTACGTGTGAGTAAAGACTTCCGTGAGGTGACGCCTGGCTTTGGTTACGAGTACTCCTATACTGAGATCTCAACGGTGAAGCTCTACCTAGCGGAATTGCCAGTTTCTTTGATATGGGATGCGAACGTTCGCCACTCATTCTTCGGAGGAGCAGGACTCGAATATGTAACAGTCACGAAGAACGAGCTGACAACCACTGAGGTGAGCTTGTTTAGTGAAGAGGTAGTTGCAGAGTCTGAAGATTACGGCTACCTCACCGGATTCTCCCCACTCATGTGGAACTTACATGGAGGATACCGCTTCCGATTGACACGATCAGCATCACTAGACTTCACTTATAGCACCGGATTGAACTCGGTGGTTGAAGGAAGCGATGCTCGAAATAAGCGTTTCATTGTCAGACTAAATTGGAGACTGAAATGAGAAAGATATTGATCATAGCTCTGTGCTTGGTGGCCCTTTCTGCTTGTCGGAAAGAGGAGCCGGAAAGCGAAGTGCACCGCACCCCGGATTTCGAGGTTGAAGGAACCTTGAACGGAGAAGCCTTTGACATGACTCCAGGTACCAACGGATTGTACATGTTTACTGAATCGTGGGACAACGACTTTGGTGGATTCGAATCAATCACCACCATCACGGTGCCCGATTCAGATGGCATGGAATTGAGTTTCCGTTTCATTGCAGGAGATGAAGAAATCGATAACACAGCTGCACACATCGAAGGCTTAGGAGAGTCTGATGTTGCTCTAGGTTTTGAAGATGAGGTGAATACCATTCTTCACCTTAATTCAGAGGAACAAGAGGTGTTTTGGTTTGTGAATGGAAATGCCGTGGTAGATGGCGAGGATCCATCCGTTGAGGTCGATCCAAATTTTCCGGTTGAGATAGGATATTTAAGTGATTTGTTGTGCGGTGGAAGTATGACTTGTACCGTATTTCCGATTGCTCCTTGCTCTGGCGATGTCATGATTGGAGTGATTAATGCGCACATCGATTACGAGGCCGAAGAGTTTATTCTATTTCCTCCTGTCACTGACCCTGACTTGATCTTGCTTTGGGAGGTGAATGAGTCTTTCTACCAGACCATCGGAATGGATCCTTTGGTGATTCCATTTGACCCGTTCGGATTTGGGTTGGAGATCTCTGTTTCACTGGCCATTACAGATAATGGAACTGAGTTTGTTCCCTTCATTGACCAATTCATCGAGCTACCTTTAGATGATTGTCAACTGCCGTGGGTAGAAAGTGAAATTGAACGCGAACACGAACCCGTGATTCAAGTATTCTTCACAGATGAAGGAGGAAACCGCTATTCTTCGATTCTAGAGTGTGACCCTCTTGGAGGGCAACCCGATGAATCATTCTTTACGATCCATACTGTTACACCATACGAAGCAAATGAGCAAGGACAGGCCACGCTACAAGTCGATTTTTCGACTTCTATCTTGCTCAAAGAAGAATCGGGAGGACCGCTTGGAGAGGAGGTACTTCTCGAACTTCAAAACGCATCCATTGCGTTTGCTTATTAAAAGCTGTAGATCGCACTTTTGACCTGCAGAAAAAAAGCCCCGCATTTGCGGGGCTTTTCTTTACGTACACTATTCAAATCAGAACTCCGTCACGCGGAATTCAGTCCTTCGGTTGATCTCGTGGTCTTCATCGGAACAGTCGTTCCCGTTTCCACAGTTGTTGATCAACACGGTCTCTCCATAACCTCTTGACGTGAGGCGGTTTTTGGCGATACCGTTTTGAATAAGGTATTCAACAGCGGCTTTCGCACGCTTTTGACTTAGTTTCAGGTTGTATGAGTCACTACCACGAGCATCAGTATGTGACCCGAGTTCGATCTTCATTGTTGGATTGTCGTTCAACAAGGCGATGATCTTGTCTAGCTCGGTTGCTGCGTCTTGGCGGATGCGGTAATCGTTGTAATCGTAGTTGATGTTTTCGATACGCACCGTCATATTGACCTCAATCTTTTCGAAGTTGAGATCGATGCCAGTTAAAGCAGTAAGGTCGTTCACACCAGTAGTAATGTTGTTGGTGTTGAAGAAAACTGATTTCGTGAAATAGCCTTCTTTCGACAGCGTGAGCTCATAGCTGCTTGATGGGTCCAAATCGAAGTTCAAGTTTCCGTCATTAGTGGTGGTTACTACCGTCACTTCATCTGTTCCCAGCTTGGTCAGCACTCCTCTAACTTCTTCTAGTCCTTCATTCGTGGCTTTGTCACGAATAACGGTCGCACCAACATATCCTAATGAGGTTAGTTCAATGGTACCTGCATCTAAAGTGTAAATCTCTTGATTACACGCTGATACCGCTTTTTCGGCGCTAGCCAAGGCAGGACCTGCATTGAAAGTTAATTCGGCATCTGTTGCAGCTGGAACATCGGTGACCAAGTCAAAGATTCCATTGCTATTCGTCACCGCTGTCCCAATGACTTCACCAGTAGCGTTCAGCACATTGACAGTACAGTTCATCACTGCTGTTCCTGCATCGTCAACTACAACACCAGTGTAGTTCCATTCACGATCTTTCAAGACTTTGACCTTGTAGAGATCGTCGTTGGTTGCTTCGTTTTCACGGTTGGATGCGAAGTAGGCAACACGTTGGTCCTCTCGCAATGTGAAAGAGAAATCATCTGCTGTTGAATTCACCGGAGCTCCAAGGTTCAGTGCTGTTCCGCATGAACCGTTGGTGAATGGTGCTTCAAATACATCCAAGCCTCCAAGGTTGGCGTGACCATCTGACGAGAAGTACAAGAATTCATCTACACCGAAGTGCGGGAACATCTCATTCATTGGCGTATTCACAGTTGGTCCGGCGTTCACTGGAGTGCCCCAGTTTCCATCGTCCATCTTCTGGCAAATCCAGATATCTGTTCCTCCAAGTCCGCCTTCCATATCTGATGTAAAGGCGATGAATTCGCCATCACGCGTGATGGTAGGATGACCAGTTGAGTAATCTGCACTGTTATGCGTGAACCCTGTTGGAGTTCTCCATTCTCCAGCCACCATTTCAGCTACGAGGATTTCTAGCTTACGCGTTTGATCCCCTTCGGCGTTAGCCTGATTACGAGTGAAGTAGAAAGTTTCACCATCATTGATAAAACAACCTGGCCCTTCGTGCAACGCTGTATTGACTGTAGCGGGTAGGGGAGTGAACTCTGGCGTTCCTTCAACTGATTCCGTCAACATATAAAGGTCTAGGAAAGGACGTCCATTCCACTTGAAACGACGCTTTACAGCCACGTCATTTTCACGGTCAGAAACAAAAACCAAATCTCCATCTAAGAAGCAAGGTCCGAATTCAGAACCTTCGGTATTGAATTCTTCCTTCTGGACGTTGAAACGTCCGTTGTCTGTCTTGATCATTTCGATCAGCTCTGCCGAGTAGGATTCATTCGAGCAACCTTGACTCAGGATTTCAGCCTGATCAGCGTTGCCTGTACTACGAAGTGCATGCGCAAATCGGCATACTTCGTCTGAATCTAGGTTACCGGCCTTGCCATACCATTCGGCAGCGGCCTGCATGTCGCGAAGAGCAAAGTAACTCTCTGCTAACCCGAGGGCAACACGACTACTATCAACTCCTCGATTGAGTAGATTGGTGTAACGATCAATTGCTTCGGCATAAGCCAAATCATTTCTAGAACGATCAGCTTTACGAAGTGCTCCTTCTTGAGCCACCATGGTGGTCGTGAGAAAGAGACTGAATATGATTAGAATGTTCTTTTTCATTGTGATCGAATTAGAAGTAACGTGGTGAAAGCGTTTTGTCTTTCTTGAATGTGAAGTCGTAGCTCAACATCAACTCATGAGATCCGGTGCTGTATGAAGCGAGATCAGTGAGCGGAAAGTCATAAGAGTATCCAGCACGGAGTTGATCAGTCAAACTGAAGCTACACAAGACAGCTGCTGACTCTTGATAACGGTACATACCACCGATCCATAGACGTTCATCAATCAAAAGATTGGCAGTGACGTCGAATGAAATCGGAGCTCCATTGACATAGCGGATGAGTGTTGTAGGCTTCAATTTCAATGTGCTGTTCAGGTCAATGACCGTTCCAGCCATCAAGAAATAGTGACGTACTTCTCGTCCTTGCATCAAATCATCTGCACCATCTACTTCGTTCTCAATCAGCTTAGGAGTTGAAATACCCAAGAAGCTGCGATCAGACCACCAGTAGGCACTGAACCCGAAGTTCGGTAGGGGCTTGTTGCGTAGGTTTTGTGAGAAGCTAATGTCTTCACCATCGGTGCCTGTTAGAGAGGTGAGGTCAGCTGTAAACAGACTCACTCCAGCCTTGAGTCCAAGGGCAAGACGAGATTTCTCAGTCACGCGCATTCGGTAAGCGAAGTCTCCAAAGATTGAAGTGTTCTTTGTTGGACCTGCTTCGTCTCGTCGGAAGGAGAGACCTACCGCCAAACTCTCATTTGGAAGCGGGGTGTGCATCACCAAAGATTGGGTGCGTGGTCGTCCTTCGATACCTACCCACTGCTCTCGGGCAAGTAGGGTCACGTTCATGGCTTCACGCGTTCCTGCATACCCTGAGTTAATACTCAATGGGTTGAAGAAGTACTGCGTGAACATTGGGTCTTGCTGTGCATCAGCGTTTGCTGAAAAAGTCAGCATCGCGATTACCGCCAGTGTGGTCTTCAGCAAGTTTTTCATATGTGAAATATTGAATTTCATGATTTCTGCATTTGATGATTACTGACGATTGATGTAGACATAACCCTGCATTGGGGCTGTGACACCGTCATTTGGTTCGAGGATATAGTAGTACGTTCCTGTTGGGAGTGTTCCGGCACCAGAGGTGTTTCCGTTACCATCCCAATCATTAGCGTAAGGGAGTGCCTTGTACACTTCGTTACCCCAGCGATTGATAATCGTTACCGATGCTCTAGGGTACAACTGTTCAAGTCCTTCGATAACCCATGTGTCACCTACACCGTCTCCGTTTGGAGAGAATCCTTGAGGGATAACTAGGTCAGTGAAACAATCATCTGGGTCAAGCGAGTCAACGATTCCGTCACCATCACAGTCGTTCTGATCAGATTCGTCTTCGTCAAGTACTCCATCGTTGTCAGCATCTTCGTCAACGTAGTCTGGGTTCCCGTCGCCATCAGTATCGATTGGGTCTTCAGGGTTACCTACTTCTTCTTCGTCGAGAACACCGTCATTATCTGAATCATCATCAGTGTAATCAGGCATGCCGTCATCGTCAGTGTCTACATCACCTTCGATTTCATCATCAATTCCGTCGTTATCTGAATCTTCGTCTTGATAATCTGGAACCCCGTCACCGTCAGTGTCTACGTCACCTTCAGTGTCGTCATTAATTCCATCGTTGTCAGAGTCTTCATCTTGGTAATCAGGAACTCCATCGCCGTCGGTATCAACAGGGTCGTTGCCGTCACCGGCTTCTTCCTCATCATCGATTCCGTCTCCGTCTGAGTCGGTGTCTTGGAAGTCGGGTTCACCGTCACCATCGGTATCGATTGGATCTGTTGCGTCTTCACCAGCTTCATCTTCATCACTGATACCGTCGTTGTCTGAATCTTCGTCTAGGTAGTCAGGAATGTCATCACCATCTGTATCGGTGATGTCTCCGTCGTCTCCGTTTTCGACGTAATCAGGGATTTCGTCGTTGTCAGAATCGCTATCCTGGTAGTCTGGCGTTCCGTCGCCATCAGTATCTACCGGATTGTTTCCGTTTCCAGCTTCTGTTTCATCATTGATGCCGTCATTATCTGAATCGGCATCAAGAATGTCAGGAATGCCGTCGTTATCAGTATCGACAACAACTACGGTACAAAGGTCTAGAGTTGTAGGGTTAGCCTCAATTTCATCCGGAATTCCATCTCCATCTGAATCTGTGTCGAGGTAGTTCATTACTCCGTCACCATCGGTATCTTCAGTAACTCCTTCGAGGTAATCAGGAACAGAGTCACCATCTGAGTCTGCTGGCGTCACCGTGATGGTCACCGTTACGTTTTCGCAGAGTTCAGGAGATCCATCGTCACAAACCACGTAAGTGATTTCATCCTCACCACAGAATCCTAGTTCAGGGATGTAAGTGATGGTTCCATCAGGGTTCATGACTACTTCTCCATTTCCTTCATCGAGAATGGCTGTCACCGTGAGGTTGTCGCCATCAATATCGTAGTCGTTGTTCAAGACATCAATATCCAGTGGGATTTGATCTGTCGTTGATCCGCCATCAACCACACCAACAGGGGCGTCGTTAACTGGGAGTACATCGATTTGAACCAAGGCTGAAGCACATGCTCCGTAGTCATCACACCAAGTGATTTCAAGAAGGTCTTCACCGTGGTAATTGAGTTCTGGTTCATAACGGAAACAAGCGTCTGTTGTTGAAACACCATCAGATATCACACCATGTGTTGCTGATGAGTTTTCCACTTGGAATACGTTTCCGTCTCCATCAATATCTTCAAGAGTGATACAAATGTCGATCGTACCGTCTTCATTCATCACAAGAGACTGTCCGTCAAATACCCCGTCAACTGGAGTATATCCGTTCACTGTAGCGATGACAGGTGCGTCATTCACCGGTAAGACGTTGAGCATTACCGATGCTTGAGAACACAAGCCTTCGTTGTCACAGATCTCATAAGTGAAGGTGTCATTACCGAACCAGTTTTCATCGTTTGGTGTGTATGTGAATTCCCCAAGGATGCTGATGGAAATGGTACCATGTGCTGTTTCCGTAGAATAGTCGTCACTTACTAGCAGCAGGATTCCTTCAGGGTCGAAGTCATTCTCTGTCAACTGCGCTGTGATCGATTCACCTTCATATAGCGTGAAGATGTCGTCGATGGCTACCGGAGCCTGGTTTTGTCCTAAGTCAGGGGCAACAACCTCGATCGATACGATACCGATACCACAGTTGTTTCCGTTCACTGTTTCACAGATCATGTATGTGAATTCATCCACTCCTTCGAAGCCAGCTTCTGGCTCGTAGATGAAATCTCCCGCTGCGTTTAGGGATACTTCACCGTGTTCTGGTGCTAGAATTGGCACTGCTGCTACGGTTAGCATATCGCCTTCAGGGTCGAAGTCGTTCAACGACACCGATCCTTGGAGTGTGCCATTGACAGACATGACAAAGATGTCGTTATTGGCAATTGGGTTCGAGTTTTCGTTTGGATTCGTGTTAATCACCTCGATCGTCACTGTTCCTTCGTCACATGCTTGTGGATCAAAGTCGTCACAGATCTTGTAGGTAAATGAATCTGAACCACTGTATCCTTCGAAAGGAGTGTAGACGTAGTTTCCGTCCTCATCCATTGTTACGGTTCCAAAGTTCGGTTCGTCTACCAATTCTGCTTCTATAGAGAAACTGTGGCCATCAGGGTCAGTATCGTTAAAGAGTACATTCCCTTCCGCGCTAGCGTTATTGAGAACGTTATTAACGTCGTTAATCGCTTGAATACCGTCGTTCACCTCTGTCACTTCAATAACTAGGCCAGCCGATTCGCAAAGTCCTTGTGCGTCACAGATCTGGTAAGAGATGAGCGCGAACCCATACCAATTCGAAGCTGGTTGGAAAGTGATCGAGCCATCATTGTTGACGTTCGCAACACCCTCGCCTTGTACTGCGAGAATAGATACAGAACTAAGGTCTAGGTCTCCATTCGGGTCAGTATCGTTGTCAGCGACAGCTACTTGAACTGGGACATCTTCAGGAGTGATGGCATAATCACCTTCTGGATTTGGTCGGTCATCACCGATCAAGATCACGAGGGTTCCTTCTGAACACAAGATTGGCTCAGGAGAACCTAGGTCACAGATCTGATAAACAACCGCATCTGAACCGATGGCATCTGCATTCGCCGTGTAGGTAATCGTTCCGTCGGCATTGACTTCAACGGTACCTTGAGCAGGTTCTGTTAACAGTGTCACAGAAGTGGCATCCAGTAATTGCTCAATGTCAGAATCATTCGCTGCAACGTCTACCGTTACTGATTCTTCGATTAAACACGTCACCAAATCGTCTTCTACAATTGGAGCATCGTTCACTGGTACGATGGTTACGGCCACATCACCCAAATCACAAATTGCTGGGGTAGGGAAGCCGTCATCACATGCCTGGTAACGGAAGAAATCAACACCTTCATAGTTGTCTTCAGGAATGTAGGTGATGGTGCCGTCGTCTTCGATGACTACTTCACCATGTTCTGGTGCTTCAACGATAATCAATGAGCTCGGGTCAGCAGAACCGTCAATATCAGTGTCGTTTGCCAAGACGTCGATATTGATTGCTTCATCTTCATAAGTTGAAGTGGCATCATTTTCGGCCATGAGACCGTCGTTTACGCCTGTGACTTCAATGGTTAACACTCCTTCAGAACATGCTGAAGGGGTTGGTGAACCGTCATCACAGATTTCATAGGTAATCTGATCTGTTCCATAGAAATCAGGATCAGGGATATATCGGATAGCTCCATTGTCTAAGACAACGGCATTCCCATTGTCAGCTTGAACTGAAATGGAAAGTGTATTTACATCAAGAGAGCCATCTACGTCGGAGTCATTATTCAGAACTTGAACAACAACACCTAGATCGTCATCTTCTTCTGTGATTCCGCTATCGTCGATCACTTTAGGGGCGTCGTTGATTGGATTTACCGTAATCGTGACCGTTCCAGTACCACATAATTCTGGAGAAGGGCTGGCGTCGTCACAAATGGCATAGAAGAACTCATCTTCGCCGTTGAAATCAGCGTTCGGAGTATATAGGATGGTATTATCAGCTGTTACTTCAGCGGTACCGAAACTAGGTTCTAGACTGATCGTGAGGGATGAGGTGTTAAGCAATCCATCGGGGTCACTATCATTATCTAAAATGGCGATTTCAATCGAACCGTCTTCATCAACATCTGTGGCATCGTTGTTCACGATAGGTGCATCATTCACCGCGTTCACTGTTACTGTGACTGTTGCAGTGACGCATTGATCTAGATCATCACAAACTTCATAGGTGAATGAGTCAGATCCATAAAAATCATCATTGGGGGTGTAGGTAAACAGTCCGTCATCACTCATGTTAACCGCACCATTTGTGGGGTCCGTTGATATAGAATAGGTTAAATCATCTCCATCTGGATCACTGTCATTACCACTTACATCTCCACTTCCTGAGAGATCTTCGTCGGTTTCAAAGGTGTCGTCAACTGCTGAAGGGGCAGCATTACAGCCACCACCCGTGATGTAGTTCACTGAAATTGACTCTTCGTAAGAACAGCCAAAGTTATCGGTCACTTCAATAGTGTATTCGTTGGCACCAGCTGCAGCACCACTAACTGTAGCACTGTAACAATCTGCGCCCTCGTCGTCGACGTCAGTCCATGAAGCGTTATCACAATCTTCGGTGTATTCAGGGGTATAGGTAATGATTGTGGCATGAAGACCTTCGTCAACATTGATTGCCCAATCAAAAAGGTAACCGTCATCAGCACCCCAGAGGTCGCAGATTTCGATTTCCCAAGTACCGTTCAACGGACAACCAACAAGGTTCGAGAATGGTTGAACAGATTCGTATTCACCAGAGGCTAGGGTACCACCTGAGTTTTCTGCCCAAGTTCCGTTGGTCGCATCTGGAGTCCAGTAATAGTCATATCCTTCACCAGGTGTCCCGTCGGTTCCACCAACAGGAATACCAAGGTTAGTTCCACCACCGCTTTGTTGGTGAGTTACGAGTGTTTGTCCATTAGGGCAAATGAAAGTAATCACCAAGTCACCCATGAATGAGTGCTCAAAGTTGACAAAGAGGTTTTCGATTTGACTAGCGTCGGAAATCGTAGCACCAGGAATGAAGTGTTCAAATGTCAATTCATGTTCGAAACAAGCAGCCTGACTGTCCGGAACCCACTGAGGTTCGCCGAAGTTGGCTTCTGGAACATTTGACCAAGTTGTTGGAGTTACTTCCGCGGTTAGTTCGACTTCTGTACCCAGGCATTCTCCGTCAGAAGATGCGCTGAGTTCAATTTCAGGAGTTGTACTTACATAGACCACGTAATCAGGAGCATTCACACTCGAACAGTCGCTGTCATCGGTCAACGCCAGTTGCACAATGTAGGCTCCGGGTTCGTCGTAAGAATATGTTACAGATGGCCAATCGTTCGATGAGGTTCCATCGCCGAGGTCCCAAGTGGCACTCTGAAGAACGGCATCACCAACGAAGGTCGAAGTAGACCCATCAAAAGTGATCTCTTCACCAACACATACTTGTACTGGTACTGATTGGTCTGAAGTAACATTGGCCCATGGTTTACTACATGGGATCCCACAACTAATCGCTGCACCGAAGTTTCCTACGTCTCCATCACCATTGGAAGTGAATTCAACCGTAAGACAACCGGCAACATTGGTTGCGGTAATGTCGGCACCTTGAAGTTCGGTTCCTGTGTAGGTTCCGATCAAAGGAGCTGTATTATCAGAACCATCATAAATAGATAGTTCATCACCTGTTCCCAAGTTGAAAACAGTGAAATACAAATTGATAAGATCAGAGGCTTCCGTACCATCTGAACAAATGGTAGTGGTCAAATCCTCGTTGTCGCCGTAGTCAGCAGCACTGTATCCGCTATCAACGATAAAAGCACCACAGTCTGTGATGTTCGCCGTTCCGATAGGAATCTGCTGCCCGTAAGAGGCCATGACAATTACTGCCATGACCAGAGTGGTCAGAATTGATTTCATGTCTTGAGCTTAGTGAGGTTGTTGGTTGATGTTCTTTCTGTCCAGCAGCGTTTGACAACGGCTTTCTGAATAGAAAATCACGACGTATCCGGTATCCCCGATACGGAAATACTGGTGTTCAGAACCTGGGAGGATCTGCGCCTTAAAAGGGTTGATATTCGTTTGCGTAGCTTCCGGGTCCCTTGCAAGAAGGTCTTCCAAGTCGCGTTCTTTACCAGGCATATAGCTTACCTGGTAGCTATCTTCAGCAACAAAGTTCAACCATGAGATCTCTTCAGCGTTGAAGCTTTCGAGCTCTGCATTGGTGAATGCGTTTGCTACTTTTTCTACGGGCGCAACATCTTGCGCTTGAGTTGCCAAACAAGAAATAATGAGGGCAACGACCAAACCGATCCGGTTCTTGAATCTCGTGATCATAGGGTGACTTAATTGATTTCTAGGCGAATCTACTTGCGTGATGTCCAGAGGTTTGTCGGTGGGTCACCTAGGGAACTGTCGACCATGACTGAAGCAGGTATTCCAAAAAAGCCAACCACCATGTAGGACTCTTTTAGGGGGCTGTAGGTGAGAAACTGAAGACGGTTGAAGTCGATCTAAGCCAGAAGCCACGTGTAGTCTAGGATTTAGATGTAGGACGAGCTTATGGATTTCATAACAAGAATTGATTGAACTATTGAGGCATTTTTGCGTTTACTTTGTCGATCATAAATGAGATGAGCATGGAAAAACAACGCGTTACGGTCGCTTATGGCGATGGAATTGGGCCTGAAATCATGAAGGCAACACTATCAATTTTGGAGGCAGCTGAAGTGCCTTTGGAATATGATGTTATTGAGATCGGAGAGAAGATTTATTTAAGCGGTGTGAAGAGCGGAATTAGCACGGAAGCTTGGGATACTCTTCGTAACAATGCTGCTTTCCTGAAAGCGCCAATTACCACACCACAAGGAGGTGGGTACAAGAGTTTGAATGTGACGATTCGTAAGTCACTCGGACTTTTCGCTAACGTTCGTCCTGTTGTTGCACTTACCCCTTATGTAAAATCGAATCACCCGAAGATGGACCTCGTGATCGTTCGTGAGAATGAGGAAGATCTATACGCTGGTATCGAACACCAACAAACTCCAGAGGTGGTTCAGACCCTGAAGCTAGTAAGCCGCCCTGGATGTGAGAAGATTGTACGCTACGCCTTTGAATACGCTCGTGTGAACGGACGTAAAAAGGTGACTTGTATGACGAAAGATAACATCATGAAGCACAGTGATGGTTTGTTCCGTCAAGTGTTTAATGAAGTCAAAGAAGAATACCCAGATATCGAATCAGATCACTGGATCATTGATATCGGCTCTGCAGTAGTAGCTAATCGTCCAGAAACCCTGGATGTAGTCGTTACGCTTAACCTATATGGAGATATTATTTCAGATATCGCTGCTGAAGTAGGTGGTTCTGTTGGACTTGGAGGTTCAGCGAATGTAGGAGCTACCGTAAGTATGTTCGAAGCCATCCACGGTTCGGCACCAGACATCGCTGGAAAAGGAATTGCAAATCCATCAGGACTCCTGAATGGAGCGATTATGATGCTAGATCACCTCGGTCTTCAAGACAAGGCGCGCATGATTAAGAATGCATTCCTTAAGACATTGGAAGATGGATACCATACAGGTGATATCTACCGCGAAGAGATCAGTAAAGAGCGAGTGAATACACAAGGATTCGCCGCAAAAGTGATCGAGAATCTCGGACAAGAGCCATCTCAGTTGCCTGCAGCGCGCGCCGCGAAAGGTGGGAAGATCACTATCAAAACAACGGAAATCAATCGCGCAAGCAAAAAGCTTGTAGGGGTTGACGTATTCATTGATTGGGATAAAGCTAACCGCGATCCAGACGTCATTGGAGATGGCCTACGTGCGATTCAAGGGGACAAAATGTACCTCAAAATGATCACCAATCGTGGGGTGAAGGTTTACCCTGACGGATTACCTGAGACTTTCAAGACTGATCACTGGAGATGTCGTTTCACAGCGCAAAACGGAAACGATTTGGGTAATGCGGACGTAATCGAGCTTCTCTCAAATATCGAAGGTGCTGACTTCGATTTCATCAAAACAGAGCAACTCTACGAATTTGATGGGAAGAGAGGATACTCTCTAGCCCAAGGAGAATAAGAATAAAGGACACCTAGTACCGGCGGTTCATGGAAATGCGGACGAGCGAAAGCATAATCGGCACTTCTATGAGCACGCCGACTACGGTGACCAACGCAGCTCCGGATTCCAATCCGAACAACGCAATGGCAACCGCAACTGCCAATTCAAAGAAGTTGCTCGCACCAATCATGGCCGCAGGTGCACAGGTTTGATAAGGCAGTTTCAAGAACTTCCCTCCGAACCATCCCGCGAAAAAGATCAAGTAGGTTTGAATAGCCAGTGGAATGGCAATCAATAGAATGGCCAATGGATCATTCAGGATTTTCTCGCCTTGAAATGCAAAGAGTAGAATTAAGGTGCTCAGTAAGGCTATGATCGAAACCGGCTTAAGCTTGGGAATAAACCGCTCTTTCAACCATTGCGCCCCTTTCGTTTTCAGGATGTATTTATTGGCTAAATATCCCGCTGTTAACGGAATCACCACAAAAGCAATGGTGCTCGTGATCAACACGTTCCAAGGTGTTTCGATGGAAGTGATCCCTAACAAGAATCGAACAATTGGTACAAAAGCGAAGACCATGATCAGGTCATTGACAGACACTTGTATCAAGGTGTAATTCGGATTTCCCTCTGCTAAGTAAGACCAAACAAAAACCATGGCAGTGCATGGTGCCGCACCTAAAAGGATGGCACCAGCCATGTATTCATTCGCGGTGGCATCATCGATCAGCCCTTCATAGATGAAGTCAAAGAACAGCCAAGCGATCAACGCCATCGAAAATGGTTTGATCAACCAGTTGATGAAAACGGTCAAACCAATGCCCTTCGAATTTGACTTCAGATTTTTGATGGAAGAGAAATCAATCTGCACCATCATCGGAAAGATCATTGCCCAAATCAATACCGCTATTGGGATGTTCACATGGTATACTTCAAGTTCGGCAATGCCTTGGATCTGATCCCCTGCGAGTTTACCGATACCAATACCAAGGGCGATACACAGCAGTACCCACCAAGTCAGGTGTTTCTCAAACCCTTGAATCGCTCTACGTTCTGCCATTTTACTTCACGCGAGACATCAACCACAGCATTTCACGGCCAATTTGGTGACTCCGAGCATAGTAAGTAGAGTCTTCCAAGTCTGTGTCGTCAGATACTTTAGGGTCAATGTATCTGATGGGGAAGCGTGCTTCGGCACCGTATACGATTGGACAACTCTCATCTGCGTGAGAGCAAGTCATGATTGCAATGAATCCGCTTTGAGGATTTGATTCATGCGTGTATTTCTTTGAGAAACATACCATGTGAGATCCCGGGGCCATTTGTAGCTCGTAGTTAGGATTGTCTCCCTGTGCGTCTGAGATCTTGAAGCCGTCTTTACGCAGCGCATTCACTGCGCGAATATTGAAAGCGGTTGCCTCAGTTCCTCCTGAGAATGTTGAGATACCGTCAAGTTCATAATAGGCAGCGGCAGTTGCCGCCCAGATTTGACTGAGATGACTACGACGACTATTGTGTGTGCAAATAAAGGTCAAATCAACAGGCTCGTTCTTCTGTCGTTTTTCAGAAATGAAGTCTGCTAGCTCTTGCAGTTCGTCTTTGCGTGTCTCTTCAATCTGATCTTGTTCGGCGATCAAGGAAGAGATTCTTTCTTCAATCTGTGGGAAGAGCTTCATCTTTTTGTCTTCGTTGGTTGTAGTGGGAGATTCGTCGCAATATTCTGAAATCCCGAAAAGCGACGAGATAAAAATGATGGAGAGCGTTAACGTTTTCATCAGCAACACTTGTTGCGCTCAGCGAAATGCTCAGAGCGCTCGTTAAAGAAGTCAGCGAGTTCTTGAAAAGCGTGCTCGTTAATGCAATAACAAACACGACTTCCGGTCACAGTACCTTCAATCAGTCCCGCGTTTTTCATCTCTTTCAGGTGCTGCGAGATGGTAGGTTGTGCGAGTCCAACGACATCTTGTAGATCGCCACAAATACAGTTAGGCGTCGCTAGTAAATGCTCTACAATGGCCAGGCGTGCTGGATGAGCCAAACTCTTCATCAAAGTCACTTTACGGAGGATATCCGTACTGAATCCTTCAGTCTTTGTAATTCCCACATTGCAATATTACAATATGCCGATGGTAAGAATAGGGCATATGACGTATTGCAACGAAAACTTAACATTCGAATCTTTAACCTGAGCTAAGGTCTGAAGAATAGACTCGTGGCTAAACTGAAATAAAAAGGTCTCCTTGTGGAGACCTTTTCTTTTAACCTGTATATCATGATTCGGCAGCTTTCTGCCGTTGCTGATTATTGCCGTGGTACGGTTGGGCCAACATCTTGGCGGTGCTTGCGCTTCGCTTCCTTGTCTTTTTTCATCGCTGCCCACGTTTTACGTTGATCAGGAGTCAATATCTGATCAATCTCTGCGTCCATCTGTTCGCGAACAGCTTTCATCTCTTCACGACGGGCTTCACGATCATCTTTTGATTCCGATTTGATCTTCTTGCGCTCCGGACGGTACTTTTCGTGGATTTCATCCCACTGTGCAATTTGTGTTTCTGTGAGTTGAAGTGCTTCGATAGTTTCTGCGCGGCGTCTTTCATGACGCTCTTCTGCGTTTGCTCGTCGATCTTCTTTGCTGCACTTTTCAGAACAGTCTTTGGTTTCTTGTGCGCTTGCCCCGATTGCCATGAATCCGGCAAGTAGCATCATCATCATTTTCTTCATAGTGTCTTTCAGATTTATCGCTAATAGGACTGGCTGAAAGGAAGAAGGTTTAATCGAGTAGGGAATTGGCAATAGAAGTACCTGCAATCCAGGAACATGTCCAAGCAGCTTGAAAGTTGAATCCTCCGGTAACGGCGTCTATGTTGAGCACTTCGCCGGCCAAATACAATCCCGGGAAGTCTTTTGACTCCATAGATTTGAAATTCACCGCTTTCAACTCTACACCTCCGGCAGTGACGAATTCCTCCTTAAAGGTGCTCTTGCCATTGACTTCGAGCGTGCATGAGATAATATTCCGTTTGAGATGCTCGAGATTGCGCTTGTTTTGATCAGCCCAGTTCCCAACATGAACACCGGCATCATCTACCATTTGGTGCCATAGGCGTTTTGGGATCTCTGGATATACCGTAGAAGCCACACTGCGTGTTGCGAATCGGGTGCGTTGATCTGAGATCCAGTCATCGATGGTCGATTCTTGATCCATGGTCCAGTTCACAATTACGTCGAATCGATAATTCCGCTCATGCAAATCTCGTGCTCCCCAGGCACTAGTCTTCAGGATGGCAGGCCCACTCAATCCCCAATGGGTGATAAGTAGAGGACCATGATCATTCAACTTGGTTCCCGGGATCTTAATTTCTGCATTGGGAACGCTTAGCCCCATAAGACCATCAATGACCGCTGACTTAATATTGAATGTGAAAAGCGAAGGAACTTGATCAACCATCGGTAGACCTAGCCCCTGAAGCATCTTCCAGGCAGCAGGACTAGAACCGGCGGTAAAGAAGAGTTTCTGCGTGGTCAGGGTGGCATCAGAAGTTGTCACTTCCCAATGATCATCTTTCGGTAAAATGGTTGTCACTCCACTGCTAGTTCTGAGCTCAATCTTTCGATCTCTCAGCTCTTTCATGAAGCAGTCTATGATTGTTTGACTATCGTCGGAAATGGGAAATACTCTACCATCGTCTTCAATCTTTGTCTCCACGCCTCGTTCGCCGAGCCAACCCATCATGTCTCCTGTCATAAAGGTGTTGAATGGTCCTAAAAGCTCACGTTGACCTCGCGGATAGAATTTAGAAAGCTCTCTTGGGTCGAAGATACCGTGTGTCACATTGCAACGTCCACCGCCTGAGATCTTGACCTTCTCTAAGGGTCTTTTCGCCTTTTCAAGGATTAGAATTTTAGCAGAAGGATTTACCTCTGCACAACGAATGGCTCCGAAAACCCCTGCGGCTCCAGCACCAACTACGATCAAATCAAGATCAGCCATTTACACGAAGAAGTTCAGCAGGGAATCTGCGAGCGATGTAATGCAAGGCTGCACCAAAACCCAGCTGTTGGTTGGTTGAGCCCGATCGAATGAAGAAGCTTTCACCTGAAGTTCCTTTTCCGGTGAAGGCGTAGATCGGACGATCAGATGGAACCACATCAATACGGTAGACCCCCTTGCCTTCAAAACAGGAGTGACAGAAGTGTACGAATGGCATGGCGTCAGTACCCAGTTTCTCACGGATGAGGTTCTGGAAATCTTGGTCGTACTTATCGGCTGCTTGATTGGAATAGTCAGGAACGCCAATGACCTCTCCCGCATCATTCACTCCAATGAGCAATGTTCCTCCTTGGGTATTCAGGAAAGCTGCGATTGACTTGATGATGTTAGGATTGTGGCCTCCTTCTTTGAACTCGAGTTGTTCATCTTCTCCTCGTTGTATCAAGGTTTCAGTACTGTTGTCAAGCAACTCATGAAGATAGTTTACCGTGTTCTGGAATAAGAGGCGGAGCAATGAAGGATTGGAATCTGAAGGGATCAGCCCTTGACTTTCAAGCTTGCTCTTTTCAAAGGTGATCACTTGGGAAATGTCATCTCCTCCCGTAGCCGAACCAAGACGTTCATTCTCAGTGAGTGCGGCCACCTCACCGAAAAGCTGACCTGTTTTGAGCGTTTTCACTTTTCCGTTTTTCAAGAATAGCTTGAAGCAGCCTTTCGAAACAACGAATAGTCGCTTCCCTTCTTGATGTGATTTGAACACCTCTTCGTTTCGGCTCAAGGTCCACACTTCGTGAATCTCGTAAAGGTCAGATCGCTTCTCTTCAGATAATACGTTGAGTACGGAAGCCTCAATCGCTTGGTCAAATGCTGAACGCTCTAGTTTTTGCATACGCAAATGTAGGACTTAGATGGATGGCGCAGTCAAAATACGACAAGTGCCTTATTTACTTCAGCGGTCTTCTGGCGGAATTTTGTGAAGACTAATCAATGAATGTCATTATGAACGCTAGACGAATCCTTTTCACCGCCCTCATTCTTTGCGCTTCCCTTGTGGGAAAGGCGCAACAAGTCAACTACACAGTTGAAGCAGACGACCCTGCGAAAGACCCCGTGGTCATTTTGAATCTGGAGTTGATGTCAGTTGACATTAATTCTAGAAGTATCGATGCCATGGCACTTACTTGGGGAGCTTGGGGAATTGTTGAACCCATTCCAAGGATCGGAGTCAACTTCAAGTACAACCGTAGCTTGCTGTCATTCGGAAGACTTGGCTTTAGAGATTACCGTCCAGGTCAAGAATTGAATTTAGGAGGGTACTTCGTCTTCGGTAAGAGCCTCAAGACGAAACCAACCAAGGTAACGTTGGATGTTCAACAAGGAGAAACTACTTACTCTACGAACGTTTCAGGTGATCGCGTGGCGACACGAGAAGAAATTGAAACTTACATTATGGTTCCAGCACAACGCTACCGGCAGTATGGTGTGCGTGGCGGTTTGTTCCGTAAGTCGAATGCTTATAACGTGCGCGAAGCGTTCGATATCGAAGACATTGAATTCCCTTACGAATACACCGAGCTCACATCAACAGGAGTTTATGCAGGGCTGTTTATTCGTCGCGGTTCAAATGTCTTCATCAATACGAATACTCACGGACGTCAGTTCAATTCAGCAATGTCTGATATCTATCTCGACGTACTGTTGGTACCCGGGAATAAGATCACTCACCTAGAAGTAGAAGAAGGAGAGGACACGGTAGACATTACTGATGATTTGAAAGAGGTGCAAAGCTTCGCACCGCTTGGTTTCCGTCTGGGGTACAACCTCTACCAATTTGAAAAGCGTGCATTGACCGGTAAGAAATTCGGTCTGGCAACGTCCATGGAAGTTGGGTACAACCCATACATGGGATGGTTCATGAATGGAGGACTTAGCATGACTCTGGTTAAGGCAACACGTCCGGCGACGCTTAACTAATTCATCATGCGTTTGCTTTTGATGGCTGTTGGTTTGCTTTTGGCGAACACGCTTTACAGCCAGACTTTACAGGACTTCGGCTACATCGGAGACTCCTATGACGGATATCTTTACTTAGGGGCCATGGTAAAGTCTTCATCAGTGAAGAACCCAGGCGCTCCTCGTGAAGAAGTGCATGATCAACAGGTGTATAACGTCGATGTCAATATCCGTACGGCCCATTTTGGATTAGGTGAAAGTCGTTATAGCCTCAATTATAAACTGCTAACCGATCTCCTCTATATCGTAGATGATATGGTCAATGACGACGGTGAGAGCTATTATCGCAGCGAGAGTTCCAGCCTTTCCAATGGCATCATTGGGTGGCATGGGTTTGGCTGGAACTTCATAGCTCGAGATCGATTGGTCGTTGCCGTGGGGTTCAATTTCAATGATTACTTCGCCGGCACGAGTTACTTATATGAAGATTCAGTTGAAACAGGTCTCATTTCCAATGAACCGCACGGCTGGTATATCGCTTCAGGCCCAACCATGTTCGCTGACGTATTACTCACGCGATTCTTGATCCTTCATGTACAATCTGATTTCTCCATGCCTTTTGCGAAGCCAGTGGCCTTGAGCTATGGCATCGACGATCCTGATTATCCGCACCCGCATTTCTTCCACTTTGCAGCAGAGGTGGTGACTCCGGTAGGAATCTTTGTTGGCGCTGATTACAGTAAACTGATTAACCGCGGAGATCTGCACAACAATACCAGTCGCCTTGACATCAATCTAGGCTTCAAGTTTGTGCTCTAGTATTTACTTCTCCTTAACGAAGACTACGGTTTTCGTCAATGCCTGAGTCCCATTCTTAAGATGAAGAATGTATTGACCCGCCGCATAGCCATCTGTTGGGATACGAAGCATCGTACCATTACTCTGACCACTTGTTAGTAGTTGACCTGTGGTGCTATAAAGCTCGTAGGTAATGTTTTCGCTAGCGCGGAATTGGACCTGGAGATCTTGACCGATCACAGTTGGAATTGGGAATACGCTGCTTTCAGCAAGCGAAGATTCGTCAATGCCAATCACCGTGAAGTCAACGTCAAACGCATCTTCTACAGTCAACAGTACAAGAGGGTTACCCACCAAGTCAGTTGGACCGAGCACATTGATGTCAACTGTGGTTGTCACAGGATCAAACAGTTCCACATCAAAGGTGGCTAGGAAGTTGAATGGATTCTGCCATGATTCGTCTACAGATGAAACTGTCTGGTTGATCTGACCACCTTCTAAGGTGTAGGTGAGGTCAGTTTCAGTGTCAATCGCTTCGTCAAACACGAAGAGAAGATCGAAGGTAGCTTCTCCCACAGCAGTTTCAGTCAACGGATTCAATGATGGCAAGATTAGACTCAATTCAGGAGCCTTGGTGTCAATCAAAATTTCAGTCTCATCGCTCGTGGCTTCAATGGGGTTTCCGGCAAGGTCTGTTGCCGTCTCAATTGACCAGGCAACACCATCTGCTTCTAGATCAGTATCCACTGTTTCAAAGCTAGCTCTCCAAACTGTAGGGGTGAGCCATTCTCCTTCCGCGTTAGCGAAAACAGCAGCGACTTGAGCATCATCAAAAGTCACGTTCAATAGTGACTCGGCATCCATCAATTCCGAAAACTCGAAATCGAATTCAATCTCGTTTCCTGCAAATTCCTCGTTGATTAAGGTTTGATCACTTGAGCTAGCCACGAGTGTTGGAACAATCATGTCGATGATCAACACGTCCTCTTCCGTGTGAGGAATTGATAATTCTCCCTCAGCATTAGGGGCTTCGGTGATGGTAATGTCGATGCTACCCAAGTCAACTGCTAGCACTGAAATATCATAGGTTCCACTGTAAGTCATGTTGTCAAGCCAGATGCCAGAAGATGGTGTCAGAACGGATGATACGTTCTCATCACTGAACTCAATGGAAGGCACACTCAGCTGATCCATTTCTTGATCGAACATGATATCAATCGTCATCTGCATCCCATCCATCAAGGTGTTCACCACGCTCGTTGAAGGCGTCACCGCCGCCACGCGTGGAAGTCCCGCCTCGATGTATTCATTCGCGTGAATGAAGCTGTGAAGTCCGATCTCAATACCCATCAAACGACCTGGTACGTCATCAGCAGGAGGGTGGATTCCACCCCAAATACGGCTCAAACTACACTGGTCAGAAGCATCGCGGTAAGTAGCCCATTGAAGCGTTACGTCTTCAGAAGGACCTTCTTCAAAAACCAAGAATTCGTTTTGCTCACAGTGGAACTCTCCCATTCCTCCTGGGAAGAAAGCATCACCCGTCATGAACGTCATGACTTCAGCGGCAGCTCGTGAGTAAGTAGAGTGTCCACTCACGTACCCAGCAAACGGTGGGGTTACGAAGGTTGGACGTTGATAAGGCCACCAGTTCTCAGCAAGGATCCATCCAACGCCTGCGTAATCTGTTTCTGGTTCAGGAATGAAATCTGGTCCTCGCCAAGTGTAGAATTTGATTTTGCCCACATTGATTCCGCCAAGTCCGGCTAGTGGATCATTTTCACCAACCAGCTCAATCAATCCATCAATCAAAGGTATCCCCGCTGGATCGAAAGAAGGAAGATCTGGATCGGTATTCTGTCCACGATCAGCCATGAAGCGGAGGGCTGCTACCGGACGAATGTAGTCGTACCAGCCTTTGATACTCCACGCAGTAACGGCAGCGTCATGCATGGCACCTCCTAGCGTGAAGTAGGTTTTGACATCCCACTCCAGGTCATCTAGTTCTGGTCCTTCACCGCGCCATCTTTTTTCGAGCATCGGGTGAGAATTCACATAGTTCAGAATAGTGAACCAGTGCCCTGGAGGTGTTTCTGAGTCAGGTCCATCAGCCCAGAACTCTGCAAGGATTCGTGAGTAGTCTGAGCGTTTTATAAACTGCGGAATGTATGGCTCACCTGTGGCAGGGTTAATGTCGTGTCCTTCTCCTGCGTCTCCGCCGTCGAAGAAGTCGTAGAAAGTATTGTATTGATCAAACGAAGTTGGTAGGCTCTCCACGTTTCCAATGCTTGCAGGTGAAATGTCCCAGAGTGTTTCGTCGTTTGGATCGTGGTGTGATTGCCATACGGTTACCATGCTGAAACCCCAGCGGTAGAACTCGTCTCCTTCACGTGTTCCGAGGGTGTCAATGAATGGTGGTGGGCCTGGATCATGATATACGTTGTAGTTGAATCCATCTCTTTCGTACTGCGTCATTACAGAATCGTCAAGAGCGAAGGGTACAACATTCCCCCATTCAGGACTCAAGAAAGGAGGGGTATCTGTGAATGGGTTTCCTCCTTGGTCGATAAACTCTGGTACTTCCAACGGCTGCCAACGATTCGGGTCGTCAATGTTGGGGTTTCCAGGACCTGTCATGTCTAGTGGTTCATTGACAGGGAGGTAGTATGAATTGGCGTAATCTGATCCTTCGTTTGATCCGTCTTGTAGACCAAAAGCGATCATCATTTCGGCTAGGTAATTCCCCAGCGCAGCTGGTGGCCCCATTTCATAATCAGTATCAGTGAATTCAGTGTCGTAGCCGAGATCCATCATGGTTTCATCCAAGCTTTCAAGGATGTCGTCTGCTCCCGGAGAGAATTGGAAACGATGTGTCAGCAGGCGATAGGTGGCGTATGAAATCGCTTCTTCTCTCGCTGCGTAAAGATCTTCAGGCATTTCTACCCCTGCAAAGGGAACTTCAAATCCTCCCAATGTATTCCCTAGGAAGTAGGTTGATGCTTGATCATCATACACCGCCCAAGCGTCATACATCAATACAGATGAATGGAATAGGTTACGCGCATGAACCGTTGGACGAGCAAAGTCAGCTCGAATGGCACCGAGTAAAACTTCATTCCAAGTATGCGCAATGCTTTCTTGCGCCGAAGTGAACATCGGTTGTGCAAAGAGGAGCACAAAAAGGAGGAGTAAGGTTCTTTTCATGATTGCAGGGTTTGTCCAAAAATACAAAGGGTTTCTTCTGGTGTCAGTAAAACCGAACATTCAAAAGAAACCCTAAGTTCAACAAGTATGTAAATCCTAGCGTAGGATGTTAAATCTCAGTATGCTCACACCTTCCGCTGTTTGAATTGCGATGGTGTAATTACCAGCTGCCATCTCATTCGTCTGAACAGCAATCTGTTGTTGTACTGATCCAGCGAGCATTGGAATCTGGCGAACCAGCTCTCCATTCGCTCCGTGGATATCAAGTGACTCCACCACGTCTGGGTTATCCATACGGATTGTTAGCACATCTCCACTTGTTACTGGGTTCGGGTAAATCGATACACCGAAGTTTTCGTTTTCGTTCACCCCAACTGGGTTGATGTCGATGTCGAAGAAGTCATCGTAATCAGTTTGAACCAATAGATTGCCGGCAGCATCAATAGCTCCAGTGACAACGATGTCGATATCAAGAAGAAGTACTGTTTCGTTGCTCACGTTGTACACTTGCTGGTAGCTCGTGCTGTTCAACCATCCTGATGCATCGTCATTCGCCGTAAGCGTAGTTGACGGGTCTTCATCTGGGAACAAGATGAACGGATCAACATCTGTATCCATCGCTTCATCAAAGATGATCAAGAGTGAGAAGTTCTCATCACCAGCATCAGCGAAGATTAATTCGTAGTCGTTAGCGCTCAATACAATCGGCTCTGGGTTGCGTGTGTCAATAGCGAGAACATCGTCCATTGACATCATCATCTGCTCGTTTCCGTTTGCATCTAATGTTCCGCTTATAGTGATTCCGACGTTGTCGATTTCAACGCCTTCATCAGAAAGGTCATAAAGGGCTGTGTACGTCATGTCGTCAACCCAAGATCCACTAGCGAAGGTTACTGATGCGCTAATGTCTTCAGAGAATTCAATCATTGGCATTGACATCATATCCATCGCTTCGCTGAACTCCAATGTCAAATCAACGCTTTCAGCACCAACATTGATGTCTGCTAGCAGGTTGTCATTGATGTCAGCATTCTGAAGTGAAGGGTTCTCAGTATCAATGGCGAATGGTGTCATCACCATCTCCACCACGACTTCGTTTCCTGCCATATCAGTAGCAGTCGCCGCTTCGAGGTTGATCATTGATAAGTCTTCATTTGCATCGATTACAGTGAATTCAAAGTGGTAAGTCATGTCGTCCATCCACATTGAGTTCATTTCATCCAGTGTCAATGAGTTTGCCAATGGATCATCGTTAGGGAATACCAATTCGGCGTTAGCCATCATAGACATCACTTCGTCGAAAGCCACATCAATAGCGAATGTTCCTCCTGCAGCTACAGCATCGTTGATCACGGTAGCGTCAGGTGTCACCATCATCACAGATGGGTTGTGTGTATCAATGGAGAAGAGATCGACATCAAGGTAGATGTTCTGAATATTACCAGCGGCGTCAAACGCATCTAGCAATTCGATATCTACATCTGCTACTTCCTCGTTGTTATCTGTCAAGTCGAATACCACTTGGTAGCTCACATTGTCAAGCCAAGCGCTCGCATCAGCATTCACAGCCAATGTGTTGCTTGGATCTTCCATTGGGAAGTTCACAGTTGGCTCAACTGAAGTGTCCATTGACTCATCGTAGGTCACAGTGATCGCGATCGTAGACTCGGCTACTTCACTATCGCTGATCAATGAGAAGTCATCTGTAAAATCAACTGATGGGTTGCGTGTGTCAATTGCGAAAGCAAAGTCTTCAACGTGTGGAGCCTGAGAGAATCCATCAGTATCAACTGCACCAACTACCTGCATGAAGATTGAAAACAACTCAACATCTGCATCCGTAATTAAGTACTGCAAAGAGTAGGTAGTTGCATTGGCCCATTCCGCGCTAGCGAGAGAGAGCGAAGACATGGTAGGATCATCAAACGGCCAAGAGATCTCCGGCGTAGACATCATGTCCATGTTGGTGTCATAAGTGATATTGATCTGCAGGGTAGAACCAGCATCCCCCTCATTTACTACATCAATTGATGCTTGAACGTTCTCAACGCGTGGCGCGTTCGAAGTGAAGTAAGTTACCGCAAGGTCATACACTTCAGGTCCGAGTTCTAGACCGATCAAACGACCAGGAATATCATCAGCCGGTGGGTGAATACCTCCCCAAATCCTACTCAAAGAAGTTTGGTCACTTGCATCTTGATATGTTGCCCATTGAAGAATGATATCTGTACTTGGACCTTCTTCAAAAACAAGGAATTCATTCTGTTCTGCTACGAAGTCGCTCATACCTCCTGGAAAGTATGGAGACCCGGTTATAAGGGTTAGTACCTCCGCAGCTGCTCTGGAGAATACAGAGTGTCCACTGACATAACCTGCAAAAGGCGGGGATACAAATGTTGGTCGTTGATAAGGCCACCAGTCCTTCGCCAAAATCCACCCCACTCCTGCTTCGTCGAGTCCAACTCCATCATCATCAAACGTAATATAGTCTGGACCTCTCCAGGTATAGATTTTTATTTCATTGAGGTTTTCGTTGTTGTCACCTACGAGCGGGTCGTTCTCCTCCACGAGCTCCACATAGCCCTCAATTAGCGGCCATCCATCTGGGTGATAATTTGGTAAACCAACATCTGAGCATTGACCTTTTTCTGCCATATATCTTATCGCTGAGACAGGTCTCAAATAGTCATAATATCCCTTAATACTCCAAGCACAAATAGCCGCATCGTGCATTGTGGATCCTAAAGTGAAATATGATTTAACATCCCATTCGAGATCGTCAATAATTGGCCCTTGGCCGTTCCATCGCTTATCTAGAAGTGGATGAGCATTTACTTTGTTAAGAATAGTAAACCAGTGACCAGGCGGTGTTTCTGAGTCAGGGCCATCGGCCCAGAATTCAGCCAAAACACGCGCGTAATCCGCTCTTTTTACGAGCTGGGGAGTATATGGTTCATTCGTCGCAGGATTCACTGAGTAACCTTGACTCTGATCACCGCCTTCGAAGAAGTCATAAAAAAGGTTGTAATCATCAAAGTCATCAGGGATAGAAGGATTGTTTCCGAGGGATGCAGGGGAAATGTCAATTATCGTAGGATCGTTAATATCATGATGACTTTGCCATAAGGCCACCATTACATATCCCCATTTCCAATTAGACTCTAATCCTTCACCAAGCCCTTGTTCAAGAAAAGGTGGAGCACCTGGGTCTTTCCATACCTGATAAGTATCCCCATCGCGCACGTGAGTGGTAAGATCATCTTCGTTTAGCGAAAAAGGCACAACATCACCCCATTCAGGAGAAAGGAAATCTACAATAGCTTCGATTGGATTGCCAGCTTGATCAATGGCTCCTTCAACAACCAGAGGCTGCCATCTATTTGGGTCAATCATGTCTGGATTCCCAGAGGCACCCATATCTAATGGTTCATTTACAGGTGCGTAATACTGATTAGTGAATCCATTGATTTCGTTTGATCCGTCTGTCAAACCGAAGGCGATGATCTCTTGAGCGATGTAATTACCTAAATGAGCAGGTGTTCCGTCGATGTAGTCTACCGACGTAATGTCTGGGTCATACCCAAGTTCATTCATCTTCGCATTCACTTCCTGGAAGATTTCTGCCACCCCAGGAGCATTCTGGAATCGGTAAAGGATCAGATTGTACATCGCGTAGCTGATCGCTTCTTCTCGGGCTGCCTGAATGTCATCAGTTGCAGGTACACCATCGAATAAACATTCGTAGTCACCTACCGTTTTCCCAAGGAAGAAAGGCTGAGCTTCTTCGTCGTACACAGCCCAGACATCGTACATAGCCACCGAAGTGTGCCAGAGATTACGAGCGTGCACGGTCGGACGTGCAAAATCATTTCGAATCGCGTCGAGTAGGACCTCATTCCATTGATGAGCTACTGTGATTTCTTGTGCATTTGTTGTTTGAGGGACGAAAATCCCGAGGGTCAGAACAACAAAGAATACGCGAAACATTACGGTGCGTAAAGTTTTGTCCATAGATAGAGAGTATTTGCTAATTGCCGTTACACTTGTGCGAGTGCTTAGCGTCATTAAGGTTTTGGAAGAATAAATATAGCAAACGCTTCCCGTTTTTACCGTACAGAACTGTGCTAAAATGTCAATCCTGACAATTGTCAAAAAAGAAAGAGACCCCTGATGGGGCCTCTTATTCCGTTATAGTGATGCTTGATAGTCAGTCTGTCGCAACTCATTCAAGAACTCCCTCAATTCAGCGAGGTTGACTTCTTTGAATTTCACTTTTTGAGTGGCTTTTCCATTCAAGGGGGTATGCCCCAACATGATATCTCCTTCATCGTCGAGATAGTAAGAGAAAATAACCGCGTTGGCATCCTTTGGAATTCTTCGGGCAACGTAGCCTTTATCTGCTTGTGTCATATTCATCATACTCTGAATCTCCGTGAAGGCGAGTACAACACGTCCTTGTCCTTCTAAATCAACCTTGACGAGTACATCTTCCTTTTCTTCTTCAGGCGTACCTAGGAATCGATCACAATTAATCCATCCCATGTGACCTACGCTGTAGACGTATTGATTGAGCGGATTCATCCCTAATTGTCCTGCAGCTTCCAGTTCTAGCGCACGGTTCGTTCGAATTGAATCGCAGGTGGATCTCCACGCCTCCAATTCTTCTTCGTACTGTCCGTTGAATTGAGCCATGAGCTTCTTCCATCTGGCCTTTTCTTCTGGAATGATGACTTCTTGAAAGTGGCGTTCTGCCGAATCGAGCGCTGTAAAGTAAGCCACGCTGTCTTTGGCATATTGCGCAACTCTTGCTGGCAAAGTGCGCATGTCTTCTTGGTACCGAAGTTTGCGTTTTTCACAGCGTTCTACCGCTTTGTCGTACAGATCGATTTTGGCTTGTCGCGCCTCTTCCGCACGCATGATTTTCTTTCCTCGTCCGAAGACTTCGTACCACTTGAATTCGACATCATAGGCTTGAAGATTCGGATACTTAGGCTCTCGAGGGTAGATCGGACTTACCGGTTTCCTTGGTTGATCAGGCAAGTCGAAATTGCGTTTAGGCTCTTTGTACCCGTTAGTGTAAGGCTGGGGAAAAGGAGGGAAGACAAGTTCTTCCACCCCCAACGGTTGTTGACCAGTGGCCTGCCAATTTCCTCCGTCGTTCGAAACGAAAAGCTGCATGCCTGGTTGAAGTTGATCTGTAGGAAGAGCTACGGTGAGCGAAGCACCTTCCGTCAGCTCGAGTTCTTCTCCATTTAAACTTGCGCTTAGCTTCATCATACCTCCCGTTTCGATCAATTGATCATCGCTGACGGTAGATAGTTTCGAGGCCACAAAATCAAAGGGGTCCAAGGCTTCCACAATGGTGAATTCAATCTCTTGGTCGACTAAATCACCCGAAGCGTTCACAAAAGACATGGCTGGGATGGCGATAACCGAGCCCCGGTCGCTTTTGATCAGATGATCTTCCGTGGGGTCGATTTGAACTGTCACTTGATTTTGTTCCCGAAGTTGGTCGAGCAGTTCCGCTTCGGATTCAAAAAAATGACGTGTCAGCTGAAGATCAACCCTTCGGTTCGCGGCCATTCCATCTTCGGTAGTATTGCTGAACTGTGGTTCCGCTTCTCCGAAGGAATAACTCACGACACTTTTCGGGTGATACCCCAAAGACAGCAAATAGCTTTTTACGACTTGCGTCCTTCGCTCTGCCAAGGCTTCGTTATAATCAACGCTACCGCGGGAATCAGTATGCCCTGAAATCACAAGGCTGAGGTTTTCGCCGGGTGAAAAATCAGCTAAGAATTCGTTGAGAGCGCGATGAGCTTCTGGCGTGAGCTCATGACTGGCCGTCTCAAAAAGAACAGCCAGATGGTGTGTGGTGGATGATGCAAAAGTGCATACGGTGAGCAAACAGGCAACCAGTAATGTAATATGCTTCATGGCTTTAGGTATTGGTTGCAAACCAATAACTCTGGAAGCCTGGGATTATTGTTCGCCCAAGGCTTACAATTGTAGGCTGTAGGCTGTAAGCTGTATGCTGTTTTTTGGTGGACGGTGGACGGTGGACGGTTGACAGGGGGGAACAGGTTATGGTTATAGATTATAGATTATCGATTGAATACCATGGCCTACGCCAGCCCGTAGGCTGTGAGGACTTCTGCGAAAAACTCCTCTACGTGATTACTTGGGAAGGCGATGACTGCGCCGTTGAAGCGTTCGTCGGATACCCAGAGTCCGTGGGTGAGTTTTGTGTCTGAGGGGAATTCGTGTTCGTCGCTGTAGACGGCGAGGTAGAAGTAGGGTTCGTTGCAGTACTTGTCTTTCATGGCAAAGCCAGCTCCGATGCCTACGCCTGATTCGAGTTTGACGTAGATGCCTGTGTCAAAGTGGTGGGGCCAGATGCGCGATTTTTTATCGGTCTGGGCCAGTTTGGTGGCGAGGGCATCGAGCAATTGATTGGCTTGCTTTCGCCCTTCATGCCATGCTGTGAGTTCTTCTTGGGTGAGTGCACGGTAAGAATCAATTCCGTAGTCTGGAATATCGTAGTGCATGTTTTCTCTGAAGATCAAGGTCTCTAAGGTGTGCTCCTTGAGCCAAGCAACGAGTTCTTCATTGAACTCAGAAATCGGCTTGCCAGCCATGGAAAGCGACGCAACGATGCTCTTTGTAGTAGGATGCACCATTTCCAACTTCATCGTCGGAAGGTGAATCGAGGGGAGGAACTGTAAACCAGCATCAGGCACCATAATACGTCTGCCGTAGATACGCTTCTCGCTATCCTTATACCGCAAGTTGGTATGACAATCGTCGGGCTGTTGCGCAACAAAGGCTCTGTTCAATTTCGCTAAAACTTGACTCGCGACATGCAAATAGGCGTCAGCCTGTAAATACGGTTCCATGGTTAGCAGCTTTGTTGCTAAAGTCGGGATATGGTATTGCGGAGATGTCACGAAGGGGTTACTTTTTGCGAAGAAAGGTGGGGTCCGGCGTCCGGCATCCGGCGTCCGTTTTTTTCCGGCGTCCGGCATCCGGCGTCCGTTTTTTTCCGGCGTCCGGCATCCGGCGTCCGTTCTTTTTCCGGCATCCGGCATTCGTATTCATTATTTTGCCTTTCTCGATGTCGGCTTTTAGCACATTCATGCCCGCTGGGGGATTGCTAGAAATAATGAATTCAAGAATTACCAATCAACTTTAACAAAATACCAACGGACGCCGGACGCCGGACGCCGGCAAGGTTACCTTTCGTACTTTTCGACATGAAGAGGTAAAAAGCACGAATGAAAGATGCCAAGATCATTGAATTGATACGGAGTGGGAGACCTGAGAAGGGGCTCTCGCAATTGTATCGGAGTTTGCCGAAGATCGAGCGACTCATTACCTCTAAAGGGGGCAGCAAGCAGGATGCCCAAGATGTTTTTCAAGAAGCACTGATTGTATTGTGCCGTAAGGTTCGGACAGAAGAGTTTGAATTGACGGCGGCGCTGGATACTTACCTCTACAGTGTATGTCGGTTTTTGTGGAAGAATCAATCGAAGAAGCGTGGGATTGAAACCGTTTCTGGTGGAGAAGCTGCCTTTGATATGGAACACGAGAAAGATCTCGAAGCAGCACTCGAACGTGAATCAAAGTTTCAGAAGCTGGAGGAAGTGTTGGGCGATCTTGGAGAACGTTGTCTTCAGTTGCTGCAGCTGTTTTACTTCCACGGACAATCGATGAAGAGCATTGCTTCGAAGATGTCGTTTTCATCGGAGAATGTGGCGAAGACGCAGAAGTATAAGTGCATTGAACGTGCGAAGAAAATGGTACGTGCGGCACAGGTTGAACCTCAAAACCTGATGCCATGAGAAAAGAACTAGAATTAACGAAGCTCATTGAGTCGTACTTGAACGGTGAGCTTACAGGAGAAGAGTTGAAAGCCTTTGAATTGCGTTTGAACGTGAATCAAAAGTTGCGTGAAGAAGTGGAGCTGCAACGCACCACCATGGAAGCCCTGGAAGGCTTGATGATTCGTCGGTCTGTTCAACAAGCGGCCAAGATGCACGCGAAAGGGAAGTGGATGAAAGGACTAGGTGGCGCAGGCCTTCTTATTGGTCTTGCTGCTGTGGCGCTCTTTACTTGGAATTTCCTCCAATCTGATCTTAAGACTGAAGACGCTAGCGCGGAATTGCATACTGAGATTGAGACTAGTTACGATGAATTCAATGATTTCCTGGAGAAGCAAGTATTTGTGATTGATGCTGAAGAAGGCGGTGTTGTTGAAGGTACAGATGGAACAGTCATCGCCATTCCTTCGGATGCCTTCGTGGATGAGCATGGTGAAACGGTGGTGGGCGAAGTGCAGTTGGTCCTTCAAGAGGCGGTAGAGCCTACTTCCATTGTTCGCGCAGGCTTGAGTACAACTTCCAACGGAGTGGAACTGGTAACCGCAGGGATGTTCTATGTGGGAGCCTTCCAGGGAGAAAGTGAGTTGCAAGTAGCCGAAGGCAAAGACCTGATGGTAGATATGCTCACGCCCTTCGATGATCGCGGCATGCAATTATTTGACGGTGAACTAAAAGAAGATGGTTCCATCAATTGGGTTGACCCGAAGCCAATTGAAAAGGTGCTCCAAACCGTGCCGTTGGAAGAGTTGCATTTCTACGCGCCTGCATTTCTCCCAACGCTCGCCGAACTTGGCTTTGATATCGATGATCAGGGTAGGGTCGACAGCATCTTTTATTCAACTACTTGCAGATATGAAAGGCCTACTGAATCACGAAGTGAGGTGATGGAAATTGATATAGTTAGGGGGGACTCGGTCGTTTGGTCGGATCGTTTTGATGATGTTTATGCGACTGAAGAAGCCGAATGGGAAGGGGATTCAGCTGCTTCCATTGACGTCTGCTCTTACATAAAACCTTCTTCCATTCAAACCATCAAGCAGAATGAATTTCAATCGACCTACATAGCCACCAAAGAGTTTGAAGAACGCTTGAGATATCTATGGTGGCTACGAAAAGAGAAATACCTCGATCTCTACATTGAAAACCTCGACAAGCCACTATGGTATACCGATTCTTTGATGGTATTCGGTAAGGAGTTCTCGCTTGATGACGAGTTCTACGAGCTTTACCTGCGTCGCGATGGAAATGTCGCCTTCGATCATGAGAGCTTCGAGAAATTGCAGCAATTCTTTGAAGAGAAACGTGAGCTATTCCGCGCTAGCGCAGAAGAAGCACGAAAGAAAGTTATTGAAGCACGCCAAGCAGAAATTCGAGAAGATCAACTGACGGACCGTAAATTCTGGGACCATGAACGTGAACGCAGAGCAGAGCTTTACGAGCAAGAGTTGAAGTTGAATCTTGATGAAGCTTACCGACAGTTGGGTAAAACACCATCAAGAAGAGATTTTAATCCAAATCCTGGGTTGACTTTCCCGATCACCAATACCGGGTGGAAGAATGTTGACCAGTATGTAGTGGAATCAACACTCACGCGCACCACAATGAAGTATGAAGCTCCGAATGGCGACAAAGCTGAAATCAAATATGAAGCCTTCAATGTGGCAGTAGATCAGGTTGATCAGTATGATGAGGTCGTGTGCTACTTATTAGGTGACCCACAAGCCAGCTTCCGAAAGATGATCAAGCATGATGACGGAACATACAATGAGAAACTCAATGAGCTGATCGATTATAATCTCTTGGTCATTGGATATAAAGGAGAAGAGCAATTCGTCTTCAGCGAAGAAGGAATTGAACCAGGTTCCGTAACGGCCTACCCATCACTCAGACCGAAAGGTGAAGTAGATGCATTAATTCGTCGCCTCGCCTCCACAGATACTGCCAAAGACCTCCAAACTGCCTTCGACTACCGCCTCTTCCAAAAAGACCGCGACGAACGCCGAGCTAAACGTCTAGCAAAGCAGGAACAAGAACACGCCATCTGGAGATCTATCTTCTGTTTCAGTGAGGTAGATAATTGCTGTTATCCCTGCCGAGATCTTTATGCGGAAGAAGCAGTTTGGTCAGAGTAAAGTGAATAAGAACAAAAAAAAGGCGGAGCACATGCTCCGCCTTAAAATTCTATCAATTACATAAGCCTTACGCCTTACGCCTTACGCCTTACGCCCTAAGCCTAATTAAGCCATAATCTCATCCAACGGCGGCGTTCCAAACTTGCGCAACATCTTCACGTGAGATTTCAATGCGCTTCCGAACGACTTATGCTCGAGGTATGGGTGACCGAATTCTTCGGCTGTCTTCTTTACAATCGGTGCCAACTTCGGGTAGTGAATGTGGCAAATGTTCGGGAAGAGGTGGTGCTCCACTTGGAAGTTCAATCCACCTACGTACCAGTTCAAGAACTTGTTGTGGCGAGCGAAGTTGCTCGTAGTCTTCAGCTGGTGAACGGCCCAAGAATCTTCCATTTCTCCCGCTTCATTTGGAAGTGGGAAAGAAGTCTCTTCTACTACGTGTGCCAATTGGAATACCACTGAAAGGATCACTCCTGAAAGGACGTTCATAATCAAGAACCCTAGGAATACTTGCCAGAACGCGTATCCCGCTACGAACATTGGAAGTCCGAATAATACCCCAAAGTATCCAACTTTTAGAAGAGAAATCTTCAACCACATCAGGGCGTTCTCTTTCTTCGATTGCTTGTTGTAGCCTTCTTTCTGGTACTTGCGGAACTGGAGAAAGTCTTTGAACGTTCCCCAGTAAAGTGTCAAGATTCCGTAGAACAGGAAGCTATAGTACCACTGGTGTTTGTGGTGCTTCGCAACGTCGTGGTGCGGATCAAAACGCATTGTCAACGAACCGTCAATGTCGTCGTCTTTACCAGCGATGTTAGTGTAGGTGTGGTGCAACACGTTGTGCTGCATCTTCCAGTTGAATACTGATCCTCCTAGGAGGTTTAGCGTGTAGCCAACCCACTTGTTTACTTTGTGATTCTTCGAGTATGCTCCATGGTTCGCATCGTGCATGACGCTCATTCCGTTTCCAGCCAATGCAAAGCCCATCACACTCCAAAGGACGAGTGATAGCCAAAAAGGTGGTGCAAAAATCACCATCGCAATGAAAGGAAGAATGTAAAGACTGAGCATTACTACAGTTTTGAAAACCATAGCGCCATTTGCCTTCTGGCTAATGTCGTTCTCTTTGAAGTAAGCGTTAATACGCTTGCGCAGCTCCGCAAAGAATTGCAGTTGTTCACGGTTGGTGAACTTAATCTGCGTCTCATGTGTAGGAAGTGACGTTTGACTCATAAGTCGCGAAAGATACAGGAGGATTGGTTACTATCAACGTTGCAGGTTCCCTTTTATTCACGTCAAATCCACAAATACCATGAATAAGGGAGCACAAATTTACTTAAAGCAGGGTTAACACAGCGCAAATGATCATGTTCAGCGTAAAAACTTAACCTGCAGAAATGAGGTCTGAGATTCATCAGTTTTGGTTGAATGAGGCTTCGATCACCTCTGAATCGTGGTAAAATAGACGTCGTAAACCAATGTCACGTCTCTATCTTGTTCTTTTATCCAGCGCTCGTGCAGCTTGCTTTTCACTGACTTTACGCGTCGATAATCTTGCCGAATGTATTTCGGAGTGCGCGTGGCTCCATAGCGATACCCCTGGGGGGATACTTTGAATTCAGTAACAAGGTCTTCACCCACTTCCTGAATTTGTCGGGGGTTCTTCTTTTCTACAAAACTGAGGTCTGGAAAAGCTGGCACTGAAAGAGAATCTTTACCGATGACGCACCATGATTGCAGATAGTCTGCCAATGCTGCTTCATTATCTATTTCGAAAACTCTTCGATGAGGTGCTTTTAATCCATCCCCAAGGTGTTCAAGAGAAGAGGACATGACTTGATCGTTACGAATGTGCATGTGGACCCTTTTGATGAGATCCCCGTCTTCATAAACCAAGAAGTAGCTTTCATTTCCGTCTTCTTCGATGTCGACATCCATGAATTCCCCGGTCGCGATATTGTCGTAGGTGAAGCGTTGATCTACAAGGTCACCTTTCTCGTTGAATTGCCATTGCTTTGAGGTGGCTGAAATCGAATCGCAGGAGTCGTACCATAAAGTTCTTAAGTACTCATGAGATGTAGAGTCATTCTCCCAATGTGTATGGTAAGCCCTGAGTTTGATACATGAGATCATACGATCTTGGCTTGCTGCATTCAAGCAACACAGTGAGAGAAGAAGGGACAGAAGAAATCGCATGCGAGTCATTCGTTATTTCTTCGTTGAGTGATCTCGTTGGACAAATTTCACCGGTATCGTGTATTGAATAGGAATCGGCTTGCCGTTCTGTTCTCCCGGCTTCATTTGAGGGAGGCTTTCCACTGCCTTCGCTGCTTGACGGTCTAGGGCAGGATGGATGCCTCTGAGGATCTCGACGTCAGTCACTACACCAGAAGTATCGATCACAAAGCCAACAAACACTGTCCCAGAAACACTGTCCACTCGCTCGGGTTTGAGCTCACCTTGAACCCATTCAATGATACTCGTCTCGGTACATTTGCGCTGTTCTTCCGGGTCTTCTATTTCAATACACCCCGGCATCACAGGCGTGGTTTCGAACAGTCCAATAGTATCACCTTGCGCATTGGCTTCGCCAATCAGGCAGAGAAAGAAACATATAACCAGGTATTTCATCACTTATCGAATCTCGAATTTCACGGGTAAGGTGTAATGAACGATTACCGGTCTTTCAAGTAGTTCGTCGGGTTCTATTCTTTCAAAATGTTTGCCGGGTTCCATCGGGGGTAAATTGTACGCGGCATCAATACTCGCTTTATCTAATAAAGGATGTACTTCTCGCAACACTTTAGCATTTTGAACGAAGCCGAACTCATTGATTTCAATGGAGATGAATACGGTTCCAGTGGCATCCAAATCGACCGCTTCTTTTGAATAAACGACTCTCTTTGCTAGACAATCTGATAATTCTTCTTGTGTGCAATCAGCTTGTCTTTTTCCAGGTAGGTCTTTGCATGTAGGAAGGTAAGGCATCTGTTCAACGAGCATGTAAACGTTTTTCTTAGCCGAAGCTGCGTTCCAAGAGACTCTTAATGACCTGAATTCCTCAATGACTACATTCGACTCTTGCATATTGAAAATGTAGTGGAGGGGTTCCCATCGATCGGCCTCAATTCGAGTAGCTTCCATATTGCCGCAAGGGCCTACAAAGATCAGAGTGCCATCATAGTCCATCCATAGATTTTGAATCGAAGCTTCAAAGTTTGCAGCGGTCAATTCTGAGGTCAACCAGATTTTATAGCTGACAATGGATAGGTTTATATCCACTTGAAAGAGCTCGTTGTATCCCTCATGTTCGAAATAAACGAAGTGAAAGTCACCGTCAGCCCAGTGTTTGGTTTGCTTAGTGTCTATGATGTTCTTGTCTAAATTGGGAAAGGCACAGGTGGGGGCTGTTTGTCCTAAAGTAATTGTAGTGATTAGAGCACAAGTAAGGGAAAAGAGAAGTCTCATTACATGAGGTTTTCTGCAAGGTACAGACTGAAGCAGCAATAAGAAACCTTTCGCAATCAACTTTTTGGAAAAACCTTATTGCAAAATAAGAATAGCCAATTTGACAAGGTCCAAAATGAATTGGCTATCTTTCAACCATCTATTCGAACAAAATGAAGCACGCATTACTTCTCTTGGCGATCACATTGAATTCAGTAGTTTTCTCTCAAACAATAACGTGGGAGGACCCGGTTCCTGTGAGTATTGATGGACAAGACAACAATCGTCCTCGAATTATTCTAGATCAAGACGGTTCGGTCCATGTGTTTTGGGGAAGAGATGCGGATGGCCAGCTTTTTCATAATCAAATGGTAGATGGAGAATGGGATGCTGCTGAAATGCTTCTCCCTGAAGGTGTAACATGCTTCACAGCGGATTGGGCTGGGCCTGACGTTGGTAGTTTCGGAGATCATCTAGGGGTGGTTTTTAAAAGAATGCCAGAGAATACAGAAGGAGCTTACCTGATCCAGTCTTTTGATGGAGGAGCTACTTGGAGTGACACTACACAGATCGATCTTAACCTCCCCGAAGGATTTCAAACAAGGATGCCGTCGGTTGCTATTGGTGACCAACAAATGGTGCATGTTTCAATCATGAGTTTTGAGGGAAATTATATTGATCCGGAATACATCTATACAAAGTCAAATGACGGTGGAGAAAGTTGGTCAGCATATCAAGCTATGTATGGTGATTTTTTCTCTGGAGAGGCTTGTGACTGTTGCATGGCAGACATAGCAATTATCAATGCCGACCCTGTTATTGCATTCAGAGATAACGAGGAGAACATTCGTGAAATTAAGTGCGTAAAGAGCGAAAGCTCAGGAGATAACTTTGAATCTGTGCTCTATCCTGACCTCAGTGAAACCTATGCGAATTATTGTTTCAGTAGTGGGCCCCACTTGCTCCTTCAAGATGGAATAATGAAAATCGTTTACAAGTCAATTGAAGAGTCTGATTCTTATGTCACCTTCACTCAGATGGATCTTTCAGATGAATCCATTATCGAAAGTTTCATTGTGTTAGAAGAGACTGATGGAACGGCTCGTCAGAACAATCCTCGCATATCAGGAAGTGAGGCGTTGGATTTCGTTGTTTGGGAAGAGTCTCAAGGTTTAGCCACTGAAGTGTTGTACGCAGCCAGAGAAGGAGGGGCACAGGGTGGTAGTTTCGAAATCATTGATACGCTCAATGTAGACTTGAGCGGAAAGCAAATCAATCCGGATGTAAAGGTAGATGGCTTGACCATTCACACTGTTTGGCAAGACAAAGGGAATGACTTGGTTATGTATCGTAAAGGAACATATGACCCCAATGGAGTCAATGTCGAAGAGTCACTTCTACCAGAAGTGTCGGCTTACCCGAATCCAACTAATTCCTCGGTTAATATCACAGGTGTGAAAGTTGAGTCAGTTCAAGTTTTTGATTTACAAGGACGAATGCTTGTTAATCGGAACTCGGGGGTAAGTGGGAATGACCTCGATGTATCTATGTTCCCCAAAGGAACTTACAATGTGGTGGTGAATGCTGTATATACTATCAAGTTGGTTGTGAATTAACTGGGATTCAGGGGAAATGATTACCTTGGGGCAGTGTTGAAAGCCAAATCCATAATGATGCTAATGCTTCTTTTGTTGCAAGTGGCAACGACGAGCATCACCGTGCACTATTGTGGGGGCAAATTGAGAAGCACTTCAATCAACACAGACAGGCAGCACTGCGTTTGCGATCATGAAGTCTCTCCTTCTGCGTTAGGTACGTTTTCTCCGCAATGTTGCTCATTCAGCACGACCCTTCTTGAGGATTATCCTGCCTTCATTGATTCACCGTCTATAGACGATGTTGACTTGGGTGCGTTCTCCTTTAAAATCCGTTGGTACAGATTTTTTGATCGGGCTAATGAAATCACTAAACACGAAATCAGGTTTGTAAGACCACCTACTTTGCGCAGGTATCTCGTGTTTGGTTGCCAGAAGATATCTCCGGCCCCCATGAGCTAATTCATTCTTTTAGCTCTTTTATTTTAATCACTTATTACAACAATTATGAGAACAAGTATACTCTTGTTCTGCGCAATGATGTTAAGTCAAATTGGACTAGCGCAGAATGAAATTACATTACACATCACCCAGCTCATGGGTATCGAGGCTTTTGATGAATACGAAGAGGTTGAAGTACCCGGAGGGTATGAAATTAAATATACTCGAATGGAGTATTACCTTAGCGAATTTGTCTTGACGCATGACGGTGGTCAGCAAACTGAATTGGAAGATGTTTACCTTCTAGTTGATGCCAATGACGATAACGAGTTTTCTCTCGGAACATGGGATATTGAGTCAATTGAGTCAATCCAATTTTCTGTAGGGGTTGACGAGGCTCATAATCATTTAGACCCAGCTGAATATCCTTCAGGTCATCCATTAGCTCCACAATTTCCATCGATGCATTGGGGATGGGCTTCAGGTTATCGATTCGTCGCAGCTGAGGGAAAGACAGGAAGCAACTTCACTACTACATGGCAAATTCATGCTCTAGGCGACAACAACTTTTATTCGCAGTCTCATGAAGTTACAGGTGTAGCCGATGAAGGTGTAATTGACTTATGGTTAAATGCTGACTACAATCAAATGTTCGTTCAATTGGATGTGTCATTCGGACTGATTGAGCATTCCGAAACAGCAGAGGCCGTTGATCTTCTTGAAAACATGCGTGATCTCGTGTTTTCTCCAGGTTCTCCCGTGGGTGTGGAACCAATTGAGGACTCGGGAATTCTAGTGTATCCGAATCCGGCAAATGAGTTCGTTAGCATCACTGGAGCTCCCGCAAATGCGGTTATTCAACTCATGGACATGAAAGGAGCCATTGTTGAGCAGGGCCAGAATAATAGATTGAATGTTTCGGCTTTGGACTCGGGTATTTACTTCGTTCGAGTGGTTCAAGATGACTCAATCCAAACGATGAAATTGGTAATACAGCATTGAGATTAGTCGTAATCAGTCTTTTATTATTTGTAATAGCAGGATGCTCAAAGGAAGACGAGTTTTCTCAGGATTTGGATCAAAGTTATTTTCCTTCGATTCAGTTTCCTGTAGGGAACGAGTTCTCTCCTGAGAGATATGCTCTTGGCAAGCGTTTATTTTTTGATACTCGATTATCAGAGAATAACGACGTTAGCTGCGGTAGTTGCCACGACCCATCAAGTTATTTCGCTGATGACTTACCAACGTCTTCGGGCACCTCAAACGCTCCAGGTACTAGGAACTCACCTTCCTTGGTCAATGTTGCATTGCATCCATTCTTTACCCGAGAAGGTTCAGTGCCAACGTTGGAAATGCAAGTGTTGGTCCCTGTGCAGGAACACAACGAATTCAACTCGAATATCGTCTTGATCGCAGAGGCACTAGACCAAGACCAGGAACTGCATGATATGAGTGTTCTTGCTTATGGCGAGCCGATTACTCCTTATACCATCACAAGATCTATCGCTAACTATGAGCGCATGATTATATCTCAAAATTCGAAATGGGATAAGGTACAAAGGGGAGAGCAATCCTTTACATCTTCTGAACTAAGAGGCAAAGAGCTCTTTTTTTCGTCAGAATTGAATTGTGGTTCTTGTCATGTAGGGTTTGACTTTACTTCTTTTGAAATTCTCAATAACGGCCTTTACAGCAGTTATGAGGATCCGGGTCTCGCCAGGTTCACTGGTAATGAGGCGGATTCTGGAAAGTTTAAGATGCCAGGATTGAGGAATGTTGCAGAGACAGCTCCATACATGCATGATGGAAGTTTAGCAACGCTAGAAGAGGTAATACTTCATTATTCTGAAGGGGGGAAACATGCCCTGCAGGACGAACGAATCCGAGCGTTTGAATTGGATCAGAATGAAATGGCTGATCTTATTGCATTTTTAAATGCGCTGACTGATTACGAAATGTCAATGCCTCAATAATTAGGCAATGAACTTATCAAAAATAAAGACCTATGCAGTGTTTGCGCTGGCAAGCGCTTTACTGGTAATGTCTTGTAAAAAAGACGAAGAAGATGATGCAGGAGAGGAGATGGTTGTATATGACCCCACTCCTTATGTGTTGAACTATCCAGCACATATTCCGCCTCCATCGATTCCTGAAGATAATCAACTGACGGTTCAGGGCGTCAGGTTAGGAAAAATGCTATTTCACGAGCCTTTGCTTTCAGCGGATGGAAGTCAAAGTTGTGCCTCTTGTCATGATCAAACCAATGCTTTTAGCGACACGGCCCAATTTAGTATAGGTGTGAATGGTTTGCCAGGTGGAAGACAAGCTATGGCCGTCATGAACATGGCATGGAATACCAATGGCTTCTTTTGGGATGGACGAGCACCCTTGTTAAGAGACCAGTCTCTGCTTCCTATTCAAGATGAACTTGAGATGGATGAAACATTGGAAAATGTTATCAGTAAGCTGAGCAATTCTCAGGCATACAAGGATCAATTCACCAGAGCCTTTGGTGATAGCGAGATTAATGCCCTTCGAATGTCATTGGCAATGGAGCAGTTCATGAATTCGATTGTCTCTTTCGATTCTAAGTATGACAGATACTTGGCTGGCATAGAGCAATTAACCGAGAGCGAAGAACGTGGAAGGCAGTTATATTTCACAGAATTCAATCCATTCTTTCCAGATGAATCAGGCGCTGATTGTGAGCACTGTCATGGCGGTGGGAACTTCGAGAACGACGAGTACATGAATAATGGACTTGATGCCGAAGGTGAATTTGAAGATGATGGATTCTATGATGTCACCGGAAATGAAGCAGATCGAGGAAAGTTTAAGGTAACCTCATTGCGCAATATTGCGCTGACTCCTCCTTACATGCATGATGGCCGATTTAATACACTTGAAGAGGTGATTGAGCACTACAATGAAGGGATTCAAAGCTCCGCAAGTCTAGACCCCGCATTAGAAGCTACAATAGAAACAGGTTTGATGTTGGACGATCAAGATATTCAAGACCTAGTGGCCTTTTTGCACACTTTGACTGATATCAATTTCACTGAGAACCCAGAATACCAAGCTCCTTAACGGGACGAAAAGTTTGAAAAGAGGGGATGAATGTCCCCTTTTTTATGCCTTCCTCACAAACTCAGACTTCAACCCCATCGCTCCAAATCCATCGATCTTACAGGCAATGTCGTGATCGCCTTCTACTAGGCGAATGTTCTTGACTTTTGTCCCCGCTTTCACTGGTTTCGGAGCACCTTTTACTGGGAGGTCTTTGATCACAATCACGCTATCGCCATTCTGCAATTCATTCCCATTGGAGTCGAATACCTTTCCTTCATTCGCGGCAGCTTCGGCATCCTCCTCACTAAACTCATGGAAACACTCAGGGCAAACGAAGATGCTGCCGTTGTTGTAGGTGAAGTTCGAGTTGCATTTGGGGCAGGGTGGAATCATCTCTTTTGGGCTTATGGCGTATGGCTTAAGGCTTATGCCTTTTGAGCTCCGTAAAGTTAGGGAAATGGTTGGTGGCTTAGTTATTAGTTCTTAGTTATTGGTGGCTAGTATTTAGCATTTGTCCTTTCGCTCAGTTTAAGCTGCTGGTATGGCCTTAGGCCTTAAGCCATAAGCCTTAGGCCTAAGTGCAAACTATCGTCCACCTTCCTACAAACATTCCCCCCAACCCCAACTACCTTCGATAAGTTGGTGTTTTCCAGCAGTAGAGCTAATTCAAGATAGCGATGAGCGAGTCGATTCCGAATGTGAAGGTGTTTCCGAAGGTGCAACGGGTGGGGGTGATAGACGACGATGTCATTTTTACTTCGATTGCGGGGCATAAAATGAAGCAGCTTTTTCCGAATGCGGAAGTGTTTATGACCAATGATCCCGAAGAACAGTTGGCGTGGTTAACTGACCTCGAGATCTTGTTTTTGGATATCAATTTGGTCACGACAACGGCATGGGAGTTTATGGAACTCTATGCCGCGTCTCTGAGAGATGTTCAGCTCATTCTTTGTTCCTCTTCCATTGATATTCACGATTTGCACGCCGCCAAAGAGCATCCGCTGGTTGACGGTTATGTGATCAAACCCATTTCGAATGCAAACCTTCTTCTTGCTCTAGGAGGAGTTTGGCCAAACACAGCGGCATGAAAGACGAACAGAAGAATCGCCTGCGGTTTTTGAAGAATCGATACCTCTTTGGTCTGGGATTAGCGCTCACTTTGTTGACTATTAACCAAGTGGTCATCCAGTATTATCTGCGTGAGAAGAAGATGGATGCTTCAACGGTGAACGTAGCCGGACGCCAACGTATGCTGAGTCAGCGATTAGGTTTATTGGCAAGCGACGTAGTGAATGGAGGCTCTCCAGATCCAATGATGAAAGTATATGCCGAAATGGTGGAGTCTAATCAGGCACTCCAGAATGGAAACGAAGAGATTGGAGTGCTCAGAATTGACAATCAAAAGGCTAAGGCCATGCTCCAGGTATTGGAGTACCGTTTGAATATTCTGGAAGTTCAATTAGATCATTTGGCCCTTACTCGTGATTACCGTGAAGGGGTATTGCGCGAACAGCTTGAATTGTTCTTGCCAGAAATGAATCAAATCGTTGGCATCATTGAGACGGATGCCGAGCAGAAACTGCAGAACATTCTGGTGCTAGAGATCATCTTATTCGTGGTGACTGTTCTCTTGTTGATTCTCGAGCTGAACTACTTCTTCAAGCCGCTCTTCAATGAGACAACGCGCATTCTCTCGCGTTCTGAAGAGGCCTATGCTTTGATGCGTAAAATGGCCTTTCAATATGCGCACCATATCCGAGCTCCATTGACGAATATCCTTTCTGTGATTGATTTGATGAAAGAGAAGGAAGGTAAGAGTGAGTATACTGATCTTCTTTCCGCTAGCGCGGAATCGATGGATGAACACATCAAGGAATCCGTTCAGGAACTGAATGACATAGACAAAGAGATTGGTCGAGCAATCGATGTAATTTGAAAAGAGCTTTCTGAGGAATACGAGGTATATTTTGGGCTCTAACAATTGAAACATTGAGAAAACTCATCCTTGTCATTGCAGTCATTATTTCTTGTGTTTCCGGTCACGCTCAACTTTCAGTAGGCGCTCGCTTGACGCACCATAATTTTTTAGAAACGGATGTGAGAATCACCGGAATAGGAGGATTTGGTACTTACTGGATATCGAATATGATAGGGGTTAGGGCGGGGTTGAGTGTCGGATTTCCTTGGGAGAACACCTCAACTTTTTCGGCCTACACTTCAGATAACTCACTCGAGCCTGAAATCATTGAAGTTGAAGGGTTGTCGCGAGTTACAACAACTCATATTAATCTCAATGGGGTGGGGTACTTCGGATCAGGTTATTACCGCTATGGAGGATTTTATGGAGTGTTTGGACTAGGTTTGGTTATTTCTAGTGAGGAGATAAATTTCGAGTCTTTTCCAGAAGAGTACAGAATTATAGGAATTCCAAATGAGGGAGAAAGAATAACCAACTATCAATTCTTGCTGCGGGGTATTGCAGGGTATGAATATGTTCTGAACAAGCGCTTTCTATTCGGAGAAATTGGCCTAGGATTGCCATTGAATGGAGAGCCTGGTACTACCGTTCCTTTTCAAGTAGGAAAGTACTTTGAGGCTTCCTTTGGAGTTCGGTTTTGATTAATGAATTAGGCACTCACCCATCGTTCGAGCACTTCAATCAGCTTTTCTTTGATTACCGGCTTACTGATGTAATCATTCATCCCAGCCTCCTTGTATTTGATGCGATCAGAGTGTACCGTATTTGCAGTCATCGCGATGATCGGAAGATCGATCCCTTTTGATCGCAGAGCGACAGTTGCTTCGAGACCGTCCATATTGGGCATCATGTGATCCATAAAGATGAGGTCGTATTCTCCTTTCTCCATTTTATCAATGCATTCCAAGCCATCTTCAGCAATGTCAAGGGTGCATCCAAGGCTGGCGAAGAGTTGAATGGCCACTTGTTGATTGATAATGTTGTCTTCAGCAAGTAGCACGCGTAACCCTTTGAAGGCTTCTGGATTGAAGACCATGAGCTCATAGCTCTCGTTTTCATCCGTCGTCTCACCGGCTTGATGAGTCAGCGCTTGGAATACATCTACCGAGTTGAATGGTTTTCGGAGCGATGAGACGTTACAATTGTCTTTCAAGCTGGCCGAAGTCTGCAAGTTGGTGTGGATCACGATCTGTTTGATCGAACATGGCAACTCCACTGCCGTATGGAAATGTCCGTCGGTAATGATGAAGTCAAAGGGGCCATTTTCTAATACAGAAGTGACCTCGGCGCTTGACTCACATGAACAGACATCCACATTCCAACGAAGCAGTAGGTCTCGCAAGTAACGTGTGGTTACGTTGCTCTTCACAGCGAGAATACAGCGTTGCCCTTTAAGGTCGTGCTGGACAATAAACGGTGCTTCGTTTTCTGTTTGTCTCAGCTTCACCGTGAAGGTGAATACACTCCCTGGAGACTTGTTGTCTTTGTTCCACGGGTTCGGACTCTGGGCATGTATTTCACCTCCCATCAGTTCAACGAACATCTTGCTAATGGTTGTTCCTAGTCCAGTTCCTCCGTAGGTTCTTGAGGTCGATCCATCTTCTTGAGTGAAGCTATCGAAGATGGAACCAATCTTTTCTGGAGCGATCCCAATACCGGAGTCTTTTACTCGAAATTGAAGTGTGCTTTCACCATTGGTCAAGCACATGAGTTGTTCAATGTGAATCTTGACATACCCTGTCTCACAGAATTTCAAGGCATTCCCGATGAGGTTGGTGATGATTTGCTTCAACTTTTGGCGATCGCCGATGTATTCTCCTCGAACTTCGTCAGTAGCGTCTACGACCATTTGAAGTCCTTTTTCGTTGATCATGTGACTAAAGGCGGCGACCGTCTCGTCGATCATGTCGTTCAATGAGAACACAGTTTCATTGAGCTCAGACTTATTGGCCTCAGCTTTACTGAAGTCGAGAACATCGTTGACGATGTTCATGAGCGATTGACTTGAGGTGTGCACGATTTCAGATAACTCGCGTTGGTTGCTGTTGAGCTGACTTTCGCGAAGCAGATCTGAAGCCACAATGATTCCATTCAAAGGCGTGCGGATCTCGTGACTCATGTTCGCGAGGAACATAGACTTTGCCTTGGTAGCAGCGTTTGCTTTGTCGAGCGCTATGTCAAGCTTGTCATTGAATGCAATCAACTTCTTTCGCTCCTGTTTGAGGTCGCTCACGAACTGGTCAGACTCTGTGACGAAGAAGTAGAGCATGGCTGTGATGAAAACAAAGAGGAGTGAGTTATTGATGTATCTGAACAGAATATGAATATCATCGGCAATGGCCACCCATGGCTCTGAATTGTTCAGTGCAATTTCGGCAAGAATCCATGCGACTATGGCAATCGATGAATAAGCCCATTTCATCCGGTGTGAAGACTTCGAGAAGAAGATCAAGGGCATTCCAACCAATACATAGAAATAGTAATGGAACTGTCCTTCACGACCAAAACACATCGCCAAAGAAAGGACAATGAAATTGGCGAGGATGATATAAACTCTTCGAGCTGTGAGGTGTTTCCCCATCGCATTGATGATTACAGGAATCCACATCAGGATTACGACAGCACCTACGATAAGAGCTGAGAGGGAAGGTCCTTCAATGTTTAATAAAATGGCTACCACACCAATACACGAAACAGAAGTGGTAATAGCGAGACTATTGGTAATACGTGTTTTGTTCTTGGTATCTCGGTCAGCAGTGAGTTTGCAGCCGAGTCCGGTAATTCCGCGCATGAATGCGTACACCGATTTTATCAGATTCAGAAGAAGTTGCATAGCTCGTTTTCCGCCAGTTGTGAGTGGAGGGCTCATTGGCGGATAGGCTAAAATCGCCAACAAGTTCAAAATCTGCGTAAGAACGAATTGTCGAAACTATGTAGGCCTTTTCTGACATTGACGAACTGATACTTTGGCGTAATTTTATTCCAAAATTCCCCCATGAGCGCAGCCGTAGAAATCGTACCCTACCGTCCTGAATTCCGAGAAGCCTTCGGGAACTTGAATTTTGAATGGCTAGAGAAGTTTTTCTACATCGAAGACTACGATCGTGAAGTCCTCACCAATCCCGAAAAATACATCCTCGACCCCGGTGGCTATATCTTTATGGCCCTCGTCGATGGTCACCCAGCCGGCACCGTAGCCCTCATCAAACGCGATGAAGGAGACTTCGAACTATCAAAGATGGGCGTCAACGAAAAGTACCAAGGCAAACGCATCGGACAAAAGCTCATGTACCACAGCATCGCCTTCGCTGGAGAACAAAATTGGCACCGAGTCTTCCTTGATTCGAATCGAAAATTAACTCCGGCCATCACCCTTTATCACAAGGTCGGTTTCAAGGAAATTGAGATTGAGGGGGGATCGCCTTATGAAAGGTGTAATATTCGGATGGAAATCCTCATCTAGGCTTATGGCCTAAGGCCTAAGGCTTATGGCTTTTTTGGTGGACTGTGGACCGTGGACTGTGGACTGCGATTTCGTTGCGCCTTGCGCATCGTCGTCTTTCTCTTCAGCACTTGTAGAGATTGCCCCTTAGGCAATCTGAATGGCCACACCGCAATTCATTAATCATTAATCACGATTCATTATTTATTATTCTTTCGGTCCACGGTCCACGGTCCACGGTCCACGGTCCACCGTCTACGGAGTGTGGTTCTCCTCAACAAGCCTCTTCGCTCCAAAATAATACACCACTGACGCCGCCATCATAAACACATGGCTGATATCGACATGGTTGAACCATTTGCTGATTCCGATTTGGAAGACGAAGAAGAAGGCGCCTGTGGCGCTGATGAGAACTGCTTGTAGGATGCGTTTGCTTCCTAGACTGCGTTCCTTGTAGTAGACAAACCCCGCGAAGCCGGCGACTACGATCGCCATTCCGTAAGCCGCGTGAATCAGGACGAACTGGAAATTCAAAGTGACAAGCGAGAGGACCAAGAAGGTCAATAGCTCGATGATGTTCAACTTTGAAAAGAAGGCCCCAATCTTGACGTCGATAAGTTTTCTGGAGTATTGAATGATGGCACGTTCCAAGAGAGCAACAGACAACATGCTGGTGATCCACCCAGGCACTTTCATGTAGAACGGGACGTAATGAAGCAATGCATGTCCGACAACCCCTCCGAGGAAGGTGGCCACCGCCATCGTCAGGAAGTAATAGGTGAACAGGGTATGCACATTCCCACGATTGGGAATCGACTTTAGTTTGAAATAGGCCATCAGATTAATCACAGCCACCAAGACATCGGTCAACGCTGTAACAGGCTCATGAATCAAAAGCCCAAAGAATTCAATTGAAGGTTGCGGTTCGATCAGCTCTCTCGTTGTTAATGCAAGATAGGTATTATGGTTTGTGGTTCGTGGTTCGTGGTTCGTTGTTTGTGGACTGTGGACCGTGGACTGTGGACGGGGGTTCGTTGTGTCTTTGGCAATCTGAACGTCAGCGTCCCATTTCATTATTCACGATTCATTAATAATTATTTATTCTTGAATGGTTAACCCTAGACGGTTGACGGTTGACGGTGGACGGTGGACGGTGGACGGTGGACGGTGGACGGTTGACGGTGGATGGTTGACGGTGGACGGTTGACGGTGGACGGAAGTAACTCGTTTTCGATTATCATTTATAAGTCATCGATTAATTCCACGAACCACGAAATTTGCTCTTAATTGGTTGACAGTAGACGGTTGACGGAAGAACATAGTTTTCGATTATCATTTATAAGTTATCGATTAATCCCACGAACTACGAACTACGAACTACGAACCACGCACTACCTGTTGGCTTTTCCCCTATATTTCTAACCCCAAAACCTATTTCATGAGCTATCGCTGTATTCTCTTGACATTGTTGTGTCTAGCTGTTTCTACTGTTTCCTTTTCTCAAGAAGATCGTTCTAAGGATGCGTTTCCGACGATCAATGAAGGACTTGATTTCCGTTGTATTGGTCCGTTCCGTGGGGGGCGTTCTGCTGCGGTGACTGGTGTGGAGGGGGAGCCGATGCTCTTTTACATGGGGACGACCGGTGGTGGAGTTTGGAAAACCACCAATGGAGGGACGACTTGGGACAATATTTCCGATGGATATTTTGGTGGATCGATTGGAGCAGTGGCGGTTTCGCCTTCGCATCCGAATGTGATTTATGTGGGTGGTGGCGAAGTTACTGTTCGCGGAAACGTCTCACCTGGAACGGGGATGTACCGTTCCAATGATGGTGGAAGAACATGGAAGAGCATTGGACTGCCGAATTCACGACATATCCCTCGAGTGCGTATTCATCCGACTGATCCGAACATCGTTTACGCTGCGGTGCTTGGAGATCTATTTAAAGATTCAGAAGAACGAGGAGTTTACAAGTCGATTGATGGAGGGGATACATGGACGAAGATCCTTTACGCCAATGAGCGTGCGGGGGCGGTAGACTTGATTCTTGATCCGGTAGATCCGGATATCCTCTATGCAAGTACGTGGAATGTACGTCGTACTCCTTATGATTTCTCTTCTGGTGGTGAAGGTTCTGCCCTATGGAAATCTACGGATGGAGGTAAGAACTGGGAATCTTTGATGGAGAACGAAGGCATGCCTGAAGGTACCGTTGGGATTATTGGAGTGACCGTTTCCCCTGTGGACCCAGATAGAGTATGGGCGATCATAGAAAATGACAATGGTGGTGTGTTCCGTTCAGAAGACGGCGGAAAAGAATGGACGAAAGTCAACAGTGATCGCAGTTTGCGTCAGCGTGCGTGGTATTATTCGCGTATTTATGCTGACACCAAAGACGTGAATAAGGTGTACGTTATGAATGTAGCGTATCATGTTTCCACCGATGGTGGGAATAGTTTTAAGTCGGCTTACGCACCCCACGGAGATCACCATGATTTATGGATCGCTCCGGAAGATCCAAGTCGACTCATCATTGCAGACGATGGTGGAGCGCAGGTAAGTTATGATGCGGGTGCTACCTGGTCGACCTACCAGAATCAGCCAACAGCGCAGTTTTATCGCGTGACAACTGATGATCATTTCCCTTATCGTATTTACGGTGCGCAGCAGGATAATTCAACGATTCGCATTGATTCCCGTTCTGGACGAGGATTCATTTCTGATCGGAATTGGGAGTCGACTGCAGGAGGGGAGAGTGCTCACTTGGCGCCCGATCCTAATGATAATGACATTGTGTATGGAGGAAGCTATGGCGGTTTCTTAACGCGCTATAACCACCATACTGATATGAACCGCGCCATCAATGTTTGGCCCGATAACCCAATCGGTTATGGTGCGGAGGGTATGAAGTACCGTTTTCAATGGAACTTCCCGATCTTCTTTTCGCCGCACGATGCGAGCAAGTTGTATACCTGTTCTCAATTCTTACATGTCTCAAGAGATGGAGGTGGAAGCTGGGAGATTATTTCACCAGACTTAAGTCGGAACGATTCCATCAAGCTCATCTCTTCAGGTGGACCGATTACAAAAGACAATACCGGGGTGGAGTATTACGCTACCATCTTTGCAGCGGGTGAATCGCCATACCAGAAAGACCTGCTTTGGTGTGGTTCCGACGACGGTTTGATTCACGTTTCGCAAGACGGTGGTGCCAACTGGAAAAACGTGACACCAAAGAAGCTTCCAGAGTGGACGATGATCAATAGCATTGAGTTTGATCCATTCAATAAAGGAGGACTATTCGTTGCGGCTACCCGTTACAAGATGGGTGATTATGCGCCATACCTCTACCATACCACAGACTATGGTCAAACGTGGAAGTTGATCACGGAAGGCATTGCTGATGAGCACTTCACACGCGTGATCAGAGCCGATGCGAATGCTAAAGGGCTGTTGTATTGCGGAACAGAATTCGGACTGTACATCAGCACGAACAACGGCGCCTCGTGGCAACCGATGCAGTTGAATCTTCCGGAGGTTCCAATCACTGACCTGGCCTTGAAAGACAATGATTTGATCGTCGCAACCCAAGGGCGAAGCTTCTGGATTCTAGATGATTTGAATGTCATTTGGGATGAAATGGGCAACGCGACTTCAGCAGCTCAACCAAGGCTGTTCAACATTCATCCAACCGTTGGTTTCGGACGAAACGGAAAGACCTCAAACACGCGCGGGACGAATAATCCCGGTGGGGTACCTGTGTTCTTTTTCCTTCCAGATGACAAAGCAGAAGTATCTGTATCATTCACCAATAGTCAAGGAGATACCATCCGAACGTTCAGCACCAACGCTACGGATAAGGCCAACATGTTGAAAGTGGAAAAAGGCCTCAATCGCTTTGATTGGGATACACGCTATGAAAGGGCCGATGATTTCGACGGCATGCTCATGTGGTGGGGAACCCTCGACGGACCAAAAGCACCTCCAGGTAGCTATGCGGTTCATGTCTCTGTGAACGAACAGAAGATGGTGACCGATTTCGAGATCCTCCCAGACCCACGTATGGAAGGAACCGTAGCTGACCGCCAAGCACAGTTTGAGTTCCTTCTGGAGATCAGAAACAAGCTCGACGAAACCCACGATGCTATCCGCCACATGCGCACCCTCCAAGGTCAAATCAAAGCCTTGAACGGACGACTAGACAGCGACCAAAACACCGCACTCATCGACGAAGGAAAGCGTCTTGATTCCGTAATGACGAGTATCATCAGCGTCTTGTACCAAACCAAGTTGAAGAGTAACCAAGACATGCTGAACTACCCAATCAGGCTCAACAACAAGCTAGCGCACGTTGCATCCCTCGCGAGCATGGGAATCTACGCTCCAACAGCCCAAATGATCGGCGTAAAAGAAGACATCACCGCTCAAATTAATGAGCAGTTGGAGAAGTGGTACGCGCTTCGTGATGAATCACTAAAAGCTTACAACGCGATGATTCGTGAGCAGGAGGTGGATGTGATTGGAGTCAAGGAGTAAATGTGGACCGTGGACTGTGGACGGTGGACCGGATAGAATAATAAATAATGAATCGTGATTAATGAATTATGAATTTGTCTTTCAGAGTGATTCATAATTCTATTCACCATTGACAGCCTAATCATGCTTACCGCGTAAGCGGCCTAACCATGCTATCCGCCTGAGGCGAACTAATCATGCTTACCGCGATAGCGGCCTAACCATGCTACCACCAAAGGCGGACCTAACTCCCAAATTCAGTGAATACCCTGACCTAACTTTTCTCCCTAACTCTTAGCTTTGACCCAAACATTAATCTTATGCGTAAACTCTCATTTTCATTCTTCCTCTCCCTCTTCCTCTTCCTCTCTGCCGATTCTTTCGCTCAGAAGGAATGGGAAATCGCTCGAGGATATCAAGTGCGTTTCACGACCCAAGGGGTGGAGGGTACCTTCACAGAATTGGATGGTGACATTGTGTTTTCGCCAGCTCAATTGGATGCATCGAAGTTTGACATGATCCTGTACTCACGAAGCATCGATACGGGAATGTCGAAAAGAGATGATCAAGCGCGTGGCAAGAAGTGGTTGAACTCAGCTTACTTCCCAGAAATCACTTTCGTTTCAGATTCGATTGTCCAAACGGAAACAGGGTTTGAGGTGTATGGCAAAGTGAGCTTGTGCGGAGTTGAGCGACCGGCAACCATCCCTTTTACCTTCAAAGAAAACGAGAAGGGTGCTGAATTCTCAGGCTATTTCTCGGTGAACCGAAAAGACTTCGGCATAGTAGGTACAACTCTTGGAGCGATGGTTTCAGTGGGTGAGGTTGTGCGGGTTGATTTGTGGGTGCCTGTGGTGGGGAAGGAATAATCGTGGACTGTGGACCGTGGACCGTGGACTGAATATGGGGGGATCGTAAATGATAGTGCCGTACATTTTTCATTAGCACACAATCCCAATCATTTCCCTTCCTTTGCAAAGACACCAGATAATCTCCACTCCATAGACACATAAATGCCTCGATCCCTCTCATTCTCATTTTCCCTCTCATTCTTATTCTTCCTCTTTTCCTTCCTCTTCCTCTCCACGGTTTCTTTCGGCCAGGAAGAAAAGGGCATCATTCGTTTATGGAATCGAGTGTTTAATGATACGACGCATACGGCGAAACCGAAGTTTATTGCCTACCCGGTGGTGGCTTTCACGCCGGAGACGAGTTGGGAGTTTGGGGCGAGTGCGTTGTACGTGTACAATCCGAAGAGGAATCTGGAGAACCGATTGAGTGAGATTTCGATTTTCAGCTTTGTGACCCTAAAGAACCAGTACGGACTGTACTTGGATCATGCGATTTACACAGATCAAAACGATTACTTTCTGCTTGGGAAATTCAGGGTCAGCCAGTTTCCTTTGCTGTATCACGGTGTCGGCATCGATACACCGGAAGACCCGATTGCTCGGATAGATGGATTCTCGATTACCTTGAGAGAACGGGTGTTGAGAAAGATCAAAGAGAACTTCTACGCCGGAGTGGAGCTGGACTTAAATCACTTTTCTTCGGCTGAGGTTTTTGAACCCTCCTTGGATTTCATAGACCCGACTGGGCTTTCCGGATTCACCAACTTCGGAATAGGTCTCGGCCTGGTTTATGACGAGCGTTACAATGTCCTCAACCCGCGTGAAGGCCTCTTTGCGGAAGGTGGATTTCTGCACTACAGCCAAGATCTGGTAAGCGATTACAACTTCACGAACTACTTCTTGGATGTCCGCTACTACCACCCAACATTCAAAAACCAAGTCCTCGCTGGACAATTACTCATCAACGCAGCAGACGCAACTAGCGGCAGCGATGTTCCATTTAATCAACTCTCATTAATGGGAGGAGAAAACCTCATGCGCGGCTATTACCTCGGAAGGTACCGAGACCGTATTCTCGTCGCCTCTCAATTAGAATATCGCTTCTTACCCTTCCCCTTCAGCCGACGCTTCGGCGGAACGATCTTTGGAGGGGTAGGAGCTATCAGTCCGAACGTTGACAACCTCAACCTCGATCAAGTCCGCGCATCCGGTGGCCTCGGCCTCCGTTTCCTCCTCTTCCCAGGCAAGGATATTTACACCCGCTTTGATGTGGCTGCGACGAATGAGGGGCTGGGGTATTACTTGTTTATTGGGGAGGCGTTTTGAGGTAGTGCCTTGAGTCTTGGTTGTGAGTATATGTATTGAATGGTTCTGACCTAAAAGCGCTTACGGAAAGGGTGCTATTTGCTAGCGTTAGGTCACATAAGGCCTAGGAGGATAAGAATGTCTTCAATGTTCACTACGCCATCGCCGTTTAAGTCCTCATCGCAGTCTCCGACACATCCAACTTGGCCGAGGAAATCAAGAAGGTCAAGTATGTTCACTATTCCATCATTGTTTAGATCCCCGCAATTGTAGTAAGCGGTGCAGGAACCGTTGTCAACGAGGGCCAATGGGTCATAGTTGCAGGCATCAGGATCAGTGCATCCTTGTCCGTGCAGGTTGGGGAACCATGTGATTTTGTCGTCGTCGAAAGTCCCGAAGACGAGGTCTACAACGGAATTGTTGGAAATGTCAACGGCCAGAATGGTTTTGACGTCTAGCATAGAATTGGAAATCGTGATTCCTTCTGAAAAAGAACCATCTCCTAAATTTTGATACCAATAAGCGCTATTCCAAAAAGATGTTCCGCAAGCAACATCAATGTCTCCATCTAAGTCGAGATCTGCGGCTACTATGCTTTGTGCGCCATTGGCAGAAGTGGTAATAATCTGTGCTTCAGAAAATGATCCAGCTCCTAGGTTTTCGTACCAAGCAACGGTGTCGTCCCCGGTAGATGCAGATAGGACGTCATAGTCTCCGTCTCCGTCTATATCCGCGGCTGTTACGTCATTGGCGCCCTGCGCTTGATTGTTCAGGATTATTTCGGACGTGAAATTCCCGTCTCCCAAATTCTCATACCAGGCGATCTTATCGTCAGAACTCGAGGCCGATAGCACGTCAATGTCTCCGTCATCGTCGAGGTCGATGGCGTAAACGTCTTGCGCAAAATTGGCATTTTGAGAGATGATTGTTTCAGGAGTAAAGACCTCGTCTCCCGTGTTTCGATACCAAGCAATTGTGTTGTCAATGAGTGAGGCAGAAAGGATGTCGATATTACCGTCCGAATCTAGATCTGCCGCGAATACACTGCGGGCACCATTGGCTTCGGTACTGACCACATTCTGACTTGAGAAAGTTCCGTTACCAAAGTTCTCGTACCAAGCGATTTTATTGTCCAAACTGGAAGCGGAAATTACATCGGTATCGCCATCGTTGTCCAAGTCAATACAGTAGACAAATTGAGCATTCATGGCTGATGTAGAGATGACTCGCTCATCTGAAAAAGTGCCGTCCCCGTTGTTTTGGAACCAGGCAATTTTATTGTCATATAACGATGCAGACACTACATCGTTCAATCCATCTCCGTTTAAGTCTGCAGAATCGATACACTCCACGCCATCCGGTGCGGTGAATACAATGGATTCGGCAGCAAAATCGGAGTTACCAGTGTTTTCATACCATGCGAGCTTATCGTCCGCATTTGATGCAGAGACGATATCTACATCGCCATCCGAATCCATATCACCTGTAAATACGAATAGGGCACAATTAGCAACTGTTGTAATGGTACTTCCTGCGCTCGGTGCAGAAAATTCACCCGATCCTTGATTTTCGAACCAGGCAACTTTGTCATCGCTATGTGAGGTCCAAACAATATCCATATCGCCGTCATTGTCAAAGTCTGCGGCTCTGACGCAGTTGGGAGTTTGTTGCGTGGTGGATAAGACGATTTCCGCAGAGAAGTTGCCGTCACCGAGGTTTTGGTACCAGGCAATTTTATGATCAGACCAAGAGGCAGAGAGTATATCGTTTTGGCCATCTCCGTCTAAGTCTGCTGCATAGACCGAACGTGCGTTATCGGCATCGGTTGACAATACTTTTTCACTGGAGAATGTATCGTCACCAAGGTTTTCATACCAAGCGATTTTATCGTCGAGTGCGGATGCAGAGATAACATCATTGTCACCGTCACCGTCTAGATCTATAGCGAACACATCATAGGCGAAACTGGCAGAAGTGGAAATGACCAACTCGTCGGAGAATTCACCACCTCCTAAGTTCTTGTGCCAAGCGATTTTATCATCCCAATAGGAAGCGGTGAGGACGTCGTTCAACTCGTCGCCATCGAGATCAATGGCGTAAACAGCGCGAGCGCCTTGCGTTTCATTCGATATGATAAGCTCGTTACTAAACCCTCCGTTGCCATCATTCTCGTACCAAGCAATTTTGTGATCTCCGAAGGAAGCGGAAAGGATATCGTTGTCTCCATCATTGTCTAGGTCAATGGCAAAAACGCGCTCCGCTCTCATCGCGTTATCGGAAACCACAATGCCAGGAGCGAACGTGCCATTGCCGAGGTTTTCATGCCAGGTAACTTGATCGCTCCCTTCAAAAGCACAGATCAGGTCAATGTCTGAATCGCCATCCAAGTCGGCACCGTATGTAGATTTGATTTCCTTGTTCCCATAAATCACATTCTCTTCTCCAAATTGAGCTTGAAGAATGGGACATATACCAAAAAGCAAGCATAGGCATACTCCAAAGCGTAACAGGGTCAAAGGTTTCATAGTGATAGCGTCTTAATGAGTATAGGCAAAATAATGAATATTCCGTTTAAGATTCAGCTTGATGGGGTCTTCATAATACCTTGTTGACTCCAGTTTATCTTATCTGTAGTTGAAGAGCCCGACTTCAAAAGTTATTAGGACGAACTTCTGCAGTTAGGCGGCCTCGGCCTCCGCTTCCTCCTCTTCCCAGGCAAGGATATTTACACCCGCTTTGACGTTGCTGCGACGAATGAAGGGGTGGGGTATTACTTGTTTATTGGGGAGGCGTTCTAGGAGGGGGAAAGCGAAAAACTCTTGAAATATAAGCTGACTTAAGTTTTGGGCTTAACTGACTTAAGTTTTCTGTTTAGGATTTCACGGGTGAATAATAGTGATACGATGGATATAAAAGTTAGGCTATGTTCATACGGTCGAAACGTGAATTGATCGACAGTTAGGATTGCTAAGGAGATCATTATCAGAGCATATATAGTTACTACTCTTCGGTTATCAAGTTTTGCATGATAATAAAGCAACTCAAGAACAGGAATAGAGATCAAAAGAACTGAAGTCATCAGGATCATGGCGAATTGATACTCTTGAATTTGATCAGCTGTCAGCGTTGATAGCTGGGGTTCATGAAACAATGCCGCAATTCCGAACGCGATAGAGTTTAAGAGTGGAATGGATACAAAGAGAATGACAGATTTAACGATGGTTTTTGTCATAGTTCGGTAGTTTATCTGTTGTCTTTCTCTGGACAAATGGTTCTGGCTACTTGCATGTTAATTGAACTAGAGACTAGTGATAGGGATTATTTGCTGTAGTGTTATTGACGTAAATGATTATGTCATATTTAAACAACACTTCAGTTAATTCCTCCGACCACTGAAAAGACTTCTGGCGGAGAGGTGCTAGGTCAAGGACGAAGTATTTAAACTCGGAATTGAGTATCAACTCAACTAGCTCAGGGGGGATTTCAGTGCTATTGTCATAGTTGATGCTTGGGGATTCTGAAAACGGGTTTCCAACAAGCTTTTCCCCTTTGATACCCTGAAGAGTGATATGAACGGAAGACATTCCGTTCATAAATGCGGTCTCCGAAAGGAGGTTCCCTAAGTCGCAGATGTTCGAGCTGTTGAGCCCTCTACTTGTGTGATTTCCTCCTAACTTGAAAACTACTTTCGGAAAATGATTTTGTGACCGCGAATCTCGGTAGTAATGAAGGAAATTCATCTTCATCAGGTTGCTTCGTTGAAGATTGTTCTCATAATGTTGATTGGTGAAATTGTAGGAGTATATGTCTTTGGATGTTTTCAATAGTTGAAGCACTCGTTTGTCCTTAGGTGAGTTACAGAGGTTTATCAGGTTTGTGTGCACTGAATCTGAATACCGGAAGATGAAAGGTGCTTGAAAATTACGATTATCGATTGCTCGTTTAAAACAGTCATGTGCTTCAGTTTCGAGGTGTGTCAGTTCGTTTTTAAGTGTTTCATTATCAGTACTCTTTATAAGTTCCGAAAAATTCAACCTGAACTGAGTCATAAAGGATTGATCAACACCCCATAATTGCCCTCCTTTCGATACGATATTTTCAAAGAAGGTATAGTCATTCGGTGAATTATAAAAGGGTATAGAGAAGGGATAGTTCCTATGTAAAATTTCCGCTGCGCGTTGCGGTTTTTCGTCCTTGGCGCATCGCTCAATAATCTTTGCGGCTATAGAATCAGTTTCGATACCTAAGAACCGATACCCTTCGGCATATGCTAAGTCAAAAATGAATTCTGTAATCAGATTGTTTTCTGAATAACCGTGTTCTTCTCCAATAACGATAAATTGACTCTTTGAAATGGAATTCTCAATGAAACTGGTCAAAGTTGAATCACTCAAGTCATTGGTTATGATGACATGATTATTTATTGAGGGTGATTGAGAAAATGCAGTGGTACTATGAAGAATAATTAAGCCGGCGAAAGAGGAAATAACCTTTAAAAAAATGGTGCGAATAATCATGGGTCTCGTTTTCTGATTTTGTGAAGCAAACATCAGAAATGGGCCATAAATCTTTGGCGTCAATCATGCGCCAATTATACGCCAAGTTGCGTTTAGCGCGCTATATGAGCTGAACTTGGTACGTTAGTAGTTTAGGAAGTCTTCCTTTTTTACTCAGTGAATAAGCTGTAAGAATCACGGTTATGAAGTTGAAGAGAACCAATGCCAACATCACAATCAGGATCAATGGAGTTTCCAATCCTAATCCTCCTTGAATAAAAGGAGCGGCTACAATGAGCACTACGTAAAGTAGTATCCATAGCAGTTGAAAGTTGACGATGATCCTAGCCATTTTTCGGATGGAAGGATTATCAGAATTTCGTTTCCAAATGACTAATGGAAGAATAATATGCAGCAAAGGAAGGAATAGGAAAGAGAGAACAGATAGATTAATCATCTTGATTTTCGATAGAGTGACTTCGTCGATGCGACATGGGGTGTCATCAAATTGAACTTCGAAATATTCCTCTAGCCTTTTCAATGTGTTTCCTTTCGGCAAATCTTCAGAAGACTCAACCCGCTGAATTGTGCGCAACGACAGTTGCGTTTCATCCGCAAGTTGACTTTGAGTAAGTCTGCGCTGAATTCTGTGTTCCCTTATTTGATTCATGATTTTCCTATCATTCAGCTCATATTCATCGAAACCACAAAATAGAGGAAAATACATCCAACCGGTTATGTGTAATCCCTTTATAAAGGTATTCAATTCATGGTGATTGGTTCGGGTCTACTTATGGTGTGCTTTCACGAGAAGAAGATTCATTCAAACTCGTTGAACTCACCGACCTGTTTTTTGGGGAATCATCATTGACCCATGGGAAGAATGGCACTTTCTTGTGGTTCGTTTATTTCGTGCGCTCCAATCGCTATTCTTCATTCATAGAATTTTAAATCCTTCGTTGAAAGAACAAACCGCGTTCACAACCATCCCCAACAACCCCAATTTCACAATCACTCAAAACAATCCCCTGTTCACAATCAACTTTCTAAACCTCATGTTCACAATCGGTTTTGAAGAGTATCTGTTCACAATTGATTTTTCGAACGTGTGTTCACAATCGTTTTTGAAGAGTACCTGTTCACAATCGTTTTTCCAAACGCGTGTTCACAATCACTGTCGAGCAATCCATGTTCACATGCATCTTTTCCTCTATGTGAACAGAAATCAGTGATGCCGAAGTGAAATAGTCCGAAGGGAAAATATCATGTTTCCATATTCTCATCTCCAGTTCTACACACGCCATGAATTACAGTTGCCTTTAATTCCATAACCTCAAGATACCTCGGATAAGGCGGTAGAAAAAAACGTTCACAGCATTTTAGACTAGTGCGGTGAGATACTCGATGAATGAACTATTGCTATGAGAATAGATCTGTTTTGTGATTGCCCTATATATAAACTGAGTGGTGAACGGGAGAGGGAGAGTGAGAGGGAGAGGGAGAGATGGGGAAATGGTGGACCGTGGACCGTGGACTGTGGACCGCGGTTTTTGACTGTGATTTTGAATAGGCTTTTTCGCTGATTGATTGTGAAATGGAAATTCCAAAGTGTCATTGTGAACATGCGATCTCAAAACACGATTGTGAACACAGCTTTCAGAAAATTGATTGTGAAATTCGAACTCTAGAAAGTCATTGTGAACATGGAATCACCAAACACCAATGTGAACACAGAACCCTTTGAGTTTGCTTTAGGACCAATGCAGGTTAAAGGCTTAAGCCTTAAGCCCTAGGCCTTAGGCCTGCGAAGCTATTTCCCAATACAGAATGTGAGAAGTGAGATGTAACAAGTGCATGAGGAGTCATAGGGACAAAAATAGTAGTGAGATCTGACTCAAGTATGCTAAAAAAGAAAGTCCATTGTCCATATTTCACCTATGGTACTTATTTCCCTTATTGGTTAAGTTGAATCTTTTCGATTAAGATTATTAGTCTCAAAATTTCTTGATGTGCAGAGTGAGTGCACAGAAATTCCTTACCCTTGCATCTAATTTAATCTCGGCTATGTCTACGAATAAGAATGCACTCTTACGATACAAAACCCTTGATCGATGTTTCTCCAACTTTGGACGACGATACAGTTTCAATGATTTGTTAGACGAAGTGAATTTAGCACTTATGTCAGAGAACCCTGCTTCGTCAGGGGTTCAAACACGGCAACTAAGAGATGATATTCGTTTCATGAAAAGTGAGAGTGGATACGAAGCTCCGATAGAAACCTTTCGAGAAGGGAGAAAGGCCTATTACAGGTATAGTGACCCTACGTTTTCAATAAATCTGACACCACTGAATCAAACAGAGGCAGAGAAGTTAAGAAATGCATTATCAATTTTACAAAGGTTTGAGGGCAGTCCTGAGTTTGAATGGGTTCATGAGTTAATTCCAATGCTAAAAGATCAATTTGGTTTGAAGGATAATTCAAGAAAGGTGATGGGCTATGATTCTAATATTGATTACTCTGGTTATGAGCACATCACACCGTTATTCAATGCGATTGTGAATCAAAGAGTTTTAGAGATAACCTATAAACCTTTTGATAAGCAAGAGTACACATTTGAGTTCCATCCATATTTCCTCAAGCAATACAATAATCGTTGGTTTGTTTTTGGAAGGAATGAGCGGTTTGATATCAATGAATGGAACCTAGCACTCGATAGAATTCGCAATATTAAAGAGGTTGATGTCAATTACCAGTCTGACGAGATGGATTGGGAAGAGTTTTTCTTCGATATGATTGGAGTAACGAAAACCGAGGGTTCGGAAATTCAGGAGGTAGAACTTGAGTTCAGCAAAGAACAGGCTCCATATATCAAAACCAAGCCACTTCATCCTACTCAGAGATCGACAACTCAAGATAACGGGGTTCTTAATGTTAAGCTTTCAGTCATAGTAAATTATGAACTTGAAATGAAATTGCTTGCCTATGGGGAAAAAGTTCGGGTAGTTAGTCCGAAGTCCCTAGTAGAATCTATAAAGGAAAGACTGAAAAAAGCTGTTGCACAATATTAATCGATGCTGTGCAGGTTGAGTGCACAAGATGGTTAGACCTTTGTCACGTAATCGAAAGAGAAAGTAAGGTATGAACACACAAATCAAATGTCCGGAATGTAATCATAAGTTTGATGTAGAGCACGCTATTTCTTCTGAGCTCGAGAAATCAATCCGTGAAGAGCTTGCAGCGAAAAATCTTAAGCAGAAAAAAGAACTAGAAGCGAAAGAGCAAAATCTGCAAAGGAAATTTAAAGAGATCGAAAAAGCGAAAGCTTCACAAGATCAAATTATTAACGAGAAGTTAGCTGAAGAAAAGAAGAGGTTGCGGTCAGAGCTTGAGGTTGAAGTTAAAAAGGCTAATGAAGAAAGTACAGCTGATCTATTGAAGAAAATTTCAGATCAAGCAGACGAGATGACCAAATTGAAAAGAGACAAAATCTCTTTTGAGCAACAGGTTCAAGACCTTAAGAAAAAGGAAGAAGAGATGGATCTTGAAATCAAAGAGAAAGTCTTGGCCGAATCCAAGCGAATTCAAGAAGAGACAAAGAAAGCTGAGCAGCAGAAGCATCATCTAGATTTGAAGCAGAAGGATGAGTTGGTGAACACACTTAAAGAGCAAATCATAGATCTTCAACGAAAAGCAGAGCAAGGTTCCATGCAATCTCAAGGAGAGATTCTTGAGTTAGAAGTTGAAAGATTATTAGTGAATCTATATCCTTCAGACAGTGTTGAAGAGATCAAGAAAGGCGCTAATGGAGCTGATTGTGTTCTGAGCGTGAATAATTCTTTCGGTAAATCCGCCGGAAAAATTGCATTCGAAACAAAGCGAACAAAGTCCTTCAGTAGCACTTGGATCGAGAAACTTAAATCCGATATGAGGATTCATCGGGCCGACATTGGTGTAATTGTCACCGAGGCAATGCCGGATGGAATGGAAGGGTTTGGATTAGTTGATGGGATATGGGTGTGTAAGTTCTCTGAAGTTGAAGGTCTTTCTAGAGTTTTAAGACATTCCATTTTAAAAGTATATGAAGTTCAAGAGGCGAACGAAGGACGTGGTGAGAAGATGCAGGTATTGTATAGCTATTTAATTAGTGAAGAGTTTAAACAACAGATGGAAGCCATCGTCCGAGGGTTCGTGAACATGAAGAGTGCCCTTGAGACAGAGAAACGCTCGATGAAGCGAATCTGGAAACAACGTGAAAAAGAACTCGAATTGATAATTGACGGAGCAACAGAAATGCATGGTTCCATCAGAGCAATAGCAGGTAACTCCGTAGCTCCTATTCAGGAATTGGAATTGATCCAAGAAAGCGATCCTATTGAATTAGGAGAAAGTGAATAAAATATGCGCCATCCAATGACACTGCATGAAGCCATTAAAATAGTTCTAAATGATGAAGGTAAGCCAATGTCTTCTACCGCTATTGCTGCCAGAATAAATCAGTTGGGGCTATATAGTCGGAGGGATGGTGCCTCAGTTCCTTCGTCTCAGATTATAGCAAGGATTAGCAATTATCCTGAAGAATTCTATTCTCATGATGGGCTTATATTCTTAAAAGAATACAACCGCAATAATGCGGTGGAGGAGCAGATATTGAGAGCGTGTAAAAAACTCCGTGATCTAACAAGTCGCAAAGGTGGAGTAAAGGTTGAGAGACTATTAGAGCTGATTTTGATGTTTCTTTCTTCTGAAACAAAGAGGGAGATATATCTAAATAGTCCTGACGGAAATGTCGATGCTACTTTAAGAGTTGATAACTACGATAGGGATTCGGTACGTCGGATTTCATTCGATGTCGTTAGTTTCTTGAGTTATATCCATGAGCTAGTAACCGACCATACAAATCGGACTGAAGCGATCAAAGTTATCGCCAAGTACTTCTTGTTCAACCGTGACTATCGAGGTGGACAAATAGTCAGAGAGCTGCCAGAGGTTGCGGTGTCACTTCTGCAACGAAAAATCCATGAAGATAATGTCTCAACATTGGACATTGTTGATAATTGCATACCTCTTTATCTATTGGATCTTCTTAACACTGACGACGACAGAGGTTTTCATGTACAATTGGATTGTGACCTCCGAGAGGTTGTTGAGATGACCAACCTAATTTTGATCGCATCTGGTCTTAATGTGCGTTTCGATCGTGACCTTAGTGAAAGAGATAATCAAATTGGCATATGCATACCCCCGTTCGGGTTGAAACCTGGAACAAGTAGATGGGACAGTGAATTGGCTTTTGTGTTTGATCAGTTCAAACGACTAAATTCTACGAATGGTTATCAACTTTTAGTTGGTACTACGGCCATATTGACACAGAAAGGTAGTAAGAGGGATGCACGCATGTTCGCTATAGGTGAACACTCGCCTTCAGGCATATTTGTGACTCCTTTTAGTTCTGAAATGATTGCTGTTAACTCCTTGGCGTTAGTTGAGTTCGACTACTCACAAAGCTCTAATGGCTTCATCTTTATGGGGGATTTTGTCAGAAGTACGGTCGATAGTGTTGAAAGGGCAGTTGATATTATTTGGGGCAAGGAAGTTGTTGAAGGATATTCATCTGAAGTTCAAAGGTCGTTAATCGAGGCCCAGGAGCACAGCTGGCTACCTTCGTTGTATTTGAATCTAAGTTTTTTGGAAAACTTAATAGAGGATACTGTGGCTCTGGAGGATCTCGTGCAGTCAGTATTCCGAGGTCGTCGGATCAATAAAAAGGCGTTATACCCCCAAGGAGAAGTCAAGTTTATATCAATAAGGGACTTGAACAAAGACAAAGCTCTATTTAGATTTGATGACAGTGGGTTGGGGGTTGATCAGGATCAAGTAGATAGTGGGTTTCATCGAGTACCTCAAGGTGCCATCCTCATGTCTCTTTTAGGGAGCGATCTCAAACCTAACATATTCAATCTGGGAGTAGAAGCGATAGTTGATCAGCATATCATTGTTGCAACATGCCATGATAATGTTCTGCCAGGCTATTTGGTGCATGCTCTGAAATCTGAATTAAGCAAGAAACAGCTCAACGCACTGCGAATCCAAGGGGTTGGAATTCCGCGTATCTCTCGCTCCGACTTGATGAGGCTTAGAATAAAGGTGCCATCCATTGAAGAGCAGCAAAGAGTTCTCCTTGAACAAATGCAATCTGATAAGAATCTTTTTAAAGAGCCGGATCAAGATGGTAAACTCGATTCTGAGGAATTCAATTTCATTGCAACTTTGAAGCATACGTTAAAGCAACCTCTGACCACTTTATCAGAAGACTTTAGGGTTTTGGAAGCATTTCTCAAGAAAAAATCCATCGAAGGTGTACTTCCTGAGAACGAGATTATTGTGGAGCTATTTGAAGGAGAAGATGGAGCAGGAATGGAGAAGCATACGCTGATAGCGACGCTTCAAAGATGCCAAAGAATGATTGGTGATGCACATGATCATTTGAACAAAAGTGAGCAGTTACTCAAGATTGACACGATTAAACCAAAGTTTGAAGTTGTTTCAGTCAGAAGTGTTTTGTCATCTCTCAAGAAAGACAATCCAAATATCGAGATTGATATTAAAGGAAGAGACTATGAAGTGAATTTAGATAAATACTCCTTTAGAATTCTAATAGACAATCTCATCGAGAATGCTGTAAAGCATGGATTTGATGGCCGAGAAAACCCTAAGATCTTATTCTCGGTAGAAATTGAGAAGGACAAGTTTGAAGCTGAGTATGTGAAGATTCAGTATTCCAATAATGGCGAGTCATTAAGTCCGGAGATGGATACAGATAAGTTCCTAAAAAAGAATTCTAAATCCAATAAGTCCGCAGGTGATGGGTATGGTGGATTTCTTATTAGTAAGATTATGAAGATGCACAAAGGCATCATTGAAATAGATAAAAGAACTGCAGAGAAAATGATTGATTACAATGTTTGTTTCAATTTATATCTACCAAAACTATAAATTATGAGCAAGAAGGAAAGACCGATCTATGCGTTAATTATTGATGATAAACAGGACTACTGTGATGCTCTAGCTGGTTCTGCAAGAGCCGAGAGGATACTATTAAAAAGCGCTACTAATTTGGAGGACGGTATAGAGGTTCTTAAAAATGATAAGAAGATAGATTTTGTTATTCTCGATGGTAAATGCTTTGTCAATGCTGATATGGAAACAAGTGGCTCGACAAGTAATAATATTCCTCATCGAGCGAAAGATGAGATTGTGAAGATCAATAATGAGCAGAACAGAGAAATCAGTTTTTGTGTGAATACTGGATTTGTTGATGATCTCCAAGAGAGTTTTGAAGGCATATTCGAAGTGTTTGATAAAGACAAGGACAGTACTGATTTATTCAGTCACATAAAACGTGAGGTAGCACAATCACCAACTTATAAGGTGAAGAAAAAATATCATGAATGCTTTGAGGTATTTGACCTTGGAATAATTGATCCGGTGCATGAGCCCCTGTTCATCGATATTCTATTGAGTTTAGAGCAGTCAGACTTCAGAAAGAAGAATTTTTCGCCAATGAGAGACTTGTTGGAGGCGTCATTTCTCGGTTTAATGGACATGGGGTGTATTCCCAGTTCATTCTTAAACCAAAAAGGCAAGCCGACTTTGGAGTGGTGCGCTCGATACATGGAACAAAGGTCAACTAACGATCTTGAAGGCAATACATTTACATTAAATGTATTGGTTCCACAAGAAATGAAGTCAGCGATCAGGAAGCTGAAAGAAGCAACCAGCGCATATTCGCACCTGAACGATAGTGATATTATCAAATACCCTTTTCTATCAAATGCATTTTTGTTAATGGAGTATTTAACATGGTTGCCTGATTTTTATAGGGCAAATTACGAGTAATATTTACTGTGCACATCAACTGCACAATTGAACCCTACTTTTACAAAAGGAAAACGAATTAGCACATTCATTCAATGATAACAGGAGAATTAAAATCGCAAATAGATCAAATCTGGAATACGTTCTGGACAGGTGGTGTGACCAACACAATCACGATTGTGGAGCAGCTAACTTACTTGATCTTTATTCGAGATCTTGATGAGACAGAGACTCGAAACGAACGGAAAGCCAAGCGTGGTTTTAAGTACACACCAATCTTCGGGTCGGATCAACAAGATTTCCGATGGAAGAACTTGAAAGAAATGGATGTTGATGCCAGGCACGCCATTTTCTCGAATACAGTTGACGGCATATTTCCATTTATTCGATCGCTTGGAAAGGATAAGAGCTTATTCTCTACTTATATGAGAGGTGCGACATTTGGTATTTCTAAGCCGATGGTTTTAGATCAAGTGATGGAGAAATTGGAAGGTATTGATATGACCAATCAAGACACGAAAGGAGATATCTACGAATACTTGTTATCTAAGCTTGAAGGTGGAGGAACCGCTGGCCAATTCAGAACACCACGTCACATTATCAAATTGATGGTCGAGTTGATGAAACCAACACTAGAGGATAGCATTTGTGACCCTTCAGCAGGTTCTGCCGGGTTCTTGGTTGCAGCCAAAGAGTACATCGATAAACACTATGATGTAACCGAGTTGGACAAGCATGCAGATCATATCAATAAGCATATGTTCAACGGTATGGAATTCGATGCAACCATGCTTCGTATTGCATCCATGAACCTCTATCTACATGGTGTTGAAGAGCCTAACATCATTGACGTTGATGCCGTATCGAAAGACAACAAAGTATCTGATGAATATACGCTGATACTTGCAAATCCTCCATTTAAAGGCACAATTGATAAGGATAGTATTTCTGCCGGACTGAAAAATGTCACAAACACCACTAAGACAGAGTTGTTGTTTTTAGCTTTAATGTTAAGGCAATTAAAAAAAGGTGGTCGTTGCGCTGTTATTGTTCCGGATGGAGTGTTGTTCGGTAGTGGAAAAGCACACAAAAGTATTCGAGAGGAAATTGTAGCCAACAATAAGTTGGAGGCAGTAATATCCTTGCCTAGTGGGGTGTTCAAGCCTTACTCTGGAGTTAGCACAGCGATCTTGATTTTTACAAAGACTTCAACAGGTGGAACCGATAATGTTTGGTTCTATGATATGAAGGCCGATGGAAAGTCTCTTGATGATAAGCGAAATTTGTTAGTAGATGAAGATATATTTGACGCTTTCTCTTTCGGAGAAGGGTCTGACGAGTTAACAATTGAGCAGAAGGAAGCACTACACGATAAGTTCAACCTTCCGGATATAATTGAACGTTATGCACAAAGGAGTAAAGAAAATCACAAAAGAACTGAACAAAGTTTTTTAGTCCCATTTGATGAAATCGAAGATAATGAATGGGACTTGAGCATTACAAGGTACAAGGAAGTAGAATATGATGAAGTAAAGTATGACCCACCTTCCAAGCTAATGGAAAGAATACAAAATCTTTCGGATGAAAGAGCTGTTTTAATGAACGATCTTAAATCAATATTAGATGCTTAAAGATCATATTTTAAAACTCGAGACCGGCTCGAGACCAAGAGGAGGGGCTTTAACGGTAGGGATTCCATCATTAGGAGGGGAACACCTTTCAAAAGACGGGGGCTTTAAGCTTAGCAAGCTGAAGTTTGTATCCATAGACTACTTCAATAAACTTAAAAAAGGGATCGTCGAAGAGAACGATATCCTAATTGTTAAAGACGGAGCAACAACAGGTAAGGTGAGTTTTGTTGGTTCTGATTTTCCACTTACTCGGTGTGCAGTCAATGAGCATGTTTACCGTTTGGTTGTCGATGATACAATCAACCCCAAATACTTCTTTTATTTTCTGTTTTCAGACCTTGGACAAAACCAAATGTTAAGAGATTTTCGTGGGGCCACTGTCGGAGGTATCACTAAGAACTTTTTAAAATATCTGGATTGTGAATTTCCCAGTTTTAAAGAGCAGAAGAGAATCACAAAAATCTTGGAAGATGCAGATAGACTTCAGAAGAATGCTTTAAAACTTGTTGAAGAATACAATGCTCTACCCCAAAGCATTTTTAATGAAATGTTTGGAAATCCAATTCTCAATAAATCAAGATATGAAACGAAGCAATTGATTGAAGTAATTGACGAAGAGAGACCAATTACTTATGGTATTCTTAAGCCGGGTCAAGATATTAAACCTGATGGTGTTCCATATATAAAAGTTGTTGATGTAAGAAATGGGGAAATTATTAAAGAATCAGTTTGTCATACGACGATTGAGATTTCTGACAAGTATAAAAGGTCAACATTAAAAGCAGGTGATATTTTGTTCTCAATAAGAGGGCATGTTGGTCGAACATGTATGGTACCCCCGATGTTTCTAGGCGCAAACATCACTCAAGATACAGCTAGATTAGCTTGTAATGAAACCATAAACCCTTATTTTTTAAATCAACTTCTTCAGAATATTCATTTTAGTCGAAACTATCAAAAGTTTATTAAAGGTGCAGCAGTAAAAGGAATCAATCTCGGAGACTTGAAGAAATTGCCAATAATTGTTCCGCCAAAACTACTACAGGAAAAATTTGCAGAAAAAATTCTTCTGGTGGAGCAACAAAAGGTCATTTTAAAAAAGGAGCTTAAACAAAGTCAGGACTTATTCAATTGCTTACTTCAAAAAGCATTCAAAGGAGAATTGGTAGAGAACAAGATTGTTTCTGAATAAATGAATTACAAGCTAGAGCCATATCCATCAAATATTCATTCATTGTTGACTGAAGCACAGTCAATGTCAAAGGAGATACTCAAATCGTTGAACTTTCATGATTGCCCAAGAATTGATGATCTATACAAAAAGGACAATAAGGGGAGAATTCGTAGACAGGTAAAAATGTTTGAAAAACTTGGGATAGAGCCAAATAGCTATTTAACTAAAAAGGATCTGTCCAAGGGTAAGGTGAATGAGTTGAAAGGGCTTTATGTAATGGGAGAATTTGAAGACGATAAGGTTAAGCCTATCTATATAGGCATAAGCCGAACAATATTTAGGAGGCTAAAACAACACGCTTGGGGAAAGAATCATAATGAATGTACACTAGCCTATTTGATGACAGAACACTGGGATGGAGGCGATCAAAAAGTAACCAGAGCTTCTGTTACAGATGACATGATGGAGAAAGCAAAAAAGAAGATCAGAACTTTCAATATAACCTTTGTGCCAGTTGAAAATGATTATGATCTCTACTTCCTTGAGGTAGCGTTGGCTGGCATTTTTAAAACACATTGGAATAGTTTTAAAACACATTAAGTAAACATTTATGAGCATTGAAATAATACAAATTGGGATCTCAGAACAGAAGGATCGAACATGGGGAAGAGTTTACATTGATTACTCGGAGGATGGTGAGAACAAATTCATCTTCAGGAACTACTTAAAATTTGAGAAGAAGAACTTTTCGGGCGATGGTTCATTTGAAAATGAAGTAGCCTATACATGGTTTGATAGCATGGAGACTACGATGGATTATATGGCTGTGTTGGAAGGCGAGTATGATACTATGCGTTTGACGAGTAATCCAAAATATCGATTGCTTTACGGAACCCCATCTAAGCTATTAAAATCGCTAATTGAAGATCTCGATAACAATCTCATGGACGATATTAATAAACGCCGAGGGTGGTACAATAAGTAAGGAGTGATGAAATCTAATTTCCAGTTTCTCGAAAGTAAGTGGCCTGAGTTTTTTGACAGAGCCAAAAAGTCCGAAGAACTTGCAATTACCGACGCAAGAACTTCACTAGCATGTGCGAGGATGGCTCTTGAACTTGCCGTAAACTGGATGTACACCAACGACTATGACCTTGAAATGCCTTACGACACTTCATTAAACTCTTTGATGAAGAATTATGATTTTAAGGATCAGTTTCCCATTAGACTTTACAACGAAATTGACATAATACGAAAAGTTGGTAATCTGGCTATTCACAATAAGCCAGTAAGTAAAGGAGATTCTGAGAAGGTTCTAACCAACCTCTTCTACTTTTCCAAGTGGTTCGTAAAATCATATACTCAGGAAGATGTAAACGTATCAGGATTGTTTGACTGGGAAATTGTACCTAAGGTAGGAGAAGCAGCCTTGTCAAAGAAGCAGTTAGAATCTTTGCAGTCGGGATTTGACAAAGAGTTAGATAAGTTTCAAAACGAACTTGTTGAAACGAAAGAAAAGAATCTACAACTACATCAAGAAAACGAATTATTCCAGAAACGAATTGCTGAGCTACAAGCAGAAATCGCAGCGAACAAAGTTGAGGCAAACCAAGAAGATGAAGTCCATCACCCAAGGAATGAGAAAGAAACTCGAAGGTTCTTTATTGACGTGTCTTTACGCGAAGCGGGATGGGACCTAACAGGCGCGAAAGACAAAGAATACAAAGTGAATTATATGCCTAAATCCACTAATAAATCCGAAACTGGTTTTGTGGATTACGTGCTTTGGGATGATGATGGAACGCCACTAGCTTTGGTTGAAGCCAAAAAAACCATGGAGAGCGTTTCCAAAGGTGAAAACCAAGCCCAATTATACGCTGATAGTCTTGAAAAAATGTTTGGTCGAAGGCCGGTTATGTATTATTCAAATGGCTTCGAAACTTATCTATGGGACGATCAATTCTATAAAGCAGCACGACCCGTTCATGGTTTTTATACCAAGCAAGAGTTACAAACTATCATGTTCAGAAGAGATCATAGAACAGACATAAGAACTGCTCCAATCGATCTTGAAATTGCCGGAGGCGGGGGGAGAACTTATCAAATGCGTGCAATAAAAAGTATTGCGGAACATTACGCCGGAAATGATAAAAGATCAGGGAAGTTAATTGGAACAAACCGAGGTGCACTCTTGGTACTTGCTACAGGAACAGGTAAAACGAGAACTTCAATCGCGTTTTCAAAGCTAATGTTGGAGTGTAATTGGGCGAAACGTGTGCTATTTCTTGCAGATAGAAAAAGTCTAGTAAGACAGGCTAAACGCAACTTCACAAAGTTATTACCAAATCACTTGTGTGTTAACCTGCTTGAGGATAAGGATAATCCTGATGCCCGTTTTGCTTTTTCGACCTATCAAACAATGATGGGGTTAATTGATGGTTCTAGAGATGAGGAAAAAAGGTTTTACGGTGTTGGTCACTTCGATCTTATTATTATCGATGAAGCGCACAGATCTATATACAAGAAATACAGAGCAATATTCGAGTACTTCGACGCTTTATTCCTGGGGCTTACAGCCACACCTAAAGAAAGCATTGATCATAATACTTATGAGATTTTTGGTCTTCCAGATAAAACACCTACCGACGCTTATACATTCGACGAAGCCGTTGATAACAAGCACCTAGTTCCCTATCATACCATTGAGCTGAAGACAAAGTTTCTGCAAAAGGGTATCAGGTATGCTGATCTATCAGATGAGGAAAAAGAGGCGTTTGAGGATGAAATCCTGGAAGGAGAAGAGCCTACGGGTAACGAGTGGGTAGACAAAAACGCATTGAATGAATGGTTGTTCAATAAGGATACCACCGTAAAGACTTTACAAAAAGTAATAGAGCTGGGCATCAAGAAAAGAGGTGGAGAAGAGCTAGGAAAGACTATCATTTTTGCACGAAATAAAAAGCACGCACAGTTTTTAAAAGATACACTTCTAGAGCTGGACAAGGAGTTATTTGGTAATGACTATGTTAAGGTCATAACTCACGGAGAACCCAAAGCTGAAGAGTTCATTCAACGCTTTTGCGATGAAGAAAAGGACCGTTTACCACAAATCGCTATTTCTGTCGATATGATGGATACAGGTATTGATGCCCCTAGTTGTGTGAATTTGGTGTTTTACAAGCCTGTGAAATCCTACGCAAAATTCTGGCAAATGGTAGGGCGTGGTTCTCGCTTGAGGCCAGATTTATTTGGACCTGACGACGATAAAACTCATTTCTTAATTTTTGACCTATGTGGAAACTTCGAATTCTTCAAAGAGAACCCAAGGGGAATCGAGGGAAGTGTTCAAAAGAGTTTGACAGAAATTGTTTTTAATCTAAAATTACAGCTGTCTGAGTATTTGAAAGACGGCAAATTCAAGAATGATGCGTCTCTTCAGAATTACCGAAAAGAACTTTTGGATTCGTTGCATCACGATGTATCATTATTAGATCAAACTCGTTTTGATGTTCGAATGAAATTGAAGACTGTTCTTGAGTATGGCAGTGATAATCGTGAACTATGGAACCATCTTGATAATAAAGACATCAAGATTATCAAAGATGAACTCAGTGGGCTAATTAAACCTCGAAAAGGAGATGTAGACCTAGCAAGGTATTATGACAAGTTGTTGTATTCTTTAATGATAAAAAGAATTGAGTCCCCAAACACTGAAGACTTCATCGCCTCCTATACTCTTCCTATCACAAAGGTTGCCATCCTATCAAAAAAGCTTCTTAAGAAAACAACGATACCAGAGGTTAAAAACAAAGAAGATCTCATTGGTCTTCCTCTTCAAGAATCATTTTGGAAGAATGAAGGATTAAGTCACCTTGAGCAAATTCGTTCAGGAATTAGAGAATTAATCAAGTACATTGATCCCATTGATCAGAAGTATGTGACAAGCAATTTTGAGGATGAATTGTACGATTATACTGAAACCGTCCCGACTTTTGAAGATGGCAACATCACGGATCAATATGGCTCACCTTTTCCCAATACAATTCATAGATTAGAAGAGTTGATTCGAGAGAATAACAACCACATTACGGTCCAGCGAATAAGACGAAGTGAGACGATAACTCCTGCCGAACTAGAATCACTTGAAGTAATACTATTTAGCGATGGTATACGTAAAGAACAAGTTGAGTACGAACTTGGTAGAAACTTTGATCTGGTGAAATTTGTAATCAAACTGACCGGTTTGTCCGAGGAGAGTGTTAACAAGGCCTTTGCCGATTTTATCAATGATTATCAGTTGAGTTCAATCCAGATTCAGTTTTTGGATACTATCAAACTCTTTTTAATTAAGAATGGCAAAATAGATCCAAGTAAGTTATACGATGCAAATGCCTTTAGAAAGATTCATAACCTTGGAATTGACGGAGTTTTCCCACAAGATGAACAACAGGATAGAATTTTTGATATTATCGAGTCGTTCAATAGATATGGCGAAGGAGCATAGATTTGTAAATGTTTCAGAAGAATTAGAATGGAAGGATTGCTACTCGCATCCCTCTGCATTATCAATTTGACTTTATTCTGCGAATATTATGCTCTTTGAGCATACGTATGTTCAGTAAGCAATAGCTTTAGTATTTGGTTTATAGACCGTAACAATGCAAAAAAATGGCCATGATGTTCTGGAAAGTCTTTGGTGTATCTACCTGCAAATAGAAAGGGATGAAAAATGAAATTTACCGCCTTGAGTTTCCTCACTCTACAGGGTGCCAATGCGAGAAATTGGATTTTAGTGATCTTAACGAGTTTATCACACAGCTTCGTTCAAGAATCCTATGTTACTCGGACGAAGTATGGAGATTGGAGATGAAATTAGACCATATAGTCGATGTCCAATTATTTGGGGGTACCGATTTTGGTGATTCTATCAGGGTTCAAGAGAAGAGAAGAGAGGGTGCAACCTCGGATGTTGATTTGGTTTTTACTATTCCAGATTGCTATTTAAGGGTAGAGACGGAACATGGCTTCATGAGATATTCTGATAGTCTTCGATTAAAAGTGAGCTATCAAATTGAAAACTACCCTGGAATCAAAGAGGATGTCGTGTTGATTGTTTTTCAAGTGCCCAATGGTTGGTGGGAAGTTCGAGAGGTGAGAGAGTTGGTTATGGAGCCAGGTACTTTTTACATTACCGACACTGGGGTTTACGATAGAGGTCGGTTGTTTTATGGCCCAGATAGCTTGGTTAACTGTGAGCTCTTTATGCAGGTAAACGCTAAGTCAAGAGTTGAAGATGATCATGAAGAGGACTCAAGTCGATCATATAATTCTGACTTTTATGATGCTACAGACGGCCAACTGGGGGATTTAGGAGATAGTGGGTGGACCCACTTAGGTAGGGATTAGATAAAACTTATGATCTTAGGTTCGCTTCTTTAGATTAAGGATGTCAGCCAATCTAATGTCGAACTCAATAAGATCTGGCTTAATGATGCTCTCGAATATTACTGGGTGGATAAAAGATCGATTGATAAGCTCTGGAGTGCTCAACTTTTCAGAATAAATATCTAGGGCTGTGACATTCCTAGTCAGAGTACCAGGTGTCATTATGGAGCCAAGCTTGTAGTTCTTGATAAAAGGAAAATGACCGGTACTTGCATCTCCTTCGTATTCTATCATTGAGACCTCATAATCCTGAATGGAGCACAAATAGTCAAATGATAACTTGGCGTTTCCATTTTGAAAGAGGTTATGCCATCCCGATTGCCAGATGTAATGTCGATCACGATCATCACTCCTTCGAGTTTGTTGTACATCAATCACGCAGATTTCAAACAGCCTCTCTTCTAATAACGTCGCAACTCGTTCATCTATAAATGAGGAGTAGGTCATCTGCCAAGGATCGATCTTTGAAAAGTACTTTTTACAAGTCTCATGTGACCACTTGATCTTGCAGTTACTTGAAATAGAGGGAGACAGGCTTTTTTTGTCCCGTGTATGCCAAAATGAAAATCTATAATCCCAATATGGTAGGCTGTAAAGTTTCCTATTTCTTTCTAGTTCATGCTTTTCTTTTGGCACCTTATCAAAAGAAGAGGTCCATTCTGCGTGCTCATTTTCAATTGTTTTTTGAAGAAATTCAGATTCAAAAGAGTGATTCCCCGAAATGAATTTGACGTCCCATTTGTCGCTGGCGGTAAAGAGTTGATCTGAATACTCAAGGTCAGGATTGAGAGTGAGCAGATCAAATAGAATGAATTGTTTCAGTTCATTCACAATCTCCGTATTAAATTCCTTGAATAGACCTTCGGAGACGGTGAAGGTTTTTCTAGAATTGGCGCAAAGGTTTCTCCAATCAAATTTGTACCTGTACTTATAAACTTCCGCCGTAGGAATGTTATCTACTAGCCTTGAAAGGGACTGCCATAATCGGTTGGAATTGCTACGCAGAATGAATGAGGGGACATACTTCCATTCAATTCTTCCTGTTATATCTTCTAAGATAATTGCTGTTTGATTATCAAACAATTCAAAAGCAAATGCATTTTCGAGCCTATAGCTTTCATTTTCTCCTTTTTTAATAATGGCATATGACGCTTTGTCGTAGAGATCTTTGAAAGAAAAATTTTCTTGACTTTCAGTTGATGAGGCTTTCGATGACTTCGTTTTCTTTTTGCTGTAATAACAGTCGATCTGGTCTCCTTCAATTAGTTGAATGCCAAAATCTTCGTCTTGTAGGATCATCCTTGTCAGGGGAGCTGCGTGTTTTTGACAAAACTTCAAACGTAGATCGTTTTCGCGTTTAGCTCTTTGTTGCTTATTGTATTGCTCCATGTCCATAACAGCAAAATAGTGAAAACCGCAAAGCGCAACCACTATATAGTAATTGCGTTTGCGTTTTCTCCTTGAAAAGAGAAAATCGTTATGAACCAAGGGTTTTATGCTCTGTCCAGGCTGATCTGTGTGACGTCCACTTTTGGAATGAGTTTCACCGATCCTCGCTTACGTGTTAAGATGTGTACTATTCCATCAATATCGACCGGAATTGCATCTTCGCTGATGGTTTTGAGAAGATTTTCAGCCGTCCGTTCGGCACATTCACAGATGTTCATGATCTTTTTGAGAAGGTCTTTTGTTCGGTGATCGACATTGGGTTCATGACTCTCAAGCAGATCAAGCACTTTATTGATATTCCCCTTTTTCTTGCGTTCCAATCGTTCTGCTTCATTGGCGGTGCGAAGTAGTTTAGAGTCTTCATCAAAAGCATAAGTCTCATTTGAATGAGGCCGATCATTTCGGTTCTTCAAACACTTCATTTCAATCAGGTTGTCCGATAGATTCATAGAGGCCATGTAAGATGCTTTATTCGTTACTTCTGTACCGATATGGCCACGTGCTTTGTTGCTGCCTGGATTAGAATGGATGACACCAATGATAGTTGCCGCGTATTGATTGATCATTTCATTCATCAAATCTGTAAGTTCCATGGTGTCACCTACCTCATTGAAGTTCGATGCACAATCGGTTAGAATGTCAATGACGATGACTACAGGCCCTTTGCTTTCCATCGCAAATCGTTCCAAGTGGTTGCGAAGGAAGGTCATTCGCTCATTTCGCTTCACATTGATCAATGACAATGGCTCAAGTAATGAAATGTGCTTGAATCGATCGTAGCCGCCATTTTCTCTCATTTGTTGCAATGCGAATGGGAATTGGAATTTTTGGTTGCGTTCGGTGTCAGTGTAAATGACGCGAATGGGCTTCAGTCCTTCTTTTCGTTGCACTCCCGATACTTCATTTCCTTCTTTCTGAATGAGGGCAGAGACAATGGCTTCGCACATTCGGCTTTTATGTGTTCCTGATGCACCTTGAATGATGCTCAATGTCTCTGGGTAAATGATCGGGTTTCCATTCAATGTGAGCAATGGATCATCTTTTTTGACGGGTTGACTCGCATTTTGGATGATGAGATCTCTACTAAGGAAGATATTCCTGAAACGATGGTCCGTTTCACGGAACTGTTGGTGAATATCCGCTATTTCTGCCTCAAGACTTTTCGCACTCCCACTTGCGCTTAAGTAATCCGTAAGGTCATTCACATCACTCTCATTGACCTTTTTTGGAATGTGTAATGAAGGCAAATGGAATGCAGCACTTGCTTTCACCTGGGCTTTCATTCCGGCTTCGTCATTGTCAAAACAAATGATGGGTGTGCAGCGCATGTCAATGAGTTGCTGAATCATTGCTTGATTTACATCGATAGCAGCATTGTCATGTGGTATGGCGTTCAACCCATGCAGGAAGACAGAGAATGCATCTTTGTAGCCTTCGCAGATAAGAACGGGTTGTCCTGGTTTTACCAGTGAAATGAAATGTTCGTGGATATTCTCGGGTTTATTGATCCACATGAACTTCATCTTATTGGAAGATTCAGGGTTATAGAGTTTAAACGAATGCTTCCCAACTTGAAACGCGAAGATGTTGCCTAGTTTGGTTGAGTTCCAGTTCAGTTTGCCATGTTTTATCCATTGAATTGGAATAAGTCCGAATATTTTGGCCTTTTCTTCCAATGAAATGGAATTTGGGAAGAGTTTTCGCCAATACGAGTAGTCGGTTGAAACTTTCATTTGTGGTGTTTCCTCCAATGAAGTGAAGTTTCTCTTCGCTTTTTTGTGTTGTGTTTTCATGCGTGATGATGGTTTATTGATTTCTAAAGTTGTGTTTAGTATGTCCGAACTAATTCGCCCCAATAGTTCACTGAATTGTGATTTTGGATCTAGCCGAGCATAGTGTCCGAAGAAGGTGAAAGCATCGCCTTTATATTCATCGTTACCGAAATCTTTGAAGAGGTATTCTTGACTTTGATCGGAATAGTAGATGGAAAGGGAAGGATTGGAGTCTTCATAAAAGGGATTCTTGATTCTAGAGTCTCTTGCTCCTTTTAGTTGCACGTTCACATTCATTCGGTTGAGGACATACTGATAGATGTCCAGGCCACCATTGGTAGCCAAGAGGATTTCTTGCTTTCGCATTATTTCTGATGTTTGTAATTACTAATGAGCTCTTCCCGGGTCATTTGACGATGACTTTCGAGCCATTCGATAAGCTCGCTGCGTTTGAATCGCAGTTTCTTTCCGGGTTTGTAGTGAGGGATCTCACGCTTGCTGGTGAGACCATAGATGGTGGTTTCTGCGAACCCGGTGAGGCGAGCAGCCTCACTCAGGTCGATGTATTCATCTTCAGAAACTGGTTGGTGAGCGATATGCTCGAGTATACGATCGAGCTCTTCGCGGATGAGAAGACGTAGCTCCTCAGGTTGGATTTTTCTGTCTATGTTACTCATAACTTTGTTGTGTTTATTCACACCTTAAAGTTCTGAGTGGTTCTTGGCTAATAATGGGTTTTCATAATATAGAGCTGGTTCACTTTGTTACTTCAGTACCCTATCTGCGACGTCGCTAAGTTCTTGTATGTTAAGGTTTTTCACTAGGGATTGAACCCTCAATCGATACTTTGTGTTTGTTTGCGATTCTTCCAAAAAATTGGAAAATTGATTCAAAATGCTCTGTGTGTTACGGTCTGTTGCAACTGAAATAAGTTCTGCCACGGCCTGTCTTGAATTAATACTGAAGTTATCCGGCCATGAATCAAAACTTTCGATAATCACATAGAACAGCATCAAAGACTCAGTAATTGTAAGTCGTTTCTTTGAAGTCGACAGTTTACTGCGAGAATCAAGCCATCTGTTAACTATTATTTGTTTCGTCCCATCGATAATCTGCTGGAACTCATTTACGACATGATAAATGAAATCAGGGAATTCCTTTGGGTCGGTGTAGAGTTTTTGCTGATGATTTAAAAAATCTTCAATATCCCAATGACTTATATGACGCAACTGAAAGCCCATAAGAGGACCAACAATGCTTTTGTCTTCGTTAATAGAGATATTAAAGCTTTGCTCATAACTGTATGTGTCGCCCTCGATAAACCCATTGAATTCGGTCGCCTCAGGATTGATACAGAAGTATTTCATCCACGTCAAGCGTGATGTTCTGCCTTTAAATACTGTGTGTGGATTAAAATTATTGTTCAATCTGTCCCTTCCTCCGAGGGCATTGATTTCATCCTCGCTCAATGGTTTGCAGCGGTTAACTATTAAGTCTTCAATTAAAATTTTGAACTCGACGAACAGATAACTCAAATGAGCCTCATTGTCGAGGGGGGTCTTTAGGATTTCATTTATATAAATGTCCGAAGGGTTCAGTTCCAAACCTACCTTCGGTCGCTCCATAAGGTGAAAATCGATTCTGGCTTCCACAGTCTATAAGTTGGGTAGTTTATCAATCGCTTCTTGCTTGGTTCGATCCATGACCTTGGCATATATGGCCGTTGTTTTTAAGTCTCGATGACCAAGTAGTTTTTGAATGGTTGCAAGATTTGTGTCTTCGTTGAGTAAGACGGTGGCAAAGGTGTGTCTTGCGCAATGAAAGGTGATCTTCTTGTCTATTCCAGCCCTTAGCATCCATCGCGAAAGCTTGATGTTCATCTCAGAGCTGTATTTCAATCCTCGAAACACACGGGCATCGGGATCCAGAGGTTCTCCTGCAAGACGGAAGGCTGTTTCATTCAAAGGAATGGAAACGGTGTCTTTCGTTTTTCGCTGCTGGACTCGCACAACAGGTTGATCTGGCTTGGACATGTCAATGTGCCGCCATTGTAGTTTCATGAGGTCGCTATGACGAAGTCCTGTAAAGCAAGAAAAAAGGAAGGCGCGTTTCAAGATTTCTGAGTCACATTCAGCGTAGAACGCGCGTTCGAGTTCTTCTTTGGTAAGAAAAACACGTTCTGCGCCTTTGTCGATAGAAAAGCTCTTTACCCCCTGAGCCGGACTATGGGCAATGATCTTCTCGTTGATGGCCTGATTGAAACAAGCCTTGAGTTTATTGAAGTAACTGTGCTTGGTCGCTTGAGATAAAAGCTTGTAACCACGACCTCGGTGTTCTTTGTCAAGGTACTTGCGAAATCGCATGACCCATTCACGATCGATATCCTTAAAACGAATGGGTTCCTCTATATAGTCTTCAAGAATTTTATAGACGCTGTCCCAATTCCCAAAGTTCCCTTTTGATTCAAAGCGCTCATCGGCGAGTTTCCTGAAATACGGTAAGAACTCCGTTTCAACTTGGAACTCTTGAAGCACACCTGCGCGTTTTTTAGCTTCAAGTAGGTGGCGTTCGGCACAAATGTCATCCGCTAGTAGGCGAATCTCTTTATTATGTTTTCGCTCCTGTGCGTCTTTGGGTTGGTTAAAGACTTTTAGTTTAAGCGATTCCTTCTTCCGTTTCCCTTTGTGATAGATATCCAAAAAAAGGGTAGAAGTTCCATTTCCCATGTCTTTTTCTCTAACCGTAACCTTCATAGCAATGTATTTGTCTCATTTTGTCCCACAGGGGTGAGGTGGGACAAAAATGGGACAAAAAATTGATCAAAAAAGCTAAATATTGAAAAATGGGACAAAAATTGAGGGGTTTTTGTCTCCCTTGTAAACTGCTATTTGCCTTGTTTATTCTAGTGTTACAGAGTAGTGCTTAGTAAATATCACTTCCCAATACAAAACTTCCCAAAAATATTCCCCAGCAAATCATCCGTCGTGATCTCGCCGGTGATCTCGCCGAGGTGATGGAGAGCTTTGCGAATATCTATCGCCATAAGGTCGCCAGGGATGCCGGTTTCCATGCCGGTGAGGACTTCCTGTAGTGTGATGCGGGCTTTGGAGAGGGCTTCGTGGTGGCGGACGTTCGTCACGATGCTGTGTTCTTTGCTGACCGCTTGGAGGTTGCTGACATTGATGAGGCTCTCTTGGAGTTCGAGTAAGCCTTTCCGCGCTAGCGAAGAGATAAATAATACCTCAGAAGGATAACCGGAAAGATCCACTTTCGATGCGTCGATTTTGTTTCCGACGATGAGTAGTTGTTGTCCTTCAGTGAGTTCTTGGTTGAGGGTGGTGAGCTCGGTTTCGAGTTGGCTTGGCGAAAGCTCATTTACATCGAATAAGTAGGTGATGATATTCGCTTCGCGGAACGCATTCATGCTTCGTTCGACACCGATCTTCTCAATAACGTCTTCGGTTTCTCGAATCCCGGCCGTATCGATGAAGCGGAATTTGATGCCATCGATGACCACGAAGTCTTCGATGGTGTCGCGTGTGGTACCTGGAATGTCTGAAACGATGGCACGCTCTTCATTCAATAAGGCATTGAGTAGGGTTGATTTCCCTGCATTCGGTTTACCAATGATGGCTACTGGGACGCCATTCTTAATGGCATTTCCCGAACGGAAAGAATCGATCAAGGCAGTGATCACACTGTTGATCTTCAGTAGAAGATTCGTGAGCTCGGTTCGGTCAGCGAACTCCACATCTTCCTCAGAAAAATCAAGTTCGAGCTCAATCAGAGAGGCGAAGTTGATCAACTCTTTTCGTAGTCCAGCGATTTCTTTCGAGAAGCCACCACGCATCTGATCTAAGGCCAACTCATGTGCGCCTGCACTTTCAGCTGCAATCAGATCAGCTACCGCTTCGGCTTGACTTAAATCCATCCGACGATTGAAGAAGGCGCGGAAGGTGAATTCACCACGCTCCGCATAACGACAACCGTTCTCGACAAGGATGCGCAGGATCTCTTCTTGGATATAGGTAGAACCGTGACAAGCGATCTCGATCACATCTTCTCCGGTGAAGCTGTTCGGACCTTTAAAGACGGTCATCACTACTTCATCTACCACGCGTTCGCCTTCCATGAAGCGACCATATTTGACGGTGTGACTCTTGGCACTAACCAAGTCTCCGCTAAATAATTGATGGCAGAGGTTGATGGCATCAGGACCAGAAACACGGATCATCGCAATAGCACCCATCCCTGGGGCTGTCGATAAAGCACAAATCGTTGAATCGTCAGCATGGAAAAACATGCTGCAAAGGTCGTAATTCGAATCTTAGAAAGAGATAAAAAGAATCGGGGAGTGCGCTTAGCGCATCAGAATCTTCCCACTGTAGTGAACTCCAGAACCATTCAGCTGGTAAACCACCACACCTGATTCATCTTCTTCAATGAAGTTCTGTCCAGGCTGGATTTGCTGTTGGTCGAGAATTCTTCCGTCAAGCGCGAACGTCGTCAAGGAAACAGGAGGGAAGTTGTCTGGCAGCTGAACTACCATACCACCATTCACTGGGTAAATAGACGGACGAGCTTCCGCAACGCTTTCTTCGACGTTGACTCCAAGCAGTTGAAGAATCGCTTGGTTGATGTGTTCCATAGTCTCTTCCATAGTCTCTTCCATTGTTTCGCCCCAAGGGTCATATACAACAGAAGCATCAGGACCAATCACTACGAACATCGGGTAGCCAAAGAAGACACCAAATTCACCAGACATATATGGTTCAATCGCTTCATCAGCACCTCCATCCATAGAGACCATCGGAAGCTCAAAGCCTGTCTCATACGATAACTCCTGCATGACTTCATCATTGTCGACGCCAGACATCATCATAAATTGAACCGGTACTTCTTCGTCCCAACTTTCCAAAGCAAAATCCTGAAGTGCAGGCAGCATCTCATCTACTAGAGGAGCCCCAACATAGATCATCCCGATCACCACTACTTGATCATACTGCAGGTAATCCTGATACAGATGATGATTTTGTCCGTTGATGTCGGTCACAGAGAAGTTTGGAGCATACTGGGCCACCGCTTCGGTCGCCATCGAAAGTGCTCCTAACATGATCGTTAGATATGTAATTACCCGTCTTGTCATTTCTCCAGTTAAGCCTGTCTGAATGAAATACAAGAGGTGATGTTTTTACCCTACCCTAGAATTTGAGTTTTTATTCCGGCGTCCGGCGTCCGGCTTCCGTGGGGTGGGGAAAGTGTACTTTAGACAACATTGGTGGACGGGGTTTGGTTGAACGTTGAATGAATGGAATGTTCGTGGTTCGTAGATAATAGTGAATGCCAATTCATTATTCATTAATCACGAATCATTATTTATTATTCTTTCCGTCCACCGCAATCCGCAATCCGCAATCCGCAATCCGCGTTCCTTCTACTCCTTTTGGGGGAAGAATCTCTTTCCCAAATTCCCGACCTTCGGACAAACCCTTATCTGATGCCGAAAATCAAAAACATCGACTTGGAGATCACTCCTGGGAATAGTGCGAGTGAAGTCAAGGTGTCGTATTCGATCGAGTTCGATGCCGATGAAGCTGGAAATAATTTCGAAGAGACGATTCTGCTATTCTCACATGATCGGAACATCTTGAACTACATTGGAAAGATTATCGGTTACCTCGCGAAAGACGAACCTATCCAAGCCGAGGCGGGAACGATTCACCGAAGCTACAGTACCTACTTCTCCAATGCAGATCTGAATGAAGATCCATCGTATAAGGATGATTACTATGCGGATATCTTCGTAGCACCAGTAGCGAAATCTGGGAGTGGAAGATCCAATGTTATCGAACGAAAATTCTAGTCATGGCGCAACCAAGAAATGTACGCTTGGCGATCGAAAACGCCAACACCAGAAGACTCGACGTCACGGTCGAATACACCCTTGAATCGAGTGCTGCAGAAGCCAGAGAAGAGTTCATCGAACGCATCGAACTCTGGGGCGACGATAAAATGTTCAACGGCAAAGACGACCGTCTTCTCACCTTCTCCAACCGCACCATCAACCCCCGCGGACAAGAAAGCTGGGATCGCTGTATCACTGGTTCTGTGATCAAAGACATGCTCAACGAAGACAAAACAGGAAAAGATGAAGTCTACGCGTTGGTCAAAATTGAGCCCAAACACAAACAGGCAAGAAAATGCTCAGAGATTGTGAGGGTGAAGATTCGGAAGAACGGGTGATGTGGTGAGTGGTGAGTGGTTCGTAGTGCGTGGTTTGTAGTTCGTGGTTCGTAGTGCGTGGTTCGTAGTTAACAGCGGATGCTAAATCACAATTCATTAATCATGAATCATTATTTATTATTCTCTCGGTCCACGGTCCACGGTCCACCGTTTACAGCTTACAGCCTACTGCTTACGGCGCTTACACGTCGACATCCCAAACATCTTATAAATCGGGCATACCCCAGTGATTGAAGTCAGCAACATGATTCCGCCAACGGCGAGAACGATGTAGCCTAGAATTCCGCTTACTAGTCCGGAGAAATACATCATCGAAGCCAAGATGGCGATCAAGACACGAACGATGCGGTCGATACTACCTACGTTTTCCTTCATGGTTCGAAGGTAGGGAAAAGGTGGGAGGAACGCGGAACTAGGAATGCGGATTGCAGATCGCGGATTGCGGTTGAATGTTGAATGAATGGGGTAGCGTGGACTGTGGACAGTGGACAGTGGACTGGAACTTTCGTCGCGCCTTGCGCAACTCGTTTTGATTTAAGGTCACATGTAGAGATTGCCCCGTGGGCAATCTAGTGCAGTTGAGATGTCAATAAACGGCGAAATCCGAATCACAATTCATTAATCATGAATCATTATTTATTATTCATCCGGTCCACGGTCCACGGTCCACGGTCCACGGTCCACCGTCTAACGCCTATAGCCTAACGCCTAACGCCTTGAGTAAAAAAACGCGAAACCCAAGACACTCCCAGATTCCGCGCTTCTCGACTCAACATTCCGCGTCAATCACAAACTAGCCCGAAGGACGCTAGGAATGTTAATAGATCTCCAGCATCTACTTGGCCGTTGCCGTCGAAATCAGCTTGACAGTCGCTGACGTAGATACAGCTGGAGTCGTCACAAGTGGCTTGTGGATCGTAGTTAGTCGCAGTTGGATCCATACATCCTGGGAGGCCGCAGGTACCGTCGTCTTCAACGGCGAGTGGACTGTAATTGCAGGCCCACTCGTAGGTGCAACCGACACTAGCGCAGATGAGGTAGGCGTTGTTACATAGGTCATCCCATACACCAGTAGTACAGTATCCGTCTGAAACGAGGATTTCTAGCATACAGTAGTAGTCAATCGGTGCGCTGTAGAATTCAGGTGCTTCGCAAGCGAGAATGGCCGGACCAATATTATTTCCATCAGGAATGTACCAAGTGGCATCAGGGCAGCCGAGAGCGCAGAGGTTGTACATTTCTTGCGCTTCATTGGTCCAATCAATGTTGGCGAAGTCGTTGTTTGATAAGATCACTTCGAGAACACAGTCTTGATCAGCTTCCCAGTATCCTAATGGACGAGAACAAGCGTATACGGCTGGATTAACACCTATTCCTGGAATGAGTGGGATGTACCACTCGGCTCCGAAATTGCAATTCAGAAGACATTGCTCGTAGACATTATTGAGAGCTAATGACCAGTTGTTATCAAAGAAATCAGGGTTGTCAACGATGATGGGTTCGAGACAAGCTGCATCGGCTAAGTAATAGTCGTTCCCTGGGTCATCACATGAGATAACGGCCGGCAAGATGTCCGTTTCATAAGGCAGCCAGTAGTCAGGGGAACTGCAACCGTACTGACAGAAGTTGTATGCCTCTTCACAGATCACCGTGAAGTCACTGGTGAGGCAAATACTGAACAGATCTGAATCGAGTATAGATTCCAAGCAGTCTTGATCCGGTACGTAGTAATCTCCTGCTGGCGGACAACCATATTCCGCATCCAACAACGTGGCATCATAAGGTAGCAACCATTGAGCGTCTGTACAGCCAAAGGCGCACCAGTCGAAGGCTTCATCACAGGTTTCATTCCATCCAGAAACGAGACATTCTGGGTTCGCTGCAATGGTCTGTTCAATGCATTCTTGATACTGAGGGAAACTCATATATCCCGCCGGTGTTTGACAGGCATAGACCGGAGGATTCGCCCCAGGGAAGATGGGAATGTGCCAGTTACCCAAACAACCTAAAGCGCAGAGATCATAGGAGTTTTGACAAAGAACATCCCAAGCATTCTGAGTACAATAGGTGTCGCTCTGCAACACCGTAATGAGACATGTTTGATCAGCCGGAATGTAATAACCTTCAGGCACGTTATCGGCACATCCTTGAATAGCAGGCGCACTTGCTGAATCATAGGGTACCATCCAAACCAACTCATCGCATCCCAGGCATGCTTCATAGTCATTCTGGCAAATGGCGTCCCAATTGGTGTTCACGCAATACGGATCGAGCGCAATCAGCGTCTCCAAACAATCCTGATTTCCAATGTGATAAACACCCGGCTGAGGGTTGGCACAAGAAAGAATGGCGGGTCCATCACCAGGATTGAATGGAATGAAGATGTTGTATTCGCAGCTACCGTCATCATTCACGGCGTTAAGGTCATAGTTACACGCTAGGGGGTCAGTACAACCGTCTTGGGCTTGAATAGAAATCGCACTTAGTGTGCACGCCAAAATGAGGCCTAAGAAATGTAGAATTCGAGTTTGCATCGTTGGTTAGTTTGTGGTTTTGTCGTCAACGAAACTAGGTGATTGAACTCGGTCAATTGTTCTTCAATGCTATGTTTTTGAGGTGGTTAGGTGTAAAATCAGTGTATTCCCTGAAGTTTAACTCAGGGTTTTCCCGGAGGGGGAGACGGAACGCGGATTGCGGAACGCGGATCGCGGAAGAGGTTTGCGGATTGCGGTGGACTGTGGACCGTGGACTGTGGACTGAGGCTTTCGTTGCGCTTTGCGCAACGCCCTTGATCTAACAACAGACGTAAAGATTGCACCGAGGGCAATCTGGGTGTAGACAGTTCGTGGTTCGTGGTTTGTAGTTCGTGGCTAATAGTAAATCATTATTCATGAATCACGATTCCTTATTTATTATTCCACCGCGATCTACGATCTTGTTCCCGCGATCCGCATTCCGCGATCTGCGAACCTCTTCCGCGATCCGCAAACCGCGATCCGCGTTCCTCTCACAATCTTTCGTCCAATCCCTGTAGATTTTCCTTTTTCCTTTCTATTTTCGCGCTCGAATTCACGTAGAAAAAAGATACCAATGAGCGTACTTGTCAATAAAGATTCAAAAGTGATCGTACAGGGCTTCACGGGAAGCGAAGGAAGTTTCCACGCAGGCCAAATGATCGAATATGGAACGAACGTCGTAGGAGGAGTTACTCCAGGAAAAGGCGGGCAAGATCACCTTGGTAAGCCAGTTTTCAATACGGTAGAAGACGCTGTGAAGGCTACTGGAGCAGATGTATCAATCATCTTCGTTCCACCAGCATTCGCAGCGGATGCGATTCTTGAAGCTGCTGACGCAGGAATCAAAGTGATCGTTACCATTACAGAAGGTATTCCAGTGAACGACATGGTTCGCGTGAAGAAATACATCGACCAACTTGATTGTACGATGATCGGACCTAACTGTCCGGGAATCATTACTGCTGGAGAAGCGAAGATTGGTATCATGCCAGGATTCATCTTCAACCCAGGACGTATCGGTATCGTTTCTAAGTCGGGTACATTGACTTACGAAGCAGTTGACCAGATCACGAAAGCGGGTATGGGACAATCAACAGCAATCGGTATCGGTGGTGACCCAATCATCGGAACTACAACTCTAGAAGCTATCCAACTTTTCATGGACGATCCTGAGACTGACGGTATCGTAATGATCGGTGAGATTGGTGGTGACCTTGAGGTGAAAGCTGCACGTTGGATTAAAGAGCACGGTACGAAACCAGTAGTTGGATTCATCGCAGGGGAGACAGCGCCGAAAGGACGTACAATGGGTCACGCTGGAGCGATTGTTTCTGGTGAAGAAGAATCAGCGCAAGCGAAGAAGAAAATCATGCGTGAATGTGGAATCCACGTGGTAGATTCTCCAGCGCAGATCGGTGCTAAGATGGCTGAGTTGATCGGTTAATCAACCGCGCATAATTTCTAGATCTCTTTTTACCTTCCAAGTGCCTGCCGTAAAGTCAGGTACTTCGATTGATGCACTGTTCTGAGCAACTGAAAGCTCAGAGAGAGGGGTAATCGCGCTCCAGAGCATTCCGTCATATACATTCAGATCAAGAGGCAATCCTTTATTAAGGCAGTCAATCAGGCGCCACATCATAATAAAGTCCATCCCTCCATGTCCGATACTCTTGGCGCGTGCCTCGTCACCCATGGTTTTCCAGAACGGGTGTTTGTAACGCTCACGGTATTCTTGGTAGGTCGTTTCATCTACCCACTGATGCCAATCCCATGTTGGTCCGTGATCGATGTATAGCTTCGAAGGGTATCCTTGATGCACCGCCTTGGTACCACATACGGTATTGATGCGTGAGTAAGGTCGTCCCGTATGGGTGTCGAATTGCAACATGATCGTCTTCCCACCGAAGGTGCGGATCAAGGTCGTATTCATATCCCCCTGAGCAAACTGTTGAGGAAGCTCGGTTCCCGCGGTAGCGGCAGACAAGGCAGCCTCACGCGAACTCATAGAAACCAAATGACTGAAGTAGTCACCACGTCCAATATCAAAGTACATCGCTACCGGACCTAATCCATGCGTGGTATACAGGTTCCCATTGCGGTCTTCATGATGATACAAGCGCCAACGCTCATGGTAATACTTCTCATCAATCATTAGCTGACGGAGGTCGTGTATGTAAGCACACTCGGCATGGGTCAAATCCCCAAAGACACCTTCAGAGATCATCTGTAATACCCACAGTTCTTCATCGTTGTAACAGCAGTTTTCCAACATAATGTGGTGCACTTGCTTCTCTTCAGCCAACTGGATGATCTTCCAGCAATCTTCTAAGGTGTATGCAGCAGGAACTTCCGAAGCCACATGCTTTCCTTGTTCCATGGCATATAGGGCCATCTCGGCATGCAACTCCCAAGGAGTACAAATCACCACGAGATCAACGTCTTCACGCTCCACCACTTTCTTCCAACCGTCAGGTCCTTCCGCGATAGCGTCAGGAAGCACCGTTTGCTTACCAGCCAAGGCAATGAACCCTTCGGCCACTTTCTCTTCAGAAAGATCACAGATGACACTCACATTAGCTTGTCCGTTCTTGATCAACAGCTCGAACATATCAAGCAAGGTCTTCCCACGGTTCCCAATCCCAATCACCGCCACATTCACGGTCGGAATCGGATCCACAGCCAATCCAACGGCACTACCCGTACCCTTGGTTTCATTTAATAATTCACTGAGTTGATCGGTGGAGACTTGCGCCCCCGTCGGAAGAGAGAAGAATGCGCCTAGCCCAGCGCTGAGCTTAATAAACTCGCTGCGTTTCATAGTGTTGGTGTACTCGTTCGTTAGCTGAGTCACGAAGTTAGTGATTGCGAAATGAATTCAACTCACCCTTTGGAGGGATTGCGGGGAGTGGATCGCGGATTGCGGATTGCGGAATGCGGATTGTGGTGGAACGTTGAGTGTGGAATGTTGAATGAAGGAGGTACTCGTGGACTGTGGACCGTGGACTGTGGACTGGAGCTTTCGTTGCGCCTTGCGCAACGCTTTAACGCCCCCTTCGAATGTAGAGATTGTCTCGTGGGCAATCTGTTCCTTATGAGTTCGTGGTACGTGGTTCGTAGTTCGTAGCTAAGAATGATTCAATTCAAAATTCATTAATCACGATTCATTATTTATTATTCCTTGGGTTCAGCATTCACTTACGCCTTAAGCCCTAAGCCATACGCCCAAGAGTCATATCTTTGCCCGCCATGCACAAAGTCACCCTAGGAATCGGCGGAAATCTCGGACAGCGAGAGTTGTTTCTTTTGTATACAAGGAAGCATCTGGCGAACTACGTGGGTGCGCTATTGGCGGAGAGTTCGATCTATGAAACAGCCGCTTGGGGAATGGGGGATGCTCCTGATTTTTTGAATCAAGTGGTGATCTGTGAAACGGCGATGTCTGCGGACGAAGTGCTGAATGAGATTCGTTCGATTGAACGACTGTTAGGTCGAAAACGATCGGCGAAGGATGGGTATCAGAGTCGGACCTGCGATATTGATATTTTGCTTTTTGATGATGAAGTTATCGATCAAGCAGACCTATTGGTGCCGCATCCTGGGATTCCGAAACGTCGGTTTGTGTTGGAACCTTTGAACGAACTCATCCCTGATTTCATTCACCCAGTTCATGGAAGTTCGATAGCTTCGTTGTTGGAAGCTTGTGATGATAATACGGAAGTAAAGAAATGGCCCTCCCATACAGTTATATAACGATCGAAGGTAACATTGGTGCCGGCAAAACTTCTTTGGCAACACGCTTGGCAGAGAAGCACAATGCGCGTTTGGTCTTGGAGGAGTTTGCCGAAAATCCGTTCCTGGAACACTTCTACAAAAACCCTGATCGATACTCCTTTCCGGTAGAGCTAAGCTTCCTCGCTGAACGATTCAGCCAATTGAAAGAGGTACTGGCCAGCAGAAACCTCTTCCAAAGTGAAGTGGTATCTGACTACTTCATCAACAAATGCTACATCTTCGCTCGCGCCAACCTGCAACCAGAAGAGTTTGACCTCTTCATGCAGCTCTTCAAAATTGTAGAGAGCAACATCCCGAAACCGGAACTGCTTGTTTATCTCTACCTCCCCATCGAACAACTGCAAGCCAACATCAAGAAACGCGGTCGAACCTTCGAGCAAGAGATCACAGACAAGTACCTCAAGAACATCGACAAGAGTTACTTCACCTTCATGAAGCAACACCGCAAAATGCGCACGGTCGTCATCGATACCTCAGACGTTGATTTCGTCAACAATGAAGATGACTTCCTTCGCATGGAGGAGTTGATTCGGGCGCCATACAAAAGAGGTGTTACTCGGGTTAAAGCTTGAGATCCGGCGTCCGGCATCCGGCGTCCGTGCTTGTTGCTTGCCGCGATCTGCATTCTGTAAACTGCATTCACACCCCTTGAGCTAACCTTCTACGTGTGCACTTCACGGATGCCGGATGCCGGACGCCGGGGTCACCGAGTCCTTCAAAAGAACCGTTGAACTACTCCCTTTTTCCACTCACCAAAACCCTTGTTTCTCTTGTGAATCCTCCTTCTATCTTTGAGCTTGTAAAGATGTGCTATGAGTAAAATGACATTCGGAAAAACAGTGTTCGCTTCACTATTAGGAAGCGCACTTTCATTCTTAGCAGTAGGACTGCTTTTGATCTTCATCGTAACGGCGATGATTGGAGCTGCAATTAGCGGTGCCATGCAGGATATTGAAGGAGGCAAGAGTGTCTCAGTCAAAGATCAATCTGTACTTCACATTGAGTTGAACGACCCCATTGTAGAACGTGGGAATGACAAAGATTTCAAATTCAACCTGAATACATTCGAGCCTGAGGTAAACTTAGGACTGAACCATATCCTTGAAGACATTGATGCGGCAGCGGGAGATGATCGCATTGAAGGGATCTTCCTTGATTTGAGTGGTGTGATGGGGTCTCCATCAACGCTTCAGGATGTCCGCCAAGCGATTGTGAAGTTTAAGGAAAGCGGGAAGTGGGTAATCTCTTACGGAGAAGGATACACGCAGAGCGCTTACTACATCGCTTCAGCTGCGGATGAGGTGTACCTCTACCCAGAAGGACAAATGGAATTCTTCGGTTTGTACACTGAGCTGATGTTCTTCAAGAATATGTTAGATAAGCTCGAGGTAGATGTACAAATCGTTCGTGGTCCGGGTAACAAGTACAAGAGTGCTGTCGAGACCTTCATGTTAGACGAAATGTCTGAAGCAAACCGCGAACAGATTGAGGCTTTCCTTGGTGATATATGGAATCAGATGGTCATCGAAATGGGCGCTTCACGAAACCTGTCTTCTGATCAACTGAACACACTAGCAGATAACCTTGAAATCGGGTTGGCAGAAGAAGCTGTTTCCAATGGATTGATCGATGGTTTGAAGTACCGCGATGAAATTCTTGATATGCTGCTTGAACGTTCTGGACGAGCCATAGAGGAAGAAGAAAAAGAAGAAGGAGAGGAAGAGAAGAAGCGAAAGTGGGATTTCTCTGATGATGGCGAGGTTCGCTTTGTGACGCTTCAAGATTACCACTTCGCTGGTGGTAAGACTGACTTTACGGAGATGGAAGAGTCTACTGACGATGAAGTAGCAGTGATTTATGCTGTAGGTCAAATTCAAAGTGGGGAAGGAGACGATCAAACGATTGGTTCTGATCGTATCGCACGTGCGCTTCGTGATGCGCGTTTGGATGACGATGTGAAGGCAGTCGTTCTTCGCGTGAATAGCCCTGGCGGTTCCGCGCTAGCGAGTGACGTAATCTGGAGAGAAACACAATTGATCAAAGAAGCAGGCAAGCCATTTGTGGTTTCCATGGGAGACCTAGCGGCTTCAGGTGGTTACTACATTGCCGCAGGAGCAGACAAGATCTACGCCAACGAAAATACCATCACAGGTTCGATCGGTGTATTCGGCATCATTCCGAACATGGAGAAGATGTTTGAGAACAAGATCGGCATCACCTTCGATCGCGTAAGCACCAACGGTCACGCAGGAATCCTTTCTGCTACTCGTCCGCTCGCTGAAGATGAAAAAGAGTGGATTGATGAAATGATCGTCGACGTTTACGATGAATTCTTGCAGCGTGTTGCCGAAGGAAGAGGCATGACAACAGCAGAGGTTGATTCCATTGCTCAGGGTCGTGTTTGGTCTGGAACAGCAGCTAAGAAGATTGGTTTGGTTGATGAGTTTGGTGATCTAGAAGACGCTATCGCGGAAGCGGCTACGATGGCAGAGCTAGAGAACTATGAAGTGAAAGATCTTCCACGCATGATAGATCCATTTGAAGAGCTATTGAAGGAATTCGGTGCGACGGCGCAAATGAATGCCTTCATTGAAGAAACAGGAGTGGATGCTGCGTACATTGATCAAATGATGCAAGTGAAGAACATGGCTACTGGTGAAGAGATGATTCAAGCGCACATGCCATACTTCTTCGTGATCAAGTAATCGTGAGAAAGAAATTAATACTGAGCGACCTCGGTCGCATGACTGAAAACGCGTTTAAGGAAGCTAACAAGCTTCCTTTTCGCATTGTACTCGATAACATCCGCAGCGGAAACAACATTGGTTCGGTATTCCGCACCGCCGATGCGTTTCGTCTGGATCAAATCGTACTAGGAGGAATCACCGCGAAACCACCCCATCGTGATATCTCGAAAACCGCTATTGGCGCCGAGAATAGCATGGCATGGGAACACTATGAAGACTTGCCCGCACACCTGCGCTCAATGCAACAGGAGGGCTGGAAAATCGCGGTCATCGAACAGGTGGAAGGATCAACGATGTTGGAAGACTGGAAGCCTTCTTCAAATGACAAATGGGCCGTGGTCATGGGGAATGAAGTCAAGGGGGTAACACAAGAAATTGTAGACCTCGCAGACTTGATCATTGAGCTACCTCAATTTGGGACCAAACATTCCTTGAACGTTTCCGTATGCACAGGTATCGTCGTATGGGAATACATGCGTTGCACAGGACTTTCGAGTCTAAATGCGTGATAGCTCGACGAAAGTGTTATTTTTGAGTGCATTGAGACCGATCCGTTACATAGTGTTGCTGGCTTTCGCCTTGGCGTCAATGTCGTCTTCTGCCCAGTTTTTCGATAAAGACAAATGGGAAGACAACCGCCATCAGCTGTCGATTGGATTTGGTGCTTCGAACTTCCTAGGTGAGCTAGGAGGGAAGGACGCTATCGGTACCGATGACTTCCAGGACCTAGAGTTGAGTGAAACCCGTTGGGCGGCCACGATCGGCTATAAATACACGCTCTACAAGCAAATCCACCTTCGCGGAGACTTCAGTTTTCTCCAAGTTCAGGGAGATGATAAGTTGACGGAAGAACCCTTCCGAAACAACCGTAACCTCAACTTCCGTTCGAACATTTGGGAGTTCGCCTTGATGGCGGAACTAGAGCTTCCTATCAACAAGAAGAAAGGACATATCTACGACATTAAAGGAGCCAAAGGATGGCGCTACCAAGGAAGTAGCTTCTATGTCTTTGGGGGATTGGGTGTATTCAACTATAACCCAAAAACACTCCTTGATGGGCAGTGGATTGAACTTCGTCCGTTAAGAACAGAAGGCCAAGGATTACCTGATGGTCCAGATGAGTATGGACGATTCTCCATGAATATTCCGCTTGGTTTGGCTTACACCATGCGCCTCTCACACCAAATGAGTTTTGGTATCGAGGTCATGTACCGCTACACCTTCACTGACTACATCGATGATGTAAGTACAGACTATTTTGATCCAAACGATATCCAACTATACCTCGGTGGCGACGAAGGGGAAGTAGCCTACTACCTCTCCAATCCAGCCCTAGGTCCAGCCCAAGGCGGACTAGGAAGCAACGTCACAGCCCCAGGTCAACAACGCGGTGACCCCACAGATGATGATGGGTACATGACCGCAACGTTCAAAGTACACTTCCTTCTGGCAGATCAGTACAAGAACAAATTCAACCCAAAGCGCCGCAGATATAAGCCGGCACGCCGAGGGCGTTCAAGGAAGATTATCTTTTAGGAGTGGACCGTGGACCGTGGACTGTGGACTGAGTTTTCGTTGCGCTTTGCGCGACGCTTCTTTCTCTTGTAACGATGTAGAGATTGCCCGGTGGGTAATCTGGTTGAAGGGAGTTCGTGGTTCGTGGTGCGTAGTTCCTGGTTCGTAGTTCGTAGTTCGTGGTGCGTAGTGAATGAACATTCACAATTCACTAATCACGATTCCTTATTTATTATTCTTCCGTTCCACAGTCCACAGTCCACAGTCCACAGTCCACCGTCCACCGTCTACCGTCCACCGTCTACCGTCTACCGTCTACTGCTCAATGACCAACGTCGCCTGATACTCAATGAGATCGCGGACGTAGTTATCGTATTTCATCCTGACGGCACCCATGTAGGCGTGTACTGCCATCCATAGTGCATTGATTGATTCTTCATTGTATTCACCTTGAGAATGGTATCTCCATGTGCGGGAAAGAAATGTTTCCAGGTGGGTTAGAAGGTCATTGTGGAGTTGCGATTTAATTCGATCGTCATCAAGCAGGGCTTGGGCCTTCTCTCTCAATTTATCTGTAGACTCTTTGAGCAATAGAATCTGTCCTCTTGTTTGACTCTCGTCGTGTGGTTGGCCAATGAACTCAAAAAACTTGAAGATGCTACTGATGACTTCGCTCTCTTCCTCTTGCAGATTCTCAATGCCGAACCACTGGGCATAGTGATCCTTAAGCTTCTGCTTTTGTTCTTCAGTTTTTGCTGAGCCTAAGAAGAATTGGTAAGCCTCGATATCAAAAGTCTTGACCTTCTCCATGCGTCCCTCAGCCTTCTTTTCGAGTATACTGATAAGTGTCTTAGCCTCCTTCCTTTTGAATCGATTGCCATCATAATCGAAGGTCTTCACCGGAATTTGCTTTTCAGAGATCTGTCGAATTATTTCAAGATCATCGTTGAGTGTTTGCATTTCCTTCACAAAAGCAGCGCGTTCATCAGTAAAGATGTTGGATAGAGTCAGGTGTTCTTCTCCTCGCTCCACTGTTTCAAGGTCAAAGATCAGAGGCGCGTGGTTGTCGTAGTATCCGTTGAATATCTCAGGCAAATCATTCGTTCGGAGCTGCTCTATGAAATACTCCCGGAACTGATTCGGACTAATCGCTGTTCTGGATGCTCCTTCATAAGCTTTATCGAAGAGCTGCTTCGTCACCTTCTCTTGTAATGAACGGATATCTGCGAACAATGACTGGGCACCGTCGTTGTGCTGTGGCTCAGCATCCAACCCGGTTGCAGTCATTCGGTCAATACGATCTTTCATACTTGGATGCGAGGCCCATTGATCTTCAATAACGAGTTTGGATGTATTAAATGAATCAAGCTTTTCTAGGGTAACCACGGGCAAACCTTTACGAAGTTTGAGTTCTTCTTTCTCAGCAATGTGCCGCATTACGAAAAGCTGTTCATCAAATAGATTCGAACTGGTCAATTGACGCTGATCTCCATTGTAGAACTCGAGTACATGATTCTGGCTGCTGTCGGCTAATGTCAATCTTAATAATGATTCCTTCAATGGAATGTATCCCGTTACACAAGCCGCGATTTCATCGGCATGAAACTCCATTTCACGAGATAGTGCCATGTAATTTTTGTTGACTACTCCATAAACGGTCGAAAGTAGCCATTGAATCCCCTTGATGACTTGAACAGCCAAGGTCACTATGAAGGCGATGATAGCACTCCATGAAGCCCAACTTTCTACTGCCTTGCTGAACCCGTCGTTCTCGTAAATCATGTTGTAGACTGCTCTATTCACGTGGTAGATGTAGCTTCCTACCTTCATTGACTTTTGAGAGAAGTGTCCGAATTCGTGAGACAGAATGGCTTTCAATTCATCCTCCGTACAACTGGCAACCAATCCTAAGCCAATCGTGAGGTTCTTCCTCGTTGGAATGAACATGCTCCAGAAGTTCGAGCTGAAGAAAACGTAAGCATTCACTTCATGAGAGATGTAGACATGCTTCGGAAACGACGTATCTACTTGCGCAACGATGTCATCGATCATTGCGAACAGCTTGGGCTCATCATCTCGTTTAATCTCCATAAGGTGAGAGCGATCAACTTTCTTTCCAGAGAATAAGAACTTGATCAGGAAAATGAGAATCAGAACTCCAAAACTGGCAACACCTAATCCCAAGATTAGAGAGATGATTCGGGGAGCTGCGGCTACAATGGCGATACCACCAACAGCACAAGCGGCCGTGAGGGCAAGCGCCAATACGAATACGATGAGATAGATGAGCAAGAAGAAAGCGATTCCGTAAATCGATCGGCGGGCCATTTTCTTGAACTCAGGGGTAATTTGGACGTCCTGTACGTTCATTTCAGTTAATTAATGCTAGTTCCGAATTTAGCAAACCCAAACAGAAACGCACAAAAAAAGGCCCCGCTAAGCGAGGCCTCTTCATATCGTTGGTTCTCTTTCTTAGAAAGTGAACTGGTCTTTGTAGTTGCGGAATTCAAGATCCATTTTCGCTTTGTTAGCGAGTGATCCGTCTTTCTCTACTGCTTTCGTTAGGTTGCTAAGTACGTCAGCTCCTGAGTTGTTGCGAGCAGCGATGATTGCACGTAGGTAATCAGCAATTGCTGAATCGTCTCCTGATGCGTCCATTGTAGACTTTGCTCCTGAAACATCACCGTTCAATACCTGTGCTAGTGCACGGTTGAATGTGTTGTTGTTACCCATGTTGCTGATTGCTGAATCGTAGTCACCAGTTTGGATCATCACGATTCCTTTGTTGTAGTTTACTGCTGAACCTGCAGCAGAAGCTCCGTTGAACATCTCCATTGCTTTCTCGCGGTCTCCTTCAAGACGAGCGATACACCCAAGGTTGTTCATTGAAACGGCGTTGCTTTCTAGGTTGTTCGCTTTTTCGAACTGGCTCTTCGCCTCACCCATCTTGTTCTGCATCATCAAGCAGTACCCTACGTTGTTCGCAGCACGGTAATCGTTCGGGTGAACACGCTCAGCGTTCTCGTAAACCTCTAGCTTGTCGTTCAAGTTTTCGAACAACGTTGCCGCAAATAGAAGCTCTTCGATAGTAAGGATGTCTGGGTTAGACTTCGAAAGGTCAATCAACTCAGCATCAGTGTATCCTTCTACGTCGTAGTTAACTACGATCTGTGAACGACGAAGTGATGGAAGGATGTCTTTTTCGATCTCCTTGTATGTCTTAGAGATGTTCTTGATCTCCTGCTCGCGCTTGTTCTTGTCAGAGTACATTGAAAGAACTGAAAGGATCAACTCTTTGTCTTCAATGCTAGACTGCTGCATCAATTCCTTGAATCCCTCCCAGTCTTCACCCTTAGGAACGTTCATGTAGAATGCATCCGCGTTTTCAGGAGCGATTTTACGACGCTTCATTTCCTTCGCGATGATCTTGTTCGCAGACTCAGCACGTTCTTGTGCAAGGTCTTCGTTCAATGTGATCTCACCTTCTGGAGATGCGTATGCTTCAACGTTTGTTCCTGTGATCGTGATGCTGTCATGCTCTGCAGCGAACTTCACGAACTCTGCCATGTCTTTGATGTCTTGGTCACGAAGCTCAGAAGAACGTACGCTTGAAGAGTTGTAAGCGTAGTTTACTGTTGCTTCCTTCGTGTATGAAAGAACACGCTGGAAGTTGTCTTCAGCGATCAAGAACATATCGTCACTCTGTACCAAATATGGAGTAGTGATTACCCCAGTTCCTACAGGTAGTGGATCGAATGTCGCAGCTTGATTTCCTTTAGTACCAGAAATACGTAGCTCCAATGTCGAGTTCTCCATTCCTGGCTCGAAAGGAACGCTCTCAGTGTATGAGAAGCTCTTTCCTGCTTCGTAAGGAATCACTTCGTAGTTACCAGCAGCGTCTTCACCTTGGTATCCTTGCTTTGGGTAAACTGACTCACCGCCATCGTATACCAATACTGGAGTAGCTTCTACTACTACTTTCTTGTGGAAGTACTTCTCAGGGAAACGTCCTGTGATGTTCACCTCAACCATGTCACCACGTACGATGAGTGGTTCTGGCTCTGCTTTGGCATTCAATTCTTCGATGTGCTTTTCCATCTTACCAAGGCCTCCACAGGCTGATAGAAGAAGCGCAAATGCTACGAACGAAAAGACTTGAAAGATCGTCGTCTTCATTAGGAAGGGGTTTAATTAGGTATTCTTAATTACCGATTCAAAATTGCTGCAAAAGTAACATTACCTGCGGAGTTTGCGAAATAGTTCTCCGTCAGTTTTTGTTCATAACAGCATATGCTTCAGACGTTCCTATTTAAAGGAGGTCACTATTTTTTTCCTTCGAATACGCCCATCGCACTAAATTTCTTGATGCGTTGGTCGATTCGCTTGTCTGCCTTGGTTTTCATCAACTTGCCAAGGTGCGCCTGAATCTCCTTTTTGACGATGCCAAACATCGCATCAGGATCAGTGTGTGCACCACCCAAAGGTTCGTTGATGATTCCGTCAATCAATCCGTTAGACAGCATGTCTTCTGAAGTCAACTTCAATGCACTTGCTGCTTCCTTCTTGTAGTCCCAGCTTCTCCATAGGATAGATGAACAAGACTCTGGAGAGATGACGCTGTACCAAGTGTTTTCCAACATCAATACGCGGTCACCAATTCCAATTCCCAAGGCACCTCCAGATGCACCTTCTCCAATGATGATGCAAATGATTGGAACACGAAGGTTGATCATCTCAAACAAGTTGCGTGCAATCGCTTCTCCTTGTCCGCGCTCTTCCGCTTCTAGTCCTGGGAAAGCCCCTGGAGTATCAATGAAGGTCACAACTGGCTTGTTGAATTTCTCCGCCAACTTCATCAGACGAAGTGCTTTGCGGTATCCTTCTGGATTCGCCATTCCGAAGTTGCGGAACTGACGCATCTTGGTATTCACACCTTTCTGCTGTCCAATCAGCATAACTGATTGGTCACCAATCATTCCGAAACCACCAACCATCGCCTTGTCATCTTTGACAGTACGATCTCCGTGGAGTTCAACGAAATTTCCATCAGTGATGGCTTCAATGTATGATAGGGTATAAGGACGTTCAGGATGACGTGAAAGCTGTACACGTTGCCATGGAGTCAGGTTCGTAAAGATCTCCTTGGTCGTCTCTTCGATCAGGCCTTCCAGCTCCTTCGTGCGGCTGCTGATATCGCCTTTGATCTGGTCTTTTTCACTGAGCTCGCGAGTTTTCTCAAGCTGCTCTTTTAGTTCCTTGATCGGTTCTTCAAAATCGAGGTAGATCGCCATATGCAAATGGTTAGACCGCGCAAGTTACGAAACCCATTCTTTCTCGCGCAATTCGAAGTCTATGAATGAATAGTTAAGTGCTTATTGCCCGCGTTCACGCAGGAATGTGATCAGCTTTTGAACGGCTAATCCGCGATGAGAAATCAGGTTCTTCTCGGCCTGTTCCATCTCAGCAAAGGTGCGTGTCTCCCCCTCAGGAGTGAATACCGGGTCATACCCAAATCCCTCTGAACCACTTTTCGCTTCCGCGATAGCGCCTCTACAAATACCTTCAAAGAGATACTCCTCGCCATCAATAATCAAACAAATGGCCGTGCGAAACTGGGCTGATCGATCTTCTTTGCCCTGCAACTCAGTCAAGAGCTTCGCCATGTTGTCTTCTGCTCTCTTGGCCGGACCAGCATAACGCGCGGTAATGACTCCTGGTGCTCCGTCTAAGGCATCGACTTCAAGGCCGGTGTCGTCAGCGAAAACATTGACGTCATATTTCTCTGCGATGAAACGCGCCTTGATCTTCGCATTCCCTTCGAGGGTGGGTGCGTCTTCTGGAATATCTTCTGTGATCCCGAAATCTTTCAATGTTCTGATGTGGTAGGCATCGCCTAACATCTGCGCTACTTCGAGACGCTTATTTTCATTGTTCGTGGCAAAAACGATCTCTTTCATTTTCGAATGACCTTTCCGGTGATGGTTTCTTCAAATTGTGGACTGAACTCCACGTTTTTTGGGACTTCAAATCTATCAAGTACTGCTTTCATTTGCCCAAGGAGATCGTCAACATTTCTTGATGAGGCCTCGATCACCAAAGTAACAGCGCTACCTAGAGTCGCATCGGGCCTGCCGATAACATAGAAACGTTCAGTGATCAGCGCGCGCAGTTTCTCTTCAATCACTTCTGGCTGCAATTTGATGCCACCTGTATTAATGATGTTGTCGGCACGACCGAGCCAGATGAAACGATGTTCATCATGAAGTTTGATCACATCTGTGGTTTCAATGGTACCAACGTGTGGTGTGTCTATTATGAGCGTGTTGTTCTCGCTAGCGCGGAATCGGACACCTGGCAAAGCGCGAAAAGAAGTACTGAATTCTGGGGATAGTTGTCTGGCCGCAATGTGGGTAATGGTCTCCGTCATACCATACGTTTCAAAGGCTCGGACAGGAGTTTTTTGAAGAGCTTCGATCAGTTGGTCAGAGGCTGGGGCTCCTCCAATGATGAGTGTTTTCATGTTGTGAAAAGCGGGTTCTTCAAGTGAACACTCCACTTGCATAGGGGTCATGGCCACGAAGTCAAACGACGTATTTATTCCAGCTAGCGGATTTGAGCTGGGCGCTGTTACGTGCACATTCCATCCAGAATCAAGCGCCCGGTAGAGCATCATTCGTCCAGCAATCTTTGATATAGGTAAGCACAACAACACCTCAGCTCCTTCCTCAATTTGAAAGAATGAACGTGTCATTCGAATGCTTTCCTTCACTGCTTCGAGTGAATGCGTGATGACTTTTGGTTGTCCGGTAGATCCGGAAGTGCTGATCTCCAGTTTTTTCTGATCGCGCCAATCTTGGAGCGCGGCATTGATCTCATTTACAAAGTTGTCGTCACCAGACAAGTCTTCAGTGAGCGGGTTGATACGTTGGTTATGGAAGATCAATTTGACCATCAGAAATCAAATTTCCATGATGCGTCGCCATAATGCAAGGCGGCGTTCTTGACTTCCAGTGGTGAATCAATGTTGTTGTGGAAGAGACGTCCCGTCCCTAATCCTTGCGGCAATGGATTTCCAGAGACGGCACACCATTGTGCAATGGCATTGAGGCCAACGTTCGATTCCAGTGCAGAAGTTGCCCACCACTTGATCCCACGCGATTCCGCGCTAGCGACAAAAGAATCAGCCACACCCAAACCGCCAATAAGACTTGGCTTGAGGATCAGGTACTGCGGCTTGATCATGTCAAGCAGCGCATCGATATCATCACAGTTGATGAGCTCTTCATCCAGTCCGATGGGAATTGGGGTAGCAGCGCACAAATCAGCCATAGCCTCATGCTGCCCCGCTTTGATCGGTTGTTCGATAGAGTGAATTTCGAACGGGGCGAGGTCATTCAGTTTAGATAGCGCATTTTCTGGCGTATAAGCTCCATTAGCATCCACACGTAATTCGAAATCAGAAGCGGGATAGCGTTCTCTGAATTTTCTCAAGAAATCAAGTTCCAATTCATGATCTCTTGCGCCAATCTTCATCTTGAGAATGGAAAAGCCTTCGGCTACCAGACGCTCAATCTGAGCGAATAACCCCTCGTGATCGTCCATCCAGATCAATCCGTTCATCGGAATGTCTTGTTGACCGTTGGTGAAATCAGAAGGGTAGAGTTTGTAAGGATCTTCGGCCTTATAGCTTCTCACGCAACACTCCATTCCGAAGCGTAAAGCTGGAAGGTGTTTCAGTGAAGTCGAATCGAACTCCGCTAAAGAAAATCTCTTATTGTAAGACTGGAGGGTTTGCTCAATCTCCTCTTCACTATCGATGCTAAGCGTAGGAATAGTAGAGCATTCACCTAAGCCTATGCGTCCCTCGTCATCTTCAAGGATGAGAAACCATGAAGGCTTTTGCATCAAGGTATTCCGTGAAGTCTTTGCGGGAATTTTAAAATCCAGATCCTGGCGGATCCATCGGAAAGTGGGTTGACTCATTTGCGTCCTGAAAGTGCGTTCAATAGTAATTCAACAGGACCGGCGTCAAAACGTTTAAGCCAAAGTGCTGCGAACAAAATTGAACCGACCGAGATCAAGATACCGAGGATAATCACGGTCTGGGCACCAAAAGTCTCAAGACCTGAAAGGAGTAGCCCGGCGCAAATACCTCCAATAGCCTGGAATACCAGCACTGAGTACTTCATTCGACCGAATCGACGAAGGGTGATGAACAGAGGATTTTCAAGGAATCGATCAGACACCTGCAGGGCAATGTTGAAGATCATAACGCACAACCCAGTACCTCCAATGAGGAAGGAAGGAATGAGTAGGTGTAATGCAGTAATCTTCGTGAATGGGTTGTAATCAGAGATGGCTCCCGTTGAGAGCATGCGTTCGAATACGAACTCGAAAGCAAAGGCAACCAACACAAGCACAAATCCGAGGACGATTTTAAAGTTTCTTCTGCTCGCTCGGAGGAAGTCGGTACGACTGTAAATGGTACCCACGATCATAAAGAAAAGCCAAGGCATGACGCCGTAGTATCCGTCGCGCACGTAATGCTTGATGGTACCAACTGGAAGTTCCTGCCATGGAACCAAGTTCGTTGGGTATTCCGTAAAGAGGTTGAATACTGCGGCGGCAATGGCAATCATTGCCGCTAGGAAATACAAGAAGGTGGTGTGTAAGGGTAGCAGGACTGCCAAGAGTATCGAACCAATTCCTAATAAAACGAAGAGGTTCGTGGGCCAAATGAGGCTCATGATCAACCCGAGGGCAATGAAGAAGAAGCCGCGAAGGGCAACGTACTTCTGCACTTGTTTGATTCCTTGGTAGGTAGCGCCAGCAATTCCGGTAGCGAAGCCAATGAGAAAAAGGAACATGGCAACGGCCCCATCATAGAAGAGGTGAAATTGATCTCTCAAAAAGAAGTCGCGGTTTTGACCGATCTCCAAGTGATAACCATAGTACATGATTAACGGGAGAACGAACGCGAATGAAAGATCGATACCTGTGATTCGAGCTTGTCGCATGATTTCCTGTGGCCATGGCAAAGGTAATCCATTCCCGCAATGGGAAGGCTTCCTGAGCTCATCAATAATGTCTAGCTAGTCCTAACGCAATACTTCGTTCACATAGATAAGAAGAATCCCTTGTTATCCAAAACGTTACAGCATTGCGGCAACGAAAAGTAATAAAGAGATTCCAAACGTTGAAAGCGCGATCTTCTTTAATTCGGGATCGAGCTGCTGTGGGTCTTGTGTGCTAAAGACTTTCTTTAGGTGCACCAGGTGCAGCGGCAAGGCCGCCATACTGATCCACATCCATGGGGTGTGGCTGAAGAAAATCAGGTAGCTCAATAGACTGAGCCATCCTCCTGTAAACAACAGGGTATGGTAGATTTTCGCACGTTCAAAGCCCATCATCACCACCAAGGTGCGTTTACCTGAGGCCTCATCATTCACATGATCGCGCAGGTTATTCAAGTTCAACACAGCGGTAGATAGACAGCCAATGGTCGTTGCAGGTAGGAATACATCCCAAGAAATATCTCCAGCATGCAGGAAGTAGGTGCCTGCAACACCAATCAATCCAAAGAACAACAAGACGAATAAGTCTCCCATCCCACGGTAACCGTAGGGGTTTTTGCCTGCGGTGTATTTGATCGCCGCCGCGATGGCTCCAAGTCCGAGAACGATGAAAAGGAGTGGCAGTGCCATTCCTGAACGTCCATTGAATGCAACATAGACTAGAAGAAGTCCAGAAACCAAGGCCAACACCGCATTGAGGATGATGGCGTTGCGCATTTCTTTCTTGGTGATCAATCCTGCTTGCACGGCACGTCTCGGACCAACACGCCCTTCGTTATCGGCACCATTCTGACTATCTCCATAGTCGTTGGCAAGGTTGGATAGGATCTGCAATAAGATGGTGGTTAACACCGCGAGCCCTAGGATAGGGAAGAAGCCTTTATCTCTATCTGCCACGAGTGCGCTACCCACCAAAACTGATGATAATGAGAGCGGTAGCGTACGTAAGCGCATGGCTTCTATCCAGTGTTTCATTTGCTCAAGATATTGAGGTATCCCTCAAAATTCCGTAAATTATGTGTCGCACCATGCCCGAAGGAAAACCTACACTAGACTTAGGAACCGCCATTGTGTGGTTCGATCGACCAGACTTAGTTTGTGTCACAGTGCGTAATGATCAACGCATGACTGTGGCAGAAGCAAACCAAGTGATCGAGTGGACGACTTCTATCTCCAAAGGTAATAAGTACAAGATGCTTTACATCCCAGAACCCGGGGCAAATATCAGTCCTGAACTCAGGGATACCCTCGCTGATCCATCACGGGCCGACCGTGTCATCGCAGATGCGATGGTGGTGGCGAACTTTCCTCACCGCCTTCTGGCAGACTTTTACCTCCGATTCAACAAGCCAGCGGTGCCGACGAAATTGTTCTCGAATGAAGAAGCTGCCAGAAGGTGGCTGGAAACGGTTTGATCAAGGGAATTTCGGGAACTTCTGGAAGTCTGGATCACGCTTCTCTAGGAAGGCATTCTTCCCTTCGTGTGCCTCTTCCATCAAGTAGTACATCAAGGTTGCGTCACCTGCAAACTCCATCAATCCACGTTGTCCGTCAAGCTCAGCGTTCAAACCGCGCTTGATCATACGGATCGCCAATGGGCTGCGCTTCATGATGGTCTTACACCAACGTACTACTTCGTCTTCTAGCTCTGCCAATGGAACTACCTTATTCACCATACCCATCTTTTCAGCTTCTACAGCAGAGTATTGCTCACATAGGAACCAGATCTCACGAGCCTTTTTCTGTCCTACGTGGCGTGCCAAGTAAGAAGAACCAAAGCCAGCATCGAAGCTACCTACTTTTGGTCCTGTCTGACCGAAGATCGCATTGTCAGAGGCAATGGTAAGGTCACATACTACGTGTAGAACGTGTCCACCACCAATGGCATATCCGTTGACCGCAGCAATCACAGGCTTAGGTAGGGAACGGATCAACTTATGAAGGTCAAGTACATTCAAACGAGGAACTCCGTCTCCGCCAACGTATCCACCAACACCTTTTACGTTTTGATCTCCTCCAGAACAGAATGCTTTGTCACCCTCTCCTGTAAGAACAACTACGCCAATGTCTCCGCGCTCGCGCACGATTTCCATCGCGTCGATCATTTCCATGTTCGTCTCTGGTCGGAATGCGTTGTAAACACGAGGACGATTAATCGTGATTTTGGCAATGCCTTCGAAGAATTCGAATCGAATGTCTTCGTATTCCTTAATGGTTGTCCAATTTCTTGTTGCCATTATATCTTGATTCGTTTTTTACTTGTTCTAAATGCTTGTTTCAGCACTTCGTCGCTTGCGACATCTCTAGTAAAAACTTCCAGGATGGCGCATTGTTCTGAGGCATAGAGGCTTTCTATACCTTGCTTCAGCTCCGTGCGATCTGAGGCTGAAATGTATTCGATTCCAAAATGCTTCGCGAGGTGCGATGCATCCTGCGCATGGCGTGTTTCGAAGACCTCTTCCAACGCCGCTGTGCTCGATGGTCCGTCAATGATGCGGAAGATATTTCCACCTCCATTATTGATGAGAACGATCTTCAGGTTCGAAATGTCTTGTTGATGCCACAATCCATTCACATCGTAGAGGAATGAAATGTCTCCACTAATGAGCGTTACCACTTTATCGGTGGCTACGGCCATTCCTGCAGCAGTGCTGGTGCACCCGTCAATTCCGCTGGTCCCTCGATTTCCGTAGTAAAGAATATCTGAACGTTGCTCGAATAGTTGGATGTAGCGAACTACGCTGCTATTCCCCATCTGCAGAATGCTGTCTTGAGGTAGCGCCGGAAGCACATCTTTGAATACCTGAAGGTCACTCCAACCGGATTCTTCAGCAATCGATTGCTGAATTGCTTCCAGTTTGACGTGGCGATCATACCACTTTGCATGGTAATCACTCGTCACCGATTCCGCGCTAGCGAGCACACGGAAAAACTCAGAAGGTCCACAGCTCAATACTTCAGAAAGCTGCTTGAAGGTATCCATGATTCTTCCGTCTTCATCAATGTGCCAATGTCCTTTAAGCGGTGTTTGGCGCAAGAATGCTTTAATCTTCTTTGAGATAATCTGACTGCCAAAAGTCACGAGCAAATCTGGGGCGAACCCATCGTGTTCACCGTTTTCAAGCGTCATCAACAGACGGTCAATGCAACTGATGACTTCTCCTTGAGTGCAGTTCGAAGTGGTCTCTGTGAGAACCACCACATTTTCACGGTTGGCAATTGCCGCCACAGCTTTTGTCAAGTCGGGATTCGGGAGATGATGTCCCGTGATGATCATGATCTTTTGAAAGCCAGCCAACTGTTCTTTTAGCTGGATTTTCTGTGACTCAGTCAAGTGTGCCTCAGAAGGCTTGCGTTGAATGACGTTCGGCTGACTATCAGGAAACTCCACGAGTTCATAGAGTGGCTCGCGCAGCGGAATGTTAATGTGTACAGGGCCACGAACTCGACCTAGAGCCGTGAGCATGGCTTCATTAATCATGCGCTGGTTGTGCCATTTGACATCGGCATGATCATCATCTTGTCTCAATTGAATGCTCTTGCGGGCATGCAGATCGAGCAAACCTTGTTGGCGAATCGTTTGTCCGTCACCCTGATCTACCCATTCTTCTGGTCGATCAGTCGACATGAACACCAATGGTAGATCTTGGTAATGCGCCTCTGCCATTGCCGGACCATAATTCGCAGCGGCTGTGCCTGACGTACAGACGATACCTACGGCTTGTTGAAGTTCCTGGGCTAAACCTAAAGCAAAGTAGCCGGCGGCTCTTTCGTCGGGAATAATGTGACAGGAAATCTCTGGATGATGATAGAAAGAAAGCGAAACCGGCGCGTGGCGTGATCCTGGAGAAATCACTACATGTTGAATGCCATGGGCACTCACTATTCCGATGAGGTCTTGAATGACCGGTTTGTCGCTAATCATTCGGCGCAAGTTCTACAATTTTTCAATGGGACTCAAAAGGGCATTTAGCTTATGCCTGGTTTCGTCCCATTCCTCGTTGGGCAGCGAGTCAAAGGTAATGCCGCCCCCTGTATATCCTAGTATTCCATTTGAATAGACTTCGAAGCATCGAAGGTTCACATAGAAGTAACTATCTCCTTGGTCATCATGCCAACCTAAATACCCTGTATACCATTTGCGATCATGGTCTTCGAGGGCGGTAATGGCTTCGTACGCTGTATCTAAAGGTGTTCCACACACGGCAGGGGTGGGGTGCAATAAATCGAGGGTACGTGAAATGTCATCTGTTTTAAAGCGAAGCTCACTGCGAATATGCTCGAGATCACCGAAACGCACTGTTTCCGGACGACTAATACGCAGCTCTTCTGCACCGCCTTCTTTTAGTCGGGCCTTGATGTAATCAGTCACAATCGATTGCTCCAATGACTCTTTTTGTCCCCATGGAATCGTATCGTCTTCGTACTTGCGTGTACCAGCCAATGACATCGTCTTGAATCGATCTCCATCTGCCGAGACGAGAATTTCTGGCGTCGCACCCATCCAACATCCTGCTTCCGGATGATAGAGACAGTATACGAAGGTGTTGGGGTGATTCTTTTTGAGGCTTTGCAGCCAATCAGCGCTCGGCTTCAGGTCTGCCTTAAAAGTTATCGTTGAAAGCACCACCTTATCCAGGTCACTTTCAATGATCTGTTCAATGGCCTTTTTAATCTTTCGTTGGTGACTCAGTTCTTGTGTTTCGCTAGCGCGGAACGCCTGAAGGCTTTGAAATGGGATGTGAAAATCAGCAAGGTCAAATGCGACTTTCTTTCCACTGAATTCAATGTGCTTTTCCGAAGAGTGGAAAGGGGCGAAAACAAAGTTCCCTCCAGTTCCAGTAGGGTCTACTGTGAAGAATGAGTCTTCGTGAGGTGGACTCCAGATTACAAATGGCGCTGTTCCTTCGCTCATATTCTTTAACTCCGCGCAACAATCATGACCGTGAGGCGTGCAGTGGCAATCAACTTGTCGTCTTCATCAACAATATCAATGTTCCAGACGTGCATTCTACCTCCTTGATGAACACAGGTAGCTTTACCTGTCACTACTCCATCTTTTTTACCTCGGAGGTGGTTAGCGTTGATTTCAATCCCAACGGCCGCTTTCTTCTGTTCAGCAACGAGGAAGTGTGATCCTACGCTACCCAGCGTTTCAGCCAACGCTGCGCTTGCTCCACCATGTAACAATCCATAAGGCTGGCGTGTTCTATCGTCAACAGGCATCGTGCCTTCAACATACTTCCCTTCCACCTTGGTGATTTCGATTCCGAGGTTGGTACCGAGGCTATTGGCGCTCATTGCGGCCAGGGTTTCAGGCGTTGGCTTATTTTGATCGTTCAAAGCAGTATTTTCGCCAAAGGTACAACGGAACAATCATGCCAGAAGAAGTTTCATATAGGATATTGATCACAGAAGACGAACAGCCACTTCGCGAAGGATTGAAGCTCAATCTGGAGCTCGAAGGCTACGAAGTCATCGAAGCCAGCACTGGTAAAGAAGCATTGGATGTCTTCCGAAATCAAAAGCTTGATCTCGCAATCATGGATGTCATGATCCCAGACATCGATGGATTTAATGTCTGCAAGACAGTTAGAATCGAAGGAAACAACACGCCTATCCTTTTCTTGACGGCAAAGGGGAGTAGTGCAGATCGAGTAGAAGGACTAAAAATTGGGGGCGACGATTACCTCTCCAAGCCTTTCAATCTGGAAGAGCTCATGCTTCGCGTTCAAAAGCTGATTGTACGTCGAGAGCCAGGAGCGAGTCCTATTAGCGAAATGGAAGAATACACCTTTGGCGCAAACAAGGTGAATTTTAAAACCTACGTGATCACAGATAAGAATGGAGCACAACAGAATTTAACTCAGCGTGAGATTAAGTTGCTGAAGTTATTGATCTCGAAGAAAGACGAAGTGGTGAGTCGAGAAGAGATTTTAGAAACGGTTTGGGGCTATGATGTTTACCCAAGCACGAGAACCATCGATAACTTCATTTCAGCGTTCAGAAAATATTTTGAACCGAATCCGAGGCAACCCATCTATTTTTTCTCCGTCAGAGGAGTAGGATATAAATTCTCGCCTCGATGAGAAAAAAAGTTTTCCGATAGAGGCAACCACGAAAAAGATCATACGTCTTTTTTATAGTTGCGCAGTTTCCAGGACTGCGTTGGTTTCAAAATTTTCCTTGCAGGTTTACAGAAAGGGGTTCAATACGGACCCTTTTTTGCTGCCCTAAAGTCAGCTTATTTCATACGAACGTAGATCACCTTTTTCGTTTCGAAGAACTCGTTCGAGAAGTAGTTAGATAGCTGATATTCATCAACTTCCATCTTTGATTCTTTGATCTCTTCACGAAGATCTCCCCCCTTTAAATAGAGGATTCCATTGGGAAATGGGTTCAGGTGTCGGTCTAAGAATTTGCCTTTGGTCCATGGAAGGAATCCGGCCAATCGGGTCACGGCGCGTGACACGATAAAATCATATTTCCCTTGGTGATTTTCTGCTCTTTGCTGTTCCGCGCTAGCGTTTTTTAGACCTAATTGATCAATAATATCATTCACCACCTTAATTTTTTTTCCAATCGAATCGATCATATGGAAATGAACTTCGGGGTAAAGAATAGCGAGCGGAATGCCAGGAAATCCACCTCCGGTTCCAATGTCAAGTACTTTGGAGCCGTCAGCAAAGGGCATCACCATGGCAATGCCGAGGGAATGTAAAACGTGATTGATGTAGAGTTGATCAATGTCTTTTCGCGAGACACAGTTGATCTTGTTGTTCCAATCTGTAAAGAGCGGACCAAATTGGGCGAATTGCTCCTTTTGTTTGGAAGTGAGGTCGGGAAAGTGCGCTTCAATAAGCGTATGATCCATGATCAGATAGTATCCTTCGTGTTCTTCATGATTTGGTAAAGGAAGTCACGCGCTCGGAAAAGCTGCGCTTTCACAGTACCTAATGGAAGATCGAGTTCTTGAGCGATCTCGTCGTACGAGTATTCTTTGAAGTAACGAAGCTCAATCAGCTGACGATAACGTGGCTTCAAGCGTGTAACGACTTCGCGCATACGCTCGACACGTTCTTTCTTCTGAAGTGCTTCAATTGGATCAGGCTTGTTATCAGAGATCGCGATTTCCATCTCATCACCATCTTCATTTCTAAATCCGCTATCAAGAGAAAGGGCCTTGATGCGCTTCTTACGAATGAAGTCAATGGCATTGTTTGATGCGATCTTGAACAACCAAGTTGAAAAGGCGAACTGAGGCGTGTACTGCTTCAGGCGTTTGAACGCTTTTCCGAAGGCTTCGATCGTCAAATCGTCAGCATCTTCTTTGTTGTTCACCATTTTGAGCAACATGAAATAGATCGACTCACGGTATCGCTCCATGAGTTCCGCATAGGCACGCTCATCTTTGTCGTTCAATGCACGTTGAACGAGTTCATAATCGCGTTTTGCCTTGTCAGATAAGTGTTTACTTACTTCCATGTTCTCGGTTTGGATAGCAGGTTCCAGAGCCATAGTGCCGGGTTTATGATCCATAGGGCTCCTTCAAGTACTGGCATTAAAATGGTCAGGTCTTTCTGCTTTGTCTTCACAAAAGACCCTCTAAAAGTAGCCAAATGCACGATATACCTTAGGGTAAGGAGGGAGCCCACTATTAATAATTCACTGTGTAAAACCGCTAGAAGCACTGCTGTCACCCACATAAGCATGAATGAAAGAGGCCAAAGACCAAGGATGATCTTGATTCCGAACTTGTATTCGGTAGCGGTGGTAAAATGCCTTCTTTTCTGATGGAACCATGATTGCCAAGTGCTTTTAGGTTCCGAGAGAACGAAGGTGTCTGGATCAAGTGTCACATGCGTATTCTTCTTCTTAGCAACTTCACTAATGAATAGATCGTCGTCACCAGAGGCCAAATGCATGTGGTTTTTGAAACCAGAGTTATCAAAGAAGGTCGCCGTTCGATAGGCCATGTTTCTTCCCACCCCCATATAAGGTGCGCCCACGAGCGCATAGGAGAGGTATTGGATAGCGATTTGAACGGTGTCAAAGCGAATTACTTTATTCAAGAACCCGCTATGAGTAGCATAGGGGGAAAAGCCAAGAACTACCTCCACATCTTGATTAGTGAAAGGCAGCGCCATCTTCTGTGCCCACGACTTACTGTCGGGAATACAGTCGGCATCGGTCAAAAGAACGATATCGTTTTTGGCGGCTTTTATACCCATTGTCAACGCAAATTTTTTCCCTCGCATTCGTTGAATGTCTTCATTCAACGCCACTACGTGAAGCTTTGGATAACGAACCTGATATGCATTCAGTGTTGTTAAAGTATCATCCCAACTGCTGTCATCAACGATGATGAGTTCGAAGTCTGGATGATCTTGCTCCATGAGCAGTGGAACGAGGTCACGAAGGTTTTTCTCCTCGTTCTTTGCGCAAATTACAATGGAGATAGGGGGGATGCGTGTAGGTGTGAGCCTATCGCGCCATAGGGATAGTCTGATAAAGATGGTCAGATCATAGAGCAGTTGTATCAGCACCATCGCTAAAAACGTGATGCCTAAGGCTTGTTGAAAGCCACTTTGCTCATTCCACCAGTGTAGGATCTCTTCCATCAGTTGAGTCGAAAATTACTCGATGCAAACCCAAGGGAAAAGAGAAAAGGCGGTCCAAGACCGCCTTTTATGAACATCGTATATGTTGAGGATTAGTGTCTGATCAACAACTGTCCTGACATTTTCGCATTGTCACCTTCTGCACGAACGAAGTACCATCCTGCAGGAAGATCAGCTGTGTTCAGCTGTACTTGATTATCATTCACTACCCCTTGGCTGTGAACGATCTGTCCAACTGCATTCAATACTTCCAAACGATCCGCTCCAAGTGGAAGCTCTATGATCGCGTTCTGGTTGGCAGGGTTCGGGTAGATCTTTAGCTCAGACGCTTCAAGTGAACCAACACTCAGGTCTTGAGTACAGAAGTCTACATTGTCTTCATCGGCGAATTCACCTCCAGTTGCGAAGGTTTGTCCAAGGTGGTTGTATAGTTCGTATGAACCTTCACCCCATCCACAGCAGATTCCGTCACCGAATGCGTCGAAGATGGTGAAAGTGTAACAACCTTCTTGGATACAAAGGCTGATAGTCTCTACAGTTCCATCAGCACCATCAGCATAAGGGCCGCCATTATAAACAACTTGGTTATTGTCGTTTCGCAATTCCCAGGTTGTCTCTGAACCATAGTCGTCAAGTGTTAGTTCAAGAACGTAATCAAGGGTTGGACCCGTATTCGCTGTGAATTCGAATGTTGTTGAATTGTTGTTATTGTTTTCGTCGTTCTCAGCATTCGGACCTTCGAGTACAACCGTGATTTCGTTGTTCCCGTCTTGAAGGTTTGCCGCTGGAAGTGCAACCGTTGTGCTAGCGAATTGCTCTAGTGTTCCAGTCCAAGGAATCGTCTGGATGAGCGTTCCGTTCACGTAGTACTCAATAGTGATTGAGTTTACTGTTGTTGTTCCCATGTTTGAAATGACAACACTTGGGAAAGCGGTGTTTCCACAAACAACAGCATCAACACCAGTGATCGCACCTGCTACAACATCGTATGCCAAGGCCTCGAATCCTTCTGGGTATCCATCAAGAACAGTTGCTCCCGTGTTAAGTGGGTCCAACCAGTCACGTAGACGTGAGCTTGGTGAGTTTCCATCCCAGCTAACGCCGAAACGTCCGTACCAGTCAGCACCTCCGTTGTTCACGCTTCCGTTACACGCAGCGAAACCTCCGTAGAGCTGTCCGATAATGCGGTGGTTCTGATCGAATAGAGGTGATCCAGAAGATCCACCTTCAGTAACTCCATCTTCCCATTCATCGATGTACCATACAGCAGCTCCTGCTTGGTTTGCATGGTATGGGCTGTCTTCGTCGAAGCAAATCTTCTTCACGTCACCTGATGGGTGGTGAATACCTGTAGTGTTCTGGACTGTTTGCTGGTCTGAATTGTCCCATCCTGCGTACTGCACGTTGAAGTCAGCCGGGGGAGTTTCGTTCAATTCAAGAAGAGCCATGTCACTTCCAGCGCTGCTCGCTAGAAGAGATGATCCACTCACGCTTTGGTTGGTTGGTCCGTTAGAACCGTTACAACCTGCTGTTTCGTGGTTGAAGTAGAATACCCAGTTGTTGTTTCCACCTAGACAGTGGTTCGCTGTAAGGAAGTATGGTGTGCCATCCTGAGCAGTGTTGTTCACCAACGCTCCACTACAAACAGCAAATCCGCCACTTACGATGAGGGCTACTGAGCGGCTTTCTGTTTGCCACATGTCTCCTTCTGGACAATTTACGTTGATGTTACATGCACCAGAGTTTCCGAAAGGTCCACGGTTTGTTTCTGCACCGTAGCCTACCATTGAGCGGTAACCATGTACAATGGTTCCTACTTCAAGAATACTTTTACCTGCAACGTCAGCTGGTTCGTAAAGCTCGATCACAGCGAAATCGCCATCAATCAAACCTACACCGAAGCCACCGTGCGGTTGGTTGCTTTCATTTGTATATGATCCTTTGAACGCAGAACGGTCTTCATTCCAGATGAAGAGTTTTGCTCCGTCGGCCAATTTGAAACGGTTGAAGATAAAGCTGATGCTTGTTGCTTCAGGACAATCAATAGCCAGCTGCCATAGTGAAGCTCCGTTTTCAAGTTCCGTTGTGCTACCTACATCGTTGCGATCAAGTGATACTTCCCATTCTTCACCGAAGCGGTATGGTGCTTCTTTGTATTGGTCAGTCACTTCATCTTGGCTGCGCAGGAGTTCCAGGTCTAGCGCTTCCGTGCTGTAAGTATCGATCGCTACGCGATCATAAGATTTTTCGTGCCAGTTGAATGGCGTTCCACCGTGTTCGATCTGAGCCGTTGCTCCAAAGGTCAAACAGGTCATTAAAAATGTCAGGACAAAGGTTGGTTTCTTGAACATATCAATATGTGTATACGATCTTTGAGTCATAATTACGCAGGCGCAGGATAATGGTTCCTTCTTTCCCTGCTTTGATCTTTGAAAGGTCAAAAGCCAGAGTATCAGTCAGTAACCCCCTACAAGTATCTCCATTACTATTGTGACTTAGCGTCAAATTCATCTGTGGTGGCATGCTTTTCATCATGGCACCATTGGTAAACATGGTGAACTCATGATCTTCACATCCTCCAGAATAACTTACAACCAGCTGAAGGATATCCCCACTGGTACTCGCTTCTTTCACTGAGTACCCAGCACCCGTAGTAAAGTCTACGCCTTGCTTAATAACAAGGGGCCGTACATCAAGTTTATTCACTTCTTGAGTTGTTGCAGATTCTGTTTCAGCCACCGCAGTGGCTTCTTTCTTTGTTCCGCAGTTCAATAGAACTACAGAGAGTGTCAATAGTAGAATCGACTTCATAGATTCAAATTTAATACAGACCATTGGTATACAAGCCGATACCTTGGTTGTGATTATTCCACACCTTGGAGTGCAAACAAGGTGCCGAAGATACATTTTGGAGTGATATTAGGCTTCCTTTTTTGTGGCTAGAAGCTCTTTCAGAGAGAACATTTCATCGCGTAATCGGGCAGCTTCCATGAAGTCTAGCTCTTTCGCAGCCTTCTCCATGCGCTTCTTCGTTTGTTCCACGAGTTTCTCAAGCTTGTCAGCACTCAAATATTGGATTACCGGATCGGCGGCCATGTTTGGTCCTTGCAATTCAGCCTCGCCAGAATAGATCTTACCTCGATCATCCACCAAATCAGTCTGTTCGAATAGATTTTTCCTTGTCTTCTTAATCTGCTGAGGAGTGATGCCGTGTTTTTCATTGTACTCCACCTGGCGTTCCCGACGACGAGAAGTTTCATCAATCGTCTGCTGCATACTGTCCGTGATCTTATCAGCGTACATGATCACACGCCCATTGACATTACGCGCTGCACGCCCTGCAGTCTGAGTCAGCGATCGGTTACTACGTAAGAACCCTTCCTTATCCGCGTCCATAATAGCCACAAGGGAAACTTCTGGAAGGTCAAGTCCTTCTCGAAGAAGGTTCACACCTACCAATACGTCGATGACCCCTTCACGCAACTCGCGAATAATCTCGATGCGATCTAAAGTCTTTACCTCGGAGTGCATGTACCGACACTTGATGCTCAGACGGTCAAGGTATTTTGACAACTCTTCTGCCATTCGCTTCGTCAAGGTGGTGACCAAGACACGTTCTCCGTTTTCGATCGTCTGTTGAATCTCACCAATCAAGTCATCCACTTGGTTTTCACACGGACGAACATCAATCGGTGGATCAAGGAGTCCTGTCGGGCGAACGAGCTGTTCCACTACAACGCCTTCAGATCGTTCGAGTTCGAAATCAGCAGGCGTCGCGCTGACGTAGATGGCCTGATTCAGTAGTCCATCGAATTCATCAAACTTCAACGGGCGGTTATCCATGGCGGCTGGAATGCGGAAACCGTAGTCTACAAGGTTAATCTTTCGGGCGCGGTCACCTCCGTACATCGCTCCAATTTGTGGAACGGTCACGTGGCTTTCATCAATCACCATCAAGAAATCTTCAGGGAAATAGTCTAACAAACAGAACGGACGTTCACCTGGCTGTCTGCGATCGAAGTAGCGAGAGTAGTTCTCGATACCACTGCAGTAGCCGAGCTCTTTCATCATCTCGATGTCGTATACCGTGCGCTCTTCAAGACGTTTTGCTTCGAGGTATTTGCCTTGCTCTTTGAAAAAATCTACCTGCTTCACCATGTCTTGCTGGATCTCCCAAATCGCATCGTTCATCGTGTCACGTCCGGTAACGAAGAGGTTGGCAGGGTAGATATTGACTTCATCTAGATCGTAAAGCTTCTGTCCGCTTTCTGGGTCAATGGTCTCTAGACTCTCGATTTCATCACCCCAGAACGAAATACGCAGCGCATGATCGGCATATGCTAAGAATACATCCACCGTATCACCTTGTACACGGAAGTTCCCTCGGTTAAACTCTGCTCTTGTGCGTGAGTAAAGGCTTTCTACCAGACGGTGAAGTAGTTTGTTTCGGCCGATATTCTCACCAACCTTCACAGGAATGACGCTCTTGTGGAATTCCACCGGGTTTCCAATACCGTAGATACAAGAAACTGAAGCAACCACAATGACATCGCGTCTTCCTGAGAGCAACGAACTCGTAGTACTCAATCGAAGCTTCTCAATTTCTTCGTTGATACTGAGGTCTTTTTCGATGTAAGTACCAGTTACTGGGATAAAAGCTTCAGGTTGGTAGTAATCGTAATAACTCACGAAATACTCAACCAGGTTGTTCGGGAAGAACTCCTTGAACTCGCTGTACAGCTGCGCCGCTAGCGTTTTGTTATGCGACAAAATGAGGGTAGGACGCTGTGTTTCTTTAATTACGTTAGCTACCGTGAAGGTCTTTCCGGAACCTGTAACCCCAAGAAGGGTCTGGAACGGAACACCTTCGTTGATGCCTTGAGAAAGTTCTTTGATCGCTGTAGGTTGATCTCCAGTAGGTTGGAAATCCGAGACGAGGTCGAAGTTCATAGGGTGAAAATACGTCTTTCAACTGTGGTTTAGAAGAGGATTCCAAGGCGTAACGCCGAATGAATTCCAATCGAAGTGTAGTCGGCCTTAAAGGTATAAGGAGATTCGCTTCCAACTACGTTGATGTGGTTACCAACCCAAGGGATGGATCCCAGGTTTTCTTCCCAGAACCCAATGTTTGGTTCTGGGCCGGTGGTGGCAGTCCCACTGACTTGACCAAAGGCCAATCCGAAGCCAACCAATGTGAGGTCGATAGACCAAGCATCATTCACCACCCATTGAACTCCATATTGCAAACCGAGTACACTTTGGGTCCATTTGCCCTCTGCGGTATAGGAGGTTCCATCGTACTGATGTGTCACGCTGGCATCCCAAACATGGTGTTGGAAGTAACCTGCGATGTAGGGCTTAGTGGGTTGTGTTCTACCTTTCCGTGTATAGAATCGATAGGCGAGTTGTCCGCCTATCACTTGCGCCTCACTTCCTGAGAGCTCCCAGCCTGTTTCAAGGTTGTTGAATGCCATGTTCGGTCCCGATATCCTCGGTCTGTAGGTGGCTGTGAGTTGCCACGAGAATTGTTTGTCGCGCACTTTCTCAAAACTGAACGATGCGGTACCGAAGGCTGCTGAGGCCAAATTGACCTTGGCCACACGGATTTGCGCAGTCAAAGAGAGTGTGAACAACAGAAATGATATGAGAGCAAGATTTCGTTTCACGGGAGGGGTAAGAAACAAAAAAGGACCGGAGTAACCGGTCCTTTTAATGTTTTATTCAGAGGGAGAATTACTCTCCTACTACTTCGAATGTAACGTCTTGAGTAACGTTTTTGTGAAGCTTCACTTTCGCTGTGTACTCACCAAGTTCCTTGATGTTATCCTCAGCGATAGAGATGCTACGACGGTCGATTTCGAAACCGGCTTTGTTCAATGCTTCTGCAATCTGGATAGAGTTTACAGAACCGAAGATCTTACCGTTCTCTCCAGCCTTCGCACCAATGCTAAGCTTAAGAGCACCCATCTTATCAGCAATCCCCTGTGCTTCCGCAAGGATTTTCTCTTCTTTGTGAGCGCGCTGACGCTGGTTTTCTTCTAGGATCTTCTTCGCAGACTTCGTTGCAACTTCTGCCAATCCTTGTGGGATTAGGTAGTTACGAGCATAACCCGGACGTACAGTAACGATTTCATCTTTACTGCCGAGCTTTTCAATCTCTTGTTTTAGAATTACTTCCATTGTCTCGGGTTTTATTATTTCAACATGTCAGCAACGTACGGCATCAATGCCAAGTGACGTGCCTTCTTGATTGCCTGAGCCACTTTACGCTGGTACTTCATCGAAGTTCCAGTCAAACGACGAGGAAGAATCTTCCCTTGTTCGTTGCAAAGCATCAATAGGTAATCTGGATCTTTGTAATCAATGTACTTGATTCCTGCCTTCTTGAATCGGCAGTATTTCTCGCGCTGAGTCTCAATTTGAATTGGATTCAGGTAACGGATATCTCCTTTCTGTGCCATGGTCTTCGGAATTAAGCTTCTTTAGCTTCAGTTTTCTGATTCTTCTTCTTGTTGCGGCGGCTTTCAGCGTACTCGATATGGTACTTGTCCATACGTGTAGTCAAAAAGCGGATGATGCGCTCGTCGCGACGGAATTCCGTCTCGTAAGGACGAATGCCTTCACCTGGCAATTCGAATTCAAGAAGATGGTAAAATCCAGTAGTCTTCTTCTGGATTGGGTAAGCCAGTTTCCGAAGTCCCCAGTTCTCTTCATGAACAACTTTTCCTCCGTTGTCCTTGATGAGTCCTTTGAACTTGGTCACTGTTTCCGCTGCCTGCTCCTCAGACAGCACGGGAGTCATTATGAAAACAGTTTCGTAACGGTTCATTGTGTATAAACTTAAAATTGGGGTGCAAAAGTACGCCTTTTCTTAAGAATCTGCAATACTCTTACTGTGGTTCCGTCCAAATAGTCAATCCATTGAGGCTATAAGAGTATACCGGATACCCAAAAGCATTGAACGCTGTGGGTGTGCAACTACCGTTTTCTATGCAGGCAAAGAGGTCAATAAGCGTTTCAAATTTATTGAATTCAACCCGAGGAGAACTGTGTGCTCCGAAATAGGTGTATTCGCTACCCAACTCTTGAATAATACGCTGTGTAGATGCTTCATAAGCAGGAAGGTCATTTCCCGGGAGGAAGGCATAAAGTGTTCCGTTGTACATGAAGTCGCCAGCAAAGAAGTACTTTCTATCACTGTCAACAATAGCAACCGATTCTGGAGTATGGCCTGGGATATTCCACAGAGAAATCGTTCGATCGCCTAAATCAATGGCTTGTCCATCACCCCACCACTCATTCACGATTACTTCAGACGGACTAGAAGCCAACACTTCCTGGAAGGTAAATTCAAAATTCCCTTCGGCATCCGCTCGCTCTTGCAAGTATTCAAGATCAATGAACGCATGTTGATCGAACTCCTGAGTGTTTCCTACGTGGTCAAAATGAAAATGAGAAAAGACCACAGTAACCGGAACGTTGGTTAATGAATCTACGAGGTCGTACAGTGAGGCCTCTCCCGGACCTGTGTCAAACAACACTGCACGTTCATTTCCGGCGATGAGGTAATTGACGTTGTATTGAGAGCCCTGAGGTTCGGCTATTATATAGGTAGCACAATCCACCTTCTCCACCACGAACCAATCGTCGAAGTAGAAAGAACCATCCCATGGTCCAGGATCATCTTCGATATCAGGACAAAAAACTTCAACCGGAACGGGAGTAGAATCGGTTTCACAAACCACGGGTTCTTCGTCTTTGTCGCAACTGACGAAGACGATAAAAAGCAAAAGTGCAAGCTTATGTAGTTGACGCATAGTTCGGTAAGCTAATATTTTCGAGAGAATTTGGGGATAAAGAGAGCTTTCGGAAAGGGGATTATTTGTGAATAACTCGGCTTTCTCAACCCAAAGAGCTTCACGATATTTGCATACTACCCCATGGAACAACAATCATTCCTCGTATCTGCTAGAAAGTACCGTCCTCAACGCTGGGAAACCGTCGTTGGTCAAGATGCGGTGACTTCTACGCTCAAGAAAGCGGTGACTACTGGCGAGATTGGCCAGTCGTATCTCTTCTGTGGGCCACGAGGAGTAGGGAAGACCACATGCGCTCGCATTTTTGCTCGTGCCATCAACACAGGAGTGATCGAAGAAGCGGATGCTGCTACTTCACTTGACGTGATGGATGGTGGAGACCAGGCTGATGAATGGGCATTCAACATCTTCGAGCTTGATGGGGCTTCCAACAACAAAGTAGAAGACATTCGCGGTCTCATTGACCAAGTGCGAATTCCACCTCAGAATGGTAAGTACAAGGTGTACATCATCGATGAGGTTCACATGTTGTCGCAAGGGGCATTCAATGCTTTCCTGAAAACCTTGGAAGAGCCGCCACCACACGCGGTATTCATTCTAGCAACCACAGAGAAGCACAAAGTAATCCCAACCATTCTCTCACGCTGTCAGATTTTTGATTTCAATCGCATCACCGTGACCGGAATGGTAGATCACCTTCAGAAGATCGTTTCTGACAAAGGAGTTACTGCTGAACCTGAAGCTTTGCACGTCATTGCGCAGAAGGCGGATGGGGCCATGCGTGATGCACTCTCGATTTTTGATCAAGTGGTAGCATTTACCAGCGGTAATCTGACTTATGATGCTGTGACCAAGAACTTGAATGTACTCGGTCATGACCTCTACTTCCGTTTGACGGACCAGATCATCAAAGAAGATATCCCTGCGGTACTGAAAGAGATCAATGAGGTTGTCAAAAAAGGATATGACCTCCACCACTTTATTAGTGGATTAGCTGGGCATTTCCGAAACCTAGTGATGGCGAAGCAGCCAGGAGTCATTGATCTCTTGGAGGTTTCTGATACCATCAAAGGCCAATATTCAGAAGTTGCACAGAACGCTGAAATGCCATTCCTTCAGAATGCATTGAACGAACTGCATGAAGCAGACATGAAGTACAAGCAAGCACACAACCCGCGTTTGCACACCGAGCTCTGCCTGATGAAGTTGTGTTCGATCCATCAGCGCATCCGTGAAAAAAAAAAGGCCGCTTTAGCCTAATTCCAATCGTTGGTGCCAAAGTAAAATCGACGGCACCACCGAAAGCTACCGCTGCTGAAACGGCGAGTAATCAAAGTATTTTCCAAACGAAACCCGAACCAATTGACGCCCCAACAGGCCTCATGAACCGTTCGAACGTACGTATTTCTGAACAGGAGACCTACCGCCTCAATGAGAGCTTGATGAAAAAGCGTCTTGAAGCGGCCAAAGGAAAAGAAGAGAGTCTTCGTCCGACCGACATCGATGAAGATCTTCCTACAGAACCTGTCACTGAAGAGGAAATGGTAGATGCATGGAAACTCTTCTCCGAAGCAGTGAATACGAGCGGACGACGAAGTCTGTTTGCTACCCTCTCTAGCGAGGAACCGCGACTCGAAGGTCTCATGATCAAATTCAAGATTGCCAATGTGGTTCAGGAGAAAGATATGGAACTGGTACGAGGTGAGCTCATGGAGTTCTTGAGAACACGCCTACAGAATTTCTCACTCGATCTCACCGTAGAGCTCAATGCTCAGATTTCAGCCAAAATGAAGTTCTTGACCGAACGCGACAAGTATGATCAGATGGTTGAGAAGAACCCTGTGCTTGAAGAGTTGAGAAAACGACTCGATCTCGACCTCCGTCAATAGGGATTTCCCTTTCTTGGCGAACCAATTTCAGCTTTGTGTGTTCCTATCCCGTGAATGCACGTAAAAACGCGTTCCGAAACGGCAATGAAACACTTTACGAGAAACGGCTTCCGAGCTGTAGGGCTAATTCTATTAATGTTGTGCTTTGCGTCTACCGCATTGGCACAATCAGGGGTGATCAAAGGAAAGGTCACCAACCTGCGAAATAACGAGTCCATTCCCTTCGCAACGGTTATCGTTCAAGGATCTCAAAATGGGGTATCCACAGATATTGATGGGAAGTACGAAATCACCGGATTAGAGCCCGGGCTCTACAACATCGATGTTTCATTCATTGGTTTTGAAAAGAAGACGGTTTTTGAAATCGAAGTGACCAATGCGCGTGCCGCGTTGATAGACGTCCAGCTGGAAGAAACCTCAGTTGAAATAGAAGCAGCAGAGGTCGTTACTTCAAGCTTCAGTAATCGCGAAGAAGCACCCGTATCCGTTCGTAAGATTGGAGTGAATGAGGTCAAGCGAAACCCAGGAGGGAACAGAGATATCTCCAGAGCTATCCGTGCATTGCCTGGGGTAGCCAGCACGCCTTCTTTCCGTAACGATATTATCATCCGTGGAGGAGCTCCGAATGAGAACCGTTTTTACATCGACGGGATCGAGATTCCGAACATCAATCACTTCGCGACGCAAGGAGCAAGTGGAGGACCTGTAGGATTGATTAATGTGGATTTCATTGATGATGTGGAATTCTATTCCGGTGCTTTTCCCGCAGCTCGTGGAAATGCCCTTTCATCGGTCTTAGAATTTGGATTCAAAGAAGGACGCACAGACAAATTCGCTGCGAATGCGGTGGTTGGTTCGTCAGATTTAGGAATCACCTTTGAAGGTCCGACAGGGGAGAAGAGTAGCATTATCATGAGTGCTCGTCGTAGCTACCTTCAATTCCTTTTTCAAGCGCTTGGCCTTCCTTTCCTACCTACGTATAATGACTTCCAAGTAAAATGGAGTAGTCAAATCGACAGCAAGAACAGAATCACGGTTCTGGGCTTGGGAGCCATTGATCAGTTCCAATTAAATACCGAACTAGGGTCAGATACGACGAATGAAGACTTCTTGGAGAACAAGTATATCCTGGACTTCCTTCCAGTGAATACGCAGTGGAATTATACCACTGGAGTGAAGTGGGAACACTTCGGTGAGAATGGATTGACGACGGTGGTTGGAAGTCGAAATATGCTGAACAACCGTGCATTCAAACACGTCGATAACAACGAAGACCTCCCTCTTATTTCAGATTACCTGAGCCAGGAAATCGAGAACAAATTCCGCGTTGAGCGAAAGCTATACCTAGATAAAGGATGGAAGGTCAACATGGGAGTCAACTACGAGTATGCGAAGTACAACAATGATACAGAGCAAGATATTTACTCTTTCGAACAAGATACACTGGTTCGCGTCGACTTCTTTTCTGAGTTCGACATGCATAAATACGGTGCCTTTGCTCAGGTGAGTAAAACATCGACCGATCAACGATTGGTGCTTTCGTTGGGGGTGAGAACAGATGCGAATGAGTACAGCGCAGAGATGTCGAATCCGTTGGATCAATTGAGCCCACGGTTTTCTGCGAGCTACTTCCTAACTCCTCAATTGAGTGCCAACTTCAATACCGGAATCTACTACCAGCTTCCGGCCTACACTGTCTTAGGATTTAGAGAGAATGGCGTCCTTGTGAATCGCGAGAATGGTGTAACCTATATTCGAAACAAGCAGGTGGTGGCAGGATTGCGTTATGATGTAGATTCTCGAAATACCACAATTTCGGTCGAAGGTTTCTACAAAGATTACGACAACTACCCACAAAGTGTCGACCGTCAGCTTTCACTGGCAAACCTAGGTGCAGACTTCGGTGTCATCGGAAATGAGGCCGTGGAAAGCGCTTCCGACGGACGTGCCTATGGTATTGAGTTCTTGTTGCAACAGAAATTGTACAAAGGCTTCTACGGTATCATCTCTTATACCTACGTGCGCAGTGAGTTCACGAACGGTGAAGGCGATTTTATTCCTTCCAGCTGGGACAGCCGTAACCTGATCAGTTTGACTGGAGGGAAGAAGTTCAAGAAGAACTGGGAACTCGGTGCGCGTTTCATCTATTCAGGTGGAACGCCATTTACACCTGTTGATGTAGAGCAAAGTGTTCAAATTCCAGTTTGGAATGCGACGCGTTTTGGTCTTCCTGACTACTCACAGTTGAATGCACTCCGTATTGACGACTTCAGTCAATTGGACGTACGTATCGATAAAAAGTGGTTCTACGAGAAATGGAGTCTAAATGTATTCTTCGACGTTCAGAATGTCCTTGGATTCGTTACCCCTCAACCACCTACAGTGGATGTAGAACGCGACGAAAACGGGAACCCAATTGAAGATCCAAACAACCCAGGATCGTACATTCCGCGCATTCTGGATACCTCTTCGGGTACCGCGCTTCCAACCATCGGTTTGATTATCGAGTTGTGATTCCAGCGATTTCCTGACCTTTGTGCTATGCGCATCGACAAGTACATGTGGGCCGTTCGTATTTTCAAAACCCGCACAACCGCTACCACTGGTTGTAAGGAGGGTAGGGTCACAGTGAACGATGAAGTGGTCAAGCCAGCCCGTGATGTGAAGGTGGGTGAAGTCATCATCATTCGTAAAGGTGCTGTATACTTTCATTGGAAGGTGATTGATCTTCCAAAAAGCAGGGTAGGCCCCAAGCTTGTTGAGCTCTATGCTGAAGATGTGACTCCTGAAGAGGAAATCTTCAAACTAAACATGATCAAAGAAGGACATAATCAACGTCCAAAAGGAATCGGTCGTCCGACCAAACGCCAGCGTCGCGATTGGGATAAATATTTCAAGTAAACCATGGAAGTCGTTGTTCTTACCCCGGAAGAAACTCGGCCGCTAAGGCACAAGGTGCTTTGGCCTCACATTGAGAAAACAGAAGATTGTGTCATTGATATCGATCATCGAGAAGACGCCATCCACCTGGGTGCCATTCATAATGATCAGATCGTTGGTATCTGTTCGCTGTTTGAGATGACCACACCGAAGCTTGATGATGAGAAGCAGTATCGCTTGCGAGCGATGGCAACTGACCCTGATGTCAGAGGAACAGGGGCGGGAAGAGCTATTGTAGAAAAAGCGCTGGAGATCATCGCATCCAAAGGCTATGATGTGCTTTGGTGTGATGCCCGCAAAGTAGCCTTGGGCTTCTATGGTCGTATGGGCTTCGATCGAATTGATGAGTGGTATGAAGTGCGCAATATTGGTCCGCATCAATTGATGTTCTACCGTTTCAACGCTAACGCGGAATAGTTTGGGATTTAACCCAACGATGGACGTAATTTGTACTCGCAATTTTTTGAACCATGCCAGGAGTATCACAGAAAGGAATGGCGATGCCAGCTTCACCAATCAGAAAGTTGGTCCCATACGCCGAAGCAGCTAAGAAAGCAGGAACGAAAGTATTTCACCTGAATATCGGGCAACCTGATATCGAAACACCGCAAGTGGTGAGAGATGCTGTACGTGCCTATGACGAAACGGTGCTTGCTTACTCATTGAGTGAAGGAAACCTTTCATATCGAGAAGGCCTTTCTGCTTACTACCAGAAGCATGATATTCCTGTAAACGTAGAAGACATCCTCATCACAACAGGGGGAAGTGAAGCACTCAGCTTCGTTTTCAATGCGTGTATGGATGCTGGTGATGAAGTGATTATTCCGGAACCCTTCTACGCAAACTACAACGGATTCGCGCAAGCAGCAGGTGTCACTGTTCAATCGGTAACAGCTAAAATCGAAGATGGATTCGCACTTCCTGCAATTGAAGAGTTCGAGCCTCTTATTAATGGTAAGACTCGTGCTATCCTCATTTGCAACCCAGCAAACCCTACGGGTTACCTCTACTCTCGTGAAGAACTAGAGAAATTGCGCGCCCTGGCTCTCGAGCATGATCTATTCCTCATTGCTGATGAGGTGTACCGCGAATTCTGCTACCATGGTGAAAAGCCAACGTCAGTAATGAACCTAGACGGGCTAGATCAGCACGTGATCTTGATTGATTCGGTATCCAAGCGTTACAGTATGTGTGGTGCACGTATTGGAGCCATGATCACAAAGAACGAAGAGGTTCGAAATACAGCATTGAAATTCGCTCAAGCGCGATTGAGTCCACCATCCCTTGCTCAGCTGGCAGGTGAGGCGGCACTTCAAACTCCTCAGTCATACTTTGATGAGGTGATCGAAGAATACGTAGAGCGCCGCAATGTGTTGGTAGACGGACTAAACGCCATTCCAGGTGTACGTTGTCCCAAACCAAAAGGAGCATTCTACTGCATGGCAGAACTTCCAGTAGACGACGCCGAGAAATTCTGTCAATGGCTTCTTGAGTCATTCAGCCATAACGGCAACACAGTGATGATGGCTCCTGCGGCAGGTTTTTACAAGAATGCCGAAACAGGACGCAAGCAAGTACGGGTAGCCTACGTATTGAATGTAGAAGAACTCAAACAAGCTGTTGACTGTCTTCGTGCTGCGCTTGATGCCTACCCAGGGAAGGTAGAGCAGACAAATGTCGCTCACGCGGAATAGGTTGGTAATTCGTGGACCGTGGACTGTGGACTGTGGACTGACTCTCCGTTGCGCAAGGCGCAATGCTTTATAATCGACGTGTATATAGAGATTGCCCCGTGGGCAATCTGGGACTGTCAGTTTGTAGTCCGTAGTTCGTAGTTCGTGGTGCGTTGTACAAGTTATAGTTTATGGATTATCGGTTATCGATTAGACTCTCGTTACTCGACTAAGTTTACGGTTTCGTTAGAATTCCGTGAAGCCCCAACATGTATCGAATAGCTACATTTGCCCGTCTATGATAATCGACGTAATCATACCAGCTTGGAATGAAGAGAAGAGCATTGGGCATGTGGTAAGCGATATTGATCGCGAGCTCGTGCGCACTGTGGTGGTGGTGAACAACAATTCCAAGGATGATACTGCTGCTGTAGCGGCTTCCGCGGGAGCGAAAGTGGTGACAGAATTGAAGCAGGGTTATGGCTCGGCATGCCTCAAGGGAATTGAGGTGGTGAATGGCCACGAGCCCTTGGCTGATATCATCGTGTTCATGGATGCAGATTACAGCGATTATGCCAGTGAGATGCCTGATCTGATCAAACCTATTCTGGATGGATCGGCTGATATGGTCATTGGCTCACGAGCGCTTGGTGAAAAAGAAAAAGGGGCCATGACACCCCAACAAGTCTTCGGAAACTGGCTCGCTACCTGGATGATCAAAAAGATCTACAAACATCAGTACTCCGACCTTGGTCCGTACCGTGCGATTAAACTGAGCAGTCTGAATGACCTTGGTATGCGCGACCCTGATTATGGCTGGACTGTCGAAATGCAAGTAAAAGCTCTACATAAGAAATTGAACGTCGATGAAGTGGCGGTGAACTATCGAAAGCGCATTGGCGTGTCGAAAGTCTCTGGCACTCTGAAAGGTACTATCTTAGCGGGCTATAAGATCATAACCACCATACTGAAATACGCGAAGTGGACCTAACTATACTGATCATATACGGGTTGTTTCTAACCTTCATTCTGTTGTACAGCTGCATGCAGTTGAATCTGACCATTGCTTACCGTGCTCGTCATCGAAAGCAAGAAGAGTGGCAGAAAGAAGACCCAGACCATTTTGAATGGCCGCGAGTGACGGTTCAGCTCCCAGTGTACAACGAACTGTATGTCGTGGAGCGTTTGATCGATGCGGTTGCTAAACTCGATTACCCGCTAGACAAGCTTGATATTCAAGTATTGGATGATGGTAACGATGAATCTGTAGAGGTAGCAGCGAAAAAAGTAGCGTACTGGAAGTCGCAAGGACTAGACATCGAACACATTCGTCGTGAAGACCGTGTTGGTTTCAAGGCTGGAGCGTTGGAATACGGTTTGGGTATCGCGAAAGGAGAATTCACCGCTATTTTCGACGCAGATTTCATCCCTGATCCGCAATTCCTTCGCAAGACGATGCCTTATTTCAAGTCGGGCAATAAAGTAGGGGTTGTTCAAACCCGTTGGGAACACCTCAACGAAGATTACTCCATCTTGACGAGGCTACAAGCCTTTGGATTGGATGCGCACTTTACCATCGAGCAACTCGGTCGAAACGCACGCGGTCACTTTATCAATTTCAATGGTACCGCTGGTGTGTGGCGCAATGAATGCATTAAAGATGCTGGTGGTTGGCAACACGATACCATTACTGAAGATCTTGACCTGAGTTACCGTGCTCAATTGAAGGGGTGGAACTTCGTCTACCTGGAAGAAGTGGGGTCTCCTGCGGAGCTTCCTGCGGAAATGAATGCATTGAAGAATCAACAGTTCAGATGGACTAAAGGCGCTGCTGAATGTGCCGTGAAGAACCTACCCTCGGTAATCAAGAAACGTGGTATTGGTCTGAGCACGAAGGTGCACGCGATCTTCCACCTGATGAACAGTTTCATTTTCATTTGTGTCTTAGGTTCAGCGCTCTTGAGTCTGCCTATTCTACTGGTGAAAATTGGGACTTCTGATTACGATCTTATGTTCAACTTGGCGAGCGTATTCTTATTCAGCTTCATTGTATTGGCTTACTACTACTGGACTTCCAGAAAGTACAGAGGAGATAGCTTCCTAACTTTCCTTCGTGATTTCCCGTTGTTCTTAGCGGTGAGTATGGGAATGTCCTTGCACAATAGTATCGCTGTGATTGAAGGGTACATTGGAAGAAAAACACCGTTCGTTAGAACACCCAAATTTGCCATCAGTGGAGAAGGAGATGGATCTTGGTCTGATAAAAAGTACCGCGCACTCAAAGCGAATCCACTGACCATTATCGAGGCGTTTTTGGCAATCTACTTCTTTGGTGGTGTCGTGCTAGGAATCTATCATCAAGAGTTTGGAATGCTCCCATTCCACATCATGCTCTTCATCGGTTTCACCTACGTAGCCTGGTTCTCGTTCAAGCATACTCGCGTTGCTTAACCGCCTAAACCCGGTTGTCTCGCGCATCGCGTTCATTCTTAGCCAATATGTGGCCTACCTATTCATGGGCTATGGCCTAGATCGATCAAATTTCTTCGAAGTATTCGTAGGCTTTGGTTTCCTCTTCGGAGGGATGATCATATTTATGCGACGCAAGCATGAAATGGGCTGGAAAGAAATCTTCTGGATTGCTCTTCTATTCCGTTCAGCTTTCATTTTCAGTGAACCTCGATTATCTGATGATTACTACCGCTTCACTTGGGATGGACTATTGACTGTACAAGGAGAGAATCCTTACTTAATTCTACCACAAGATTTCATCTCTGATGAGCGTGCCGCTGAATGGCAATTGGATGAGCTGTACGACGGACTAAATTCTAAGCAGTACTACACCGTTTACCCACCGGTGAACCAAATGATTTTCGCGGCGAGTGTTTGGTTAGGCCAAGGCTCGTTAGCAGGTACGATCTTCTTCCTGCACTTATTCATTCTGTTAGGCGAAGCGTTACTTCTGTTCTTGATTGCACGATTACTGAGCTATTTTGAATTGCCCTATTGGTGGTCCATCGGCTACGCATTAAACCCTTTGGTTATCATTGAGCTTTCTGGTAACGTCCACTTTGAAGGTATGGTAATGACTTTCTTAGCCTTGAGCGTTTGGTTGGCTTGTTGTTTTCGCTATCGCGGAACGGCGATGCCTTTCTTAGGTGGAATTCCTTTTGCCTTAGCCGTATCTGTAAAGTTGACCCCGTTGATGTTGGTGCCCTTGGTTTTCGTGATCTTGAAACGCAGGGCATACGGCTTTGGTGCGATGGCGCTATTCACGCTTGTATTGACCTTTTTGCCGTTTTATTCTTCAGAATTAATTGCCCATTGGCAAACGAGTATCGAGCTCTACTTCAAGTCGTTTGAATTCAATGCGTCAATCTATTACCTAGTCCGAACCATAGGAGAGGCCATCCTCGGATATAACCCTATTCAGTCCGTTGGACCTTGGATGTCACTGATCACCTTAAGTTTGATCCTGTTCGTTGCCTTTTCCAGATGGAATAACAAAGGCACGCCGAAAGAACAAGTTGTTCGCTACGGAACTGCATTAACCTTGACCTATCTGGTCTACTACTTGATGACGACAACTGTGCATCCGTGGTACATCACGATGATTGCCGCTGCGGCGGTATTCTCAAATCGAAAGGCCATCTGGTTCTGGAGTTTTCTAGCCGTCTTCAGTTACGCCCATTATGATGGGGGTGGATTCCAAGAAAACTACTTCTGGATCATTGCGGAGTACGTGATTCTGGCTGCGGCGCTTCTAGCCCCACTGCCGATCAAAGAAGCATTCAGTAAAAAGGTGCTTAACGGATGGCGCGAATGATGTAATCGTAGATTGGGTTGTTCTCCTCCGTTCGTGGCTCCATGATAGCGCGTGAGAGGTATTTTGGTTGCTTCAAAATTCCTCGCTCAATCATTTCTAGGATGGTTCCGTAGTGCTCCAAAGAAGTTTTACCAATGAGTAATGGGCGAAGATCATTTCCGTCACTCCAGAATCGATACATTTCGCTAAGTCCGCGTAAGTAGAGGTGGTCTTTCGTGAATCCACCTCCTCGATAAATACGAGTGACGAGGTAGAACGCTTCATCCACATCCATCTCTAGGTCGTTGACCATGGTGCGGTAGGTCTTCTTGAAATCAGCTCCTTTCACCATCATATCGGTGGCGATCACGCGTTGACCCAATTCCTTTAGGCGACGTAAGGTGATGTTCCCACTCAAGTACTCAGACAGAACAGCCAGTCCTTCTTGCGTCATCGTGTTCACTGGGAAGCCCAGGTTGAACACCTTCAACGGCTGGAGATTGCTATTCATGGTAGTCACCATATGCACTCCAATCTCGTGATGCACCAAGAACCGCAGTTCCTTCGGGCGGAAAGTCGCGCCCTTCTTGATCATGACTTTCTTCTGGTGGTTTATCACCATCGCATCAGCCACCATGTTGCGAGAGACTTCAATCTTTCCTTTGAAGCCGTATTCTTCGAAACTCTCTTTGAATAACTCAACAGCTTCTGGTACACCCAATCTCGGTTCCGCGGTAGCGACTTCAACCTCTGGAAGATGCTGAAGGAACCACGCATTCTTCAGGTCCTTTTCAGAAGGCTCACCGAAATAGCGCATGGAGTTATACAAGAACTTACTGCTGCCAATAGACGATAGCATATCGATCTTGTCGCTGAAGGCATTGATCACATCTTGGTAAAGACGTTGGATATGCACATCTGTGATCTTCTCAATCTCCAATCGGTGAATCTTCCGTTTCAAGTGGAAAGGATCGAATCCAATCGGCTTGTATTCGAATTGTGGGTTGATCGTGCAACGCGACTCGAAGAATCGTTTCTTCTCTTGAGCTACGTTGATTGGATTCACCATAGATAACAACTCGAAATTCTTCAACAGGTCATGTAGTGCTGAATCTACCTCCAAGATTGATTCCTGAAGATCATTCGAGAGGAGGCGACCTTGCTTCTTATGTTCCCATGTGGTGAACTCCCGTGCAAAGTCGTGCGCGTGGTTTAGAATGGCACGCTTGAGCTGCCCCTTGATTGAATTGATGACTGCAGGGAAGGGCTCAGCCGTTTCTTCGTTGCAGTAAATCTTCGAGACCTCGGTCGCGAGAACTAAGGTGTTGTCGAAGCTCTTGGTAATGAAGGCAAGGTTGTACCCTCGTCCGAAGAAAGTATCATTAATAGCAGCGCTCTGAGGGATGCCGTTAGGCAACTCAATGTCTGCCAGTTGATCACGCCACTTTTCTACGCAAATGCCAAAACGATCATTATCAATACGCTCAGAACCAATATTCCAAACAGGCACTTCACGATCCCAACGACGCCAATTGTAAGAGTGCATGTCATAAACCACACAAGCGCCAAAAAGCTCTTCTAGCTTGGCGATCAGCGCGTATGTCACACGATAGTACGCGTCATGCTTCTTGCGCGAACGTTCACGCTCAGCCTTGGTCAACGCTCTTTTCCAGACCTTCTTACCCCAAGCCTCGTCATATACACAAGTCTCAGGTTCACGGTTGAGATCATATTCAAAACGACTATCCAAACCAATGAGTTTGATCGGCATGGAAGAAATGAAGGCACCGGTATAAGGGTCTTCTTCATACCAGCGTTCAAATTCCGAAAGGCGCGTTTTGATCTTCAGCTCATCGCGAAAGCGATGACCGTCGTGAATGGCCGTACATACATACGGCACGTATTCGTTAATCGAGATTCTAAAACCAGCATCACTGCTCTCCGCCTCGAAGGTGAGTCCCTCCTGGATGCGGCGAATGATCTCTTCACAACTTAGTTTACGCATTCTCTACAGCTTTCCTCAGCTCGCTTCTTCTACTTCTTAGAGATTCACGTGATCGGATTACGTCGTCACAGTAATCGATGATCTTACGTTGAAGTTTGACTTTGTTCAACTTATTGATGTAGTTGATTCCACCTGGGCTCAAAACATTCACCTCGATCAGCTTTCCGCCGATTAGGTCTAGTCCGGCAAAGTACAATCCGTCTTGAACCAATTTAGGCCCGACCCATTTACAGAGCTTCTTCTCAGCTGCGGTTAAGGTGTGTTTCTGAATGGAACCACCAGCAGCTACATTGGAACGGGCATCTCCTTCAGCAGGTACTCTTCGCATAGCACCAATCGGTTCGCCATGAAGCATAAGTACACGAATATCTCCCAACTCAGCACCCTCAACGTAATCCTGGAGGATCACGTAATTGCTTTCACCGTCTTTGCGACTAATATAGAAGTCGAGCAATGAGTTCATGTTGGAGCTAGCTCCTTTTTCAAGAACGATAACTCCAGAACCACCATAACCATTCAACGGTTTCATGATCATCTTTTCAGAATCACTTTCCTTGATGACACGCTTTAGATACTCCTTATTCTTAGAAACGTGGGTTGCCGGAATGACTTCATTCTTCGGGTCGTAGAAAGCCGCCGTGTAAAGCTTGTTGTTTGCTTCACGTAGTCCTTCAACATCATTGATGATGAAGACGTCATCTTTGACAGAATCCAAGAAGTTCAAGACGATGTTGTCAAGTGGCGGATTCGCCCGCATGAAAATCACATCAAATCCTGCAAGCGGCAGCATCTCTTCCTTGAACTGAGCGTTCTTGTAGAATGAGTTGACAGACTTCGACACCTTGTCTTGGTTCTTCAGAACCTTCGCAAAGGTCATCGCCATGCAATCACGGATGGTCAAATTAGCCGCTGTAGTTAGAGCAACTTTGTAACCTCTTGAGGCTACTTCATGAATGAGCTGTAGGGAAGAATCAGCATTAGGATCGATATCCTCCCATGGGTACATGATGAAAAGATAGTTCATGCGCTAAAGGTTAAAGCCAATCAAAAATAGACCAAAACACGATGCGACAAAGCAAAAGGCGTGATTTTCAGCCTTTCCATATTAAGTCCGCATTAAATAGTTCATCTAGCGCTCCCTTAGTATCTTACGACTCCAAAATCTTGAACCAACATGCTAAAGAGAGCGATCCTAGGACTGCTTGCGGTGCTCGCAAGCACTGCGATGATGGCCGATCCCGGTGATACACTGGTGGTACAGACCTACACATTCGAAGATCAAAACAACCCGGACACAGATTATGATAGTCCGGGTAGACGCACCTTCACATTCCCTGAAGATGACGGCACAACGTACCAAAAAATCTTGATGTACTACACCCTGAAATGTTTCGAAGACGGAACAGCGGGAGGTCTCGGATTCCCTTGTGGAGAGTGGGATTACCTAACCTACAATTACCTCTACGATTACACAGGAGTGTTAGACTCGAATTTCTTGACGCACCCTTTCATGTTGATCGATAATCAAGATTTCGTAACGCAAGATCTTGTGGTTGATCCACTGTACAACTTCATCCAGTACGATTACGAAATTGCGAATGACGTGACTGTAGAGAACGAAGTGATGGTTACGTTCGCTGAAGATGGAACGGTGAATCCAGCACCAGTTCGTACGGATATGCACCGTAGCCGTTTTCAATTCTTATACACAGCACAAGAGTTGTTAGACATGGGTCTGACCGCTGGTGAGATTGGCTACATCGAACTTGAAATTGGTGACGCTTGGGATATGGCAGACCTTCTTCGTTTGAAAGTTGGCGCTACCGCGGAAGAAGATTTGACCTCTTGGTATGATGGAGACATGACTGAAGTTCGCGTCGGTGAATTTATGCCTGGCGGCGAAGGATGGTACCCTTTCCAGTTCACTGAGGCCATCATGTGGGACGGAATGAGCTCATTGGTATTTGAATTAAGTGCGCACGTTGAAGAAGCTTTTTCTCCAACACAGTTCAAAGGGGTAAATTCTACAATCAACTCTGTTTCGGCAGCAAGCAATGATCGTTACATCTCGTTCAATAACGTGGATGAGGTGAAAGTTCCAGGCGAAGCATTTGCAGCGGTACAAGATGAAATCACCATTGCCTTTTGGGTGAATGGAAATGAAGATATTCAGCCGAGCAACAGCACAGTATTTGAAGGAGTAAATAGCAGTAACCAGCGCGTTGTGAACAGCCACCTTCCATGGGGTAATGCTCGTGTGTACTGGGATGCTGGTCAGTCTGGAGGCTACGATCGTATAGACAAAGCAGCGAACACTGCCGACTTTGAAGGACGCTGGAACCACTGGGCATTCACCAAGAATGCAGTAACAGGTGAGATGTTTGCCTACTTGAACGGAGAACTTTGGCACTCAGGAACGGATCGCTTCCGCACTATGGAAGACATCGTGAAGTTCAGTATCGGATCTGCTGCAGGTTGGTCGAATTTCTACAATGGAAAGATGGACGAATTTGCCATCTGGGAGGTAGCCCTCGATGAGGAGACAATCGCCGCTTGGATGAACCGTTCGATTACTATGGATCACCCGAACTACGATGACCTTGTGGTTTACTACGACTTCAACGAAGTGAATGGAGAGCCCGTGCTTGATCATAGTGGAAACGGATTCGACGCAGCTCCACACGGGGCCCCAGATCGCCAGTACCATAATGGAGATGATCTATTCTTGAACCCTGAATTGGTGGCCTTCCGTCCTTCAATTCAAATTCAACAAGGAGATTACACGATTAACACAACTACAGATAGCTACACGGAACAAGTAATGGTAGCTCCAGTGTCGGTGTCATCGTGGGACGTAGAGAACTACGATGTATATGTAACTGACATTGATTACTACTGGCTTCCACAAGACACTTATGTATACGACGAGGATGGGAATATATTGGAAACGATTCCATTCGAAGGAGATGCGGTTCCATTTGTAAACCAAACGCTAGAATACTACGGTGCTCCATATGAAGTAGTTGATCGCTATGAAATCGGACGATTCATCACTCCTTACGGAATCAACCTTGACCTAGAAGAAGGGTGGACTTGGATCTTCGATGTTACTGATTACGAGCCACTGCTTCATGGAGAGGTAGAGCTTGAAGCAGGAAACTGGCAAGAGCTCTTGGATATGAAGTTCATGTTCATCGAAGGAACTCCTCCACGTGACGTGAAGCGCGTAGAAGCATTCTGGAAAGGAACCTACAACTTGAACTCATTTGATGAGAACGTAACGGCCTACCAGATTGATGTAGAAGAAGGGGAGGAGACTTTCCGTTTGAAAACTCGTGCTTCTGGGCATGGCTTCGGACAAGGAAACAACTGTGGCGAGTTCTGTTACAACACGCACTCAGTAAAAGTGAATGGTGAAACGCAATGGAGTTGGGAGATTATGCAGGAATGTGCGGATAACCCACTTTACCCACAGGGAGGTACATGGATTTACGACCGCGCTGGTTGGTGTCCGGGAGCTCCTGTGAAAACTCAAGACTTTGAATTGACCCCACTCGTAGACAACATGGAATCGTTCACTGTTGATTACGATATCGAATATGATCCAGATGGGAACTACCGATTCGAAGGACAGGTAATCGCCTACGGAGAGCCGAACTTCACCACGGATGTGGAAATCGAAGAAATCATGGCACCGAGCGATATGCGCATCTTGAGTCGTATGAACCCAATTTGTGATGACCCAGTAATCCGCATCAAGAACAATGGTTCTGCACCGTTGACTAGCTGTGAGATTACCTACGGTATCGGTGAAAACATGAATACGTATACATGGACAGGTGAACTCGGGTTCCTAGAGTCTGAAGACGTAACAGTGAGCTACGATGACCCAGGATTCTGGAATGGAGATGAAGAAGAGGTGTTGGTTTTCGAGGCTACGGTGACTTCGGCGAATGGATTTACCGATGAGAACCAATTCAATAATCACGCGACTTCAACGTTCAATCGTCCACCTGTATATACGTATGGGGAGGAGGATGATAACCGCATCATTATCTGGACAAAAACGAACAACACACCTTGGGAGACGGAGGTCCGCATTGAAACAATGAATGGAACAACAGTTTACTTGCGTGATGATTTCGATGAAGCCAATACGAACTACCGCGATACCATTGCACTGAACGCAGGGTGTTACAAGTTCATCCTTTCCGATTCTGATGATGATGGGTTGAGCTTTTTCGCGAACAATGATGGAAACGGAACATGTCGTCTGAAGAAAGTAGCAGGTTCAACGTTCATTCAGTTCGAAACTGATTTCGGAAAAGAGATCGTTCACTACTTCAACTTCCAAACGGATCTTGTATCTGTTGACGAAGAGTTCAAGCCAGAGCCAACGGTAGTGGTATTCCCTAACCCAGGTACAGATCGTTGTAACGTTAAAATCTCTGGAATGGAGCAAGACATTAGTTACCGCATGTTCGATGTGAACGGTAAGCTTGTGGCTTCAGGAAACCGAAAACTAGCCGGAGGAGGTTTGCTTTCTATAGATACGTATGATCTCCCTGCCGGAATGTACTCAGTCATCATCGACGACGGTGAACAATACGTCACCAGAAGATGGTTGAAGTAACATGAAATAGAATCAAGAGAAAGAAATGGGCGCCAACTGGCGCCCTTTTTACGTTTATGGGGGGGAGAGGGGGTAATTCGTAAGATTTTTCTGAAAGGGGGTGTTTTTGAGGGGGTGTTCAAAAGAATTTACAAAAAATTCATGCTGACCCCCTGTCGTTTATCTATCTTTGCACCAGAATTTTAAAAATCTCGGACTAATGCCAACTTTTCGCAGTAAAGCCCTGGAAGATGTATTCCATCGCAAACCACTAGTAGTGGAGCCAGCAGGTAAGATTTCAGAATTTTACGGAGAGAATGTATTCAACCAACACACGATGCGTGAGTACCTCACAGACGAGGCTTACGAGAAGGTGATGGACGCAACGATCAACGGTACGCGTATTGAACGTGGAATCGCGGATCAAGTAGCGACGTCTATGAAAGACTGGGCTACTTCACGCGGAGCAACGCACTACACTCACTGGTTCCAACCTTTGACTGGAGCAACAGCAGAGAAGCATGATTCATTCATGCAGCCTACTGGAGACGGACGTGCGATTGAGAAATTTGATGGTTCTCTATTAGTCCAGCAAGAGCCGGATGCTTCTTCATTCCCGAACGGAGGTATTCGTAATACATTCGAAGCTCGTGGTTACACGATCTGGGATCCTTCATCTCCAGCTTTCGTGATTGGTAATACACTATGTATCCCAACGATCTTCATTTCATACACGGGACATGCACTTGATAACAAGGTGCCGTTGTTGCGTGCGATTGCAGCAGCTGACAAGGCAGCAACAGATGTATGCCAGTACTTTGACCGTGATGTCAAGAAAGTAACAATCACACTTGGTTGGGAGCAGGAGTACTTCCTCATCGACCGTGCATTGTTCAATGCTCGTCCTGATATTGCGTTGACAGGTCGTGCGCTATTCGGACACGCACCTGCAAAAGGTCAGCAGTTGGATGATCACTACTTCGGGTCTATTCCTGATCGCGCCATGGCGTTCATGAAAGACTTCGAAACTGAAGCACACCGTCTTGGAATTCCTGTGGCAACACGTCACAACGAGGTTGCTCCAAATCAGTTCGAATGTGCGCCGATCTTCGAAGAAGCAAACTTGGCAAATGACCACAACCAGCTATTGATGGACCTTCTCGATAAAGTAGCTCGTAAGCACGACTTCCGTGTACTTCTTCACGAGAAGCCATTTGAAGGGTTGAATGGTTCTGGTAAGCACAACAACTGGTCACTAAGCACAAACACAGGAGTGAATCTTCTGAAGCCAGGGAAGAATCCAAAAAGCAACATGCGCTTTTTGACCTTCTTCGTGAACACGATTGCTGCGATTCACAAGAATGCAGACATTCTTCGTGCTGCGATCGCAGGTGCTGGTAACGATCACCGTTTGGGTGCGAACGAAGCACCTCCAGCAATCATCTCAGCGTTCATCGGTTCTCAGTTGACAGAGGCACTTGACGCACTTGAGAAGAACATCAAGGCTGGAAAGATGACACCAGACGATAAGACAGCGTTGAAGTTGGAAATCGGACGAATTCCTGAAGTTCTACTTGACAACACTGATCGTAACCGTACTTCACCTTTCGCTTTCACTGGAAACAAGTTTGAGTTCCGCGCAGTAGGTTCTTCAGCTAACTGTTCAAATGCGATGATCGCATTGAACACAATCGTTGCAGATCAGCTGATTGAATTCAAGAAGAACGTTGATGCACGCATCAACAAAGGAGAGAAGAAAGACGAAGCAATCCTAAAGGAATTGCAGAAGTTGATCAAGGCGTCAAAGAACATCCGCTTCGAAGGAAATGGGTACAGTGACGAATGGGTGAAAGAAGCGAAGAAGCGGGGTCTTTCTAACCTTGTGAATACGCCACAGGCGTTGAGCGTATTGAAGCGCAAAGAAACACGTGACATCTACTCAGCGATGGGAGTTTTGGCTCCTGAAGAGCTAGAAGCACGTGTAGAAGTAGAATTCGAAAACTACATCCTAAAGCGTCAGATCGAAGCGCGTGTTGGAGCTGATCTTGCACAGAATCACATCATCCCGACAGCAATTGCATACCAGACACGTTTGGTAGAAAATGTGAAGGGCTTGAAAGACATCATGACCGCTGCTGAATTCAAAAAAGCGAGCAGCACACAAGTGAAGTTGATCAAAGAGATCTCTGAGCACCTGTCAGCAGTGAAAGACGACGTAGATGCACTACGTGCAGAGCGCAAGAAAGCTGATAAGATGACTGACGTTGAGAAGATTGCTAACCTATACGCTGATAAGGTGATGCCGTTGTTGAACAGCGTGCGTGAGCACTCTGACCGATTAGAAATGTTGATCGATGATGAGATGTGGCCATTGCCAAAGCTGCGTGAGCTACTTTTCACTCGCTAATTAAGAAATCAATAGTTGAAATGGTCCTGCTTGTCAGGACCATTTCTTTTTGCACTAATATTGAGGATTCCTACGTTATTTGTGGGAAACGGATAATGCCAGATAGTGAGCTGTAGCGCTTGCAGGAACAGGGATTCCAACCTCTTTTGACGGTTTCTTAGAGTGAGATGACTGTTGAAAACCGTTGAATCTCGCGTCTGCTGTGGCTTTCGCTTATTTGCAATTCCGTGTATTATTTAGTTATTTTCGCTTCCTGTAATCGGAAAAAGATGCAAAAAACCAACACCAAACACGCTGTGCAACGTTACTCCCTACTTTTATTGTTCGCATTGTTCTGCTCTGTAGCCTTCGGTCAGAAGAACTACACTGAGGATGCAGACCTTGCTTTCGAAAACAAAGCCTACCACGAAGCGGCGGCTGACTACCTCCGCGTTTATGGAAAGCTCAGTGGAGTCGCTGAGAAAGGAGAGGTGAACTACAAGATCGGTGAATGTTACCGTCTGATGCTGGACCATAAAGGAGCAGAAGACTACTACAAGAAAGCGATCGGGTTCCGTTTCGATGAAACAGATCCAATAGTACACTACAACTACGGTGAAGTGCTTCGCGCTCAAAATAAATTTGACGACGCAATCCAGAAGTACAATGACTACATGGAGAAAGGTGGCGACAAGACAAAAGCTCGCGCTGCAATCGAAATGTGTGAAAAGGCTGCACTTGAAATGGATGAGCCTTCAAGCCGTTACGTAGTAGATCAAATGCCAATCCTAAACTCTGAGCAGTTTGATTACGGCCCAGCATGGAGTGGTAAGCGTTACGATGAGATCATCTTCGGATCTGCTCGTCCTTCATCGGCAGGTTCTTCTGATGACCCGATCACTGGTGAGTCTTACATGGACCTCTTCATCTCTGAACGTGATAAGAAAGGAAAGTGGTCAACACCAGTTCCGGTAAACAATACAATCAACACGCAGCACAATGAAGGTGCAGCATGTTTTGATAAGAAATTCTCTACGATGTACTTCACTCGTTGTATCGACGAGAAGGATGCACGTTTCGCTTGTGATATCTACTACGCACGTCGTCAAGGAAAAGACTTTGGTCCAGCAGAGCCAATGAATCTCATCGATCGCGAGTTGAACGATTCATCTCAAGTTGGGCAGCCAGCGCTTTCTCCAGATGATATGTACATGGTGTTCGTTTCTGATATGCCAGGTGGTTTCGGTGGACGTGACCTATGGTATGTAGAGTACGATAAGAAAGCCAAAACTTGGGGTAAGCCTAAGAACATGGGTGACAAAGTGAATACGAAAGGAGATGAAATGTTCCCATCATTCAAATTAGATGGAACACTTTATTTCGCTTCTGATATGCATGGTAGCATGGGAGGACTTGATATCTTCAAGGCAACACGCGCTGGAGAAGACATGACGATTGCTGAAGTTGAAGGAATGCCTGCACCAATCAACAGTTCTTCTGATGATTTCGGAATCATCTGGGAAAAAGACCTAGACCAAGGGATGTTCACTTCTAGCCGTCCAAACGGAAAAGGTAAAGACGATATCTACGAGTTCAAGATGCCTCCGCTGGAGTTTGCGTACATCGCGAATGTATACAACTACGATACGGGTGTACCATTGGCGAACTCAAAAGTGACGGTGCAAGGAACCGACGGTCAGAGCTACAACTTGACTACAGATGGAAACGGTGGAATCTCTCTTGATAACGGAGAAATCATTGCTTCAACAAACTACGCTGTAGATGTTGCACTTGATGGCTACATTGGTACTTCTGACCAATTCTCAACAGAAGGTCTTGCTGAGTCTACGACATTTGCTCGTGAGTACTTCCTAAAAGAAATCGTCATCGGTATCGAGTACGATCTTCCATTGGTACAGTACCCATTCAACGAAGCAACGCTTCTTGTGAACGAAGAAGTGAACTCTGCCGATTCTTTGAACTTCCTTTACGATCTACTAGTAACGAACGGAAACTTCGTAATCCAGCTTGAAGCACACACAGATACACGTGGTAAGGTTGGATACAACCAGGAGCTTAGCCAGCGTCGTGCACAAACTTGTGTAGACTACCTAGTATCGAAAGGAATTGCTAAAGACCGCATGGTCGCAGTAGGTAAGGGTAAGAGCGAGCCTAAGATTTCTGATAAAGAAATCAATGCAATGGCAACTGAAGAAGAGAAAGAGGCAGCTCACCAGGTGAACCGTCGTACGATCTTTAAGATCCTCCGATACGATTACGTACCGAAGGAAGAATAACGACAGTTCCATAAAACGAATTAACTTGCGGGGCGATTTGAAAATCGTCCCGCTTTTTTATTTCCCATGAGTGATTCTCGCTACCAACAACGCGGAGTTTCCGCATCCAAAGAAGACGTCCACGCAGCTATTAAGAACGTGGATAAAGGTCTATTCCCTCACGCCTTCTGTAAGATCGTACCTGATACGTTAACAGGCTCTGATGAGCACTGTATTGTCATGCACGCTGATGGAGCGGGTACGAAGTCTTCACTGGCTTACATCTACTGGAAAGAAACAGGTGATGCTTCCGTGTGGAAAGGAATTGCACAAGACGCTCTCGTGATGAACCTCGATGACCTCCTTTGTGTAGGAGCCACAGATAACATCTTGCTTTCATCTACCATCGGACGAAACAAAAACCTCATTTCGGGTGAGGTTATCTCTGCGATCATCAATGGTACAGAAGAGTTGCTTGATGAGCTAAGGTCTCAAGGCATTGGTATCAAGTCAACGGGTGGTGAAACTGCCGACGTAGGCGACCTCGTTAGAACAATTATCGTTGATTCTACGGTCGTGTGTCGTATGCGTCGTGATGAGGTCATTGACAATGCGAACATTGCTCCAGGACAAGTCATCGTTGGGCTTTCTTCTTTCGGGCAAGCGAACTACGAGACTGAATACAATGGTGGAATGGGAAGTAATGGACTTACTTCTGCTCGTCACGATGTCTTCCATAAGGTATTGGCAGATCGTTACCCAGAAACCTATGATCCAGATGTGCCAAAGGATTTGGTATACACTGGTAGCAAACAACCTACGGAAGCAGTTGAAGGTGTCCCAGTTGATGCTGGTAAGTTGGTTCTTTCTCCAACGCGTACTTATGCGCCTGTGATTAAGGCGATACTTTCGAAGCACCGCGATGCAGTCAAAGGAATGGTGCATTGCTCAGGAGGAGCTCAGACGAAAGTGCTTCATTTCGTGAATGACGTTCATGTCATCAAAGACCAGCTATTCGATTGCCCACCATTGTTCAAGTTGATTCAAGAGCAATCGGGTACAGATTGGAAAGAGATGTACAAAGTCTTCAATATGGGGCACCGTATGGAGATTTATACTGATGCCGCTAGCGCGGAAGCGATGATCGAAATCGCCAACTCATTTGGAGTTGAGGCGCAAATCGTCGGACGCGTAGAAGAGGGTTCAGGCAAGCACCTGACCATTTCTTCGGAGTTCGGAACCTTCGAATACAAAGAAGCTTAACACATGAACCAGTTGATCGATAAACTCGTAGCGATCGAGGATCGTTACCGTGAGGTCAGCATGCTCATTGTTGACCCAGAAGTGATCGCCGATAACAAGCGATACGCTACGCTCATGAAGGAGTACAAAGACTTGGGGAAAATCGTTGATCTCTCAAAACGATACCGCAACGTCGTAGATAATATTGCTTCGAGCCGTGAAATGCTCGAAACGGAGACAGATCCTGAAATGAAGGAGATGGCTCAAGAAGAATTGCTGTCGCTCCAAGAGGAAGAATCTTCTCTTCAGGAAGAGGTGAAGGTTGCCTTGATCCCTAAAGATCCTGAAGACAGTAAAAACGTAATCGTTGAGATTCGTGCTGGAACTGGTGGTGACGAAGCCAGTATCTTCGCTGGTGACCTCTTTAGAATGTACACCAAGTACCTTGAAACAAAAGGGTGGACTATGGAAGTAGCCAACTTGAACGAGGGAACAGTAGGTGGATTCAAGGAAATCGTCTTCAGCGTTTCTGGTGAAGATGTATACGCAACAATGAAGTACGAGTCTGGTGTACATCGTGTTCAGCGTGTCCCTGCAACAGAATCCCAAGGGCGAGTGCACACTAGTGCTGCCACAGTCGCTGTACTTCCAGAAGCAGATGAAGTAGATGTCGAGTTGAATATGTCAGACGTGAAGAAAGACACTTACCGTGCAAGCGGGGCAGGAGGTCAGCACGTTAACAAGACGGAGTCTGCTGTGCGTTTGACGCACCTTCCAACTGGTGTGGTTGTAGAATGTCAAGACGGACGATCACAGCACAAGAACTACGAAAAAGCCTTGCAGGTACTTCGTTCGCGTTTGTACGAGCAAGAACTTGCGAAGAAACAAGCCGAACGTGCAGCTGAACGCAAGAGCTTGGTTTCAACAGGAGACCGCTCTGCGAAGATTCGCACTTACAATTACCCACAAGGACGAGTAACTGATCACCGAATCAACCTCACGCTATACAATTTGCAGAACATCATCGATGGTGATATCAACGAAATCATCGAAGCATTGAAGGTGGCTGAGAACGCCGAAAAAATGAAAGAAGGACAGGCATGACAAGACAAGAATTGATCGCGCAGATTCAACAGAAAGGAAGCTACCTATGTGTTGGATTGGACACTGACCTAAATAAGATCCCGGCTCACCTACCTAAAACAGCTGAAGGGATGCTTACTTTCAATAAAGCAGTAATTGATGCTACTGCTGACCTATGTGTTGCATACAAGCCTAACCTAGCGTTCTATGAACAATATGGAACAGAAGGGTGGGAAGTCTTAAAAGCAACAGTAGACTATATCCCAGATCATTGCTTCGTGATCGCTGATGCAAAACGTGGCGACATCGGAAACACTGCTGCAGCTTATGCAAGAGCACTTTTTGATGATCTTGGTGCCGACGCAATTACAGTGGCACCATACATGGGGCGGGACGCTGTCACACCATTTCTAGAGCACGAAGGCAAGTGGACAATCGTCCTTGGGTTGACTTCGAATCCTGGGGCTGCAGACTTCCAATACCACGGAGAGCCTAAGCTCTACGAACGTGTCATTAGAGCATGTGCAGAATGGGGTAGCCCAGAGCAACTGATGTATGTGATTGGTGCTACACGTCCAGAAGACATGAAAGAAGTACGCGACATGGTTCCTGATCACTTCTTCTTAGTACCTGGTGTAGGCGCACAAGGAGGGAGTTTGACTGATGTGAGCAATGCTGCATTAACAGCAGATGCCGGTCTATTGGTGAACTCTTCACGTGGTATTATCTACGCTGGACAAGGCGAGGACTTTGCCACAGATGTTCGCAGAGCTGCGAGCACACTTGCTGAGCAGATGGCTCAATTCCTAAAGGCATAAAAAAAAGGAGCCGAAGCTCCTTTCAATATCTTATGTAGATTGACTCCGCGAAATTAGTCGATCTCTGCAGTTACCGTCAAATCAGAAACTACCTGGAACACGAAGTGTACAGGTACATCTGTCACGAGTCCGTCAGCCGAAACGCGAATCTGATCGTCATTCAATAGTGCCGCCAAAATCACATCTTTCTGATCTTGTGTCATTGGGAAGTCAGTGTGATCTGGGTTTTCGCTTAGGTCGTATAGGTTCGATTCTTCAAGTACGTATTCGTAAAGATTCTCTCCGCTGAGTGATTGAAGACGAACTGTTCCACTTACCATTGCTTCTTGTGGTCCAGCGTATTCCCAAACTTTCCATTTGATGTTGCGGATACCGTAGTTCACGATTGATTCCTTTACATCAGCAATGTCTTCGTTTGATAGTGCGTTGAGCACCTCTTCAGCGTTGAATTGAGTAGTTCCGCTGTTCTCATCGATATCGATGGTGAAATTCTGGATGAACTGCGCACCCAAGGTCGTTTGTTTCAGTTTGTCACATCCGGCAAAAATGAATGCAACAGACACGAGGAGTAGAAAATAGCTTTTCATTGTATAGTTGATTTAACGCACACAAGATAATCATTCGCGTCCATAAAACGCTTGTCGAACCAGTCTTAGCTCTTCCCATCTTCGTCATATGAACGAAGACTACCTACAGTATTTGTGGCGTTTCCAGCAGCTTGGAAACACCCAATTAACCACGACATCAGGCAAAGATGTGAGTGTTTTGTTCCAGGGCCACTGGAATCGAAATGCCGGTCCTGATTTCCTTGAGGCGAAACTGCGAATTGGAAAGGAACTCTGGATTGGGAGTGTTGAAATCCATCTCAGATCTTCTGATTGGCGAAGGCACCATCACGTGCATGACCCCGCCTACCAAAACGTGATTCTGCATGTGGTGTATGAAGATGATGAACCGCTGGTCAATGCGGCAGGACAGGAAGTGCCGACCTTGATTGTTGAACGTCATTTAGACAGCGATCATTACGACTACTACCGCCATTTTATTGAACACCATTCCGCGCTAGCGTGTGAAAAGAACTTGGGAGAAGTAGATGAATTCAAACGTAATAATTGGCTTCACCGCATGGCCATTGAACGACTGGAACGACGGACAGAACGTGTGAAGGCATTGCTCGAACGTTACCATCAAGACTGGAACGCGGTATGGTGGCATATGCTCTGCCGGTCATTCGGATTCGGCTTAAATCAAATCGCCTACGAACAATTGGCCATGACCTTGAATTGGAAGTGGCTCGCTAAGATGGTTGGGAATCCACAGAAGATTGGAGACGTGTTGCTTTGCCATTCTTCATGGATCGAATTGGATAAGCGACTGGAGCCAAATCAAAAGCCACGTGAAAACTACCAACACTTCCAACGATTACATGAAGTGACTCCCATAGCTCCTTCGAATTGGCGTCGAGGTAAAATGAAACCCGCAAATCACCCCAGGGTGCGGCTCGGACAGCTGACTGCACTCATTGAAAATGGCTGGTTACAATGGAGAAAAGCCAGCATGTGCGAGGACCTAGATGAACTAATGCAAGTACTTGATGTTAGTATTGCAGTTGATCACCTCACGCTTCAGTTAGAAGCACGTGAAACAGCTCGAATAGGAAGGGCAGCGCGAGAGCGTATTATTACCAATGCGGTCATCCCGGTTGTATTCTATTTCGGACGACTCCACGGAGATCAAAAGCTGATCGATCGTATGCTCGATTGGCAAGACCGACTAAAACCAGAAGACAATCGGATAATCCGAATGTGGACGCAGACCGGCTGGAAACCGCGAAGCATGCTCGAAACGCAAGGACAACTCCATTTATTCGAGCAATATTGCAGCGGAAAAAAATGCTTATCTTGCCTCATAGGGATTACACTGTTGAATGACCACAAAAATGATCCAACGAATACTCGACATCTTTGAAATCAACGCCTACGGGGTGTGCGCTTGGTGGGGTAATAAACTCGGGATCAAGGCGCATCGTGTACGATTGTCGTTCATCTATCTTTCATTCATCACTCTTGGCTCACCGATCATTATCTACTTGATCATGGCCTTTATCCTTGAAAACAAGCATTATTTCAAACCTTCACGTAAGAGAAGAACTATCTGGGAACTGTAATTCTTAAGTGAGGAATGAGATAAAAATATTCTCGCGAATCTTCTTCGCGCTGAGTCTCCTATTTGGAATCGTACTTCTGGGAAGCATCGGATATATGGTCCTTGAAGATTACACCTTCATTGAGGCCTTTTACATGACGATGATCACCATCTCAACGGTGGGTTATCGTGAAGTCCACCCTCTTTCGAACGCCGGGATGATTTTCACCGCTGTGTTGATCCTTACCAGCATCGGTACCTTTACCTATGCGATTTCCGCAATTACAACGTATTTTGTTGCCGGAGAATACCGAAACCGATTCAAAGCCGCCAAAGTGAAAAAAGAGATCGAGAAATATGAAAACCACGTCATCGTTTGTGGCTTTGGTCGTGTGGGGCAAATGGCTGCAAGTCAGTTAGAGTCACATGACCAGCAGGTGGTGGTGATTGAAATGGATGAAGGAAAGATCGATCTGATCAATGAAACCAAGCCTTATTGGTGTATCCACGGTAATGCTACGCAAGATGAACTCTTGCAACGCGCTGGAATTGACAAGGCGCAAGCGTTGATTACCACCCTTCCAGATGATGCGGCCAATCTGTACGTAGTACTCACGGCGAAAGAACTCAACAATCGTTTGACTTTGATCAGTCGTGCTTCTAAATCGGAATCGGTAAAGAAGTTGCGCATCGCTGGTGCGGATAACGTAATCATGCCTGATAGCGTCGGTGGGGCACACATGGCTTCACTTGTCGTGACACCAGATGTGATTGACTTCATCGACCATATTCGCATCCAAGGAGAGGGGGAAATCAACCTGGAAGAGGTGGCCTTCACTGATCTTCCACCTGATTTTCAATACCAGACCTTGGGTGAGCTGGATGTTCGTAATCGCATCGGAGTCAATATCATCGGATTCAAAACTACCGATGGTCAATACATCATTAACCCAGGATCAGAAACCCGCATTGTTCCGAACTCAAAACTTTTCGTCCTCGGAAACCCGAAGCAGATCAAACTACTGAATCGTATCTTCGGCATCCAAGCGACTTAAATGAACCTCGTGTTTGGTTATATTTGGCCGACACCAATCCTTAATCCATGATCAAATCAATACTGAGACTAAGCCTCATTCTGTCATTTTTTGCTTTTTCCGTACCGCAAATGGCATGGGCTCAAGACGAAGATGTTCCAACTATTAGCGAGGCACAAGAAACTACGGTGGCCGCTGATGAAATGGAGCCTCAGGAACGCACATTTAATGATGCGATCAATGATTTCATGGAGCCAATTACGGGTGCCGTGGGAATGGTGATCTTCTTCACTGTTCCACTTTTTGGTCAAGACATTCCTTTCGTATTGATTTGGCTGATAGCTGGAGCACTGATCTTCACCGTCTTCTTTAAGTTTATCAACCTAAGGGGATTCAGGCACGCTCTCGATGTTGTGCGAGGTAAGTACGACGATCCAAACCACGCTGGTGAGGTATCGCACTTCCAGGCACTGACGGCAGCACTTTCAGGAACAGTAGGGGTAGGTAATATCGCAGGGGTAGCCGTGGCTATTTCGCTCGGTGGACCTGGAGCTACTTTCTGGATGATTGTGGCTGGTCTACTAGGTATGTCATCAAAGTTTGTGGAGTGTACCCTCGGTGTGAAGTACCGCAATAAGAACGAAGATGGATCTGTTTCGGGTGGACCTATGTACTACCTGAGCAAAGGATTAGCTGCACAGAATAAAGAAGGGTTTGGTAAAGTTTTGGCCATCATTTTTGCGATCGCTTGTATTGGAGGTTCACTTGGAGGTGGTTGTATGGTTCAAATTAACCAGGCCACGGGTCAGCTGATTACAGTGACAGGTGGTGAGTCAAGCTTCCTTTCTGGACAAGGTTGGATCTTTGGAGCGGCGATGGCTGTTGTAGTGGCAATCATCATCATTGGTGGTATCAAGAGTATCGCAAAAGTGACTGACAAAGTGGTTCCTTTCATGGTAGGTATCTACATCGCTGGAGCATTGGTTGTACTAGGTTACCACGTGGCTGATATCCCTGGAGCCTTTGGTGATATTATCGCTGGAGCATTCACGAAGAATGCAGCCTTCGGTGGATTCATCGGGGTATTGATTCTCGGATTCAAACGTGCGGCGTTCTCGAACGAGGCAGGTATTGGTTCTGCTTCTATCGCGCACTCTGCTGCGAAAACGGATGAGCCAATTTCGGAAGGTATTGTTGCGCTACTTGAGCCATTCATCGATACAGTAGTGATCTGTACGATGACAGCATTGGTGATTATTATTACAGGATCTGCTCCGACGGAAGCAACAGACATCACAAGTGATGCTGCTATTGGTTTGACTTCTTCAGCTTTCGCTACAGTAATGAGCTGGTTCCCACTTGTACTTTCAGTAGCCGTAATTCTCTTTGCACTTTCAACGATGATCTCATGGTCTTACTACGGTTTGAAAGCATGGGGTTACTTATTCGGTGAGAGCAAAAACGCTGCGAACATTTACAAAGTGATCTTCTGTCTTTTCGTAATCATCGGATCTGCGATTAGTGCACAACAGGTATTCGACTTCGGTGATGCGATGATCTTCGCGATGTGTTTCCCGAACGTCCTTGGTTTGTACTTCTTGGCTCCAGAGATCCGCAACGACTTGAAGAACTACTTCGCTCGTATCAAATCAGGAGAGATTAAGCGCTACAAGTAATGACATGAAACTTTTCGATTCTTTCTGGCGCTCTCTCGAATTAAACAAGAGGGAGCGGTCAGGAATGATCGTCTTGGCTTTCATTTTGCTAGCCATTATCGCTGCACAATCTATTCGTAGGCAGTGGGTGTATGAAGAAGAATCAGATCCACGGCTCGCCATGGTCTTGATTCCTGAGCCTCCCGAAGATCTGACTATTCTCAAAGAGGAGAGCTATTTCCCTTTTAATCCGAATGAACTAGCTGACAGTGGTTGGCTCGCTCTCGGCTTGTCTGAACACGAGCTTCAAGGGCTTCGGAACTACATGCGTTCCGGTGCTAGATTTCAGACCAGAGAAGACCTTGACCGGGTTTATTCCATCCCAGACCCATGGCTTGAGCGCCATGCAGATGACCTTCGTTTTTATCCTCCAGAAGTTCCTACTGTTGATGTTGATGTTTCTGATCTCGCTAGCGCGGAAACGAGTATGACCACTGAGCAAAAGCCATTACTTGAATTGAATACGGCGGATAGTATTGACCTGCAAGAGCTCGCTGGAGTGGGTGCTTATTCCGCTCGTAAGGTGCTGCGTTTTAGAGATGCTTTAGGTGGTTTCGCTAGCGCGGAACAGCTAGCTGAAGTTTGGGGGCTTCATCCTGAAGTTCGTACAAAACTCATCGCTCAAGTCACCATCGATTCCACGCTAGTGAAAAGAATAGCCATTGACACAGCGGGAAAAAGAACCATCGCTGCCCACCCTTACATTTCATGGAAAGCAGCCAAGGCATTGGTTAATTATCGACAGCATCATGGCCCATTCAATCAGCTTGAAGACATTCGTGGATGTTTGTTGGTGAGTGATAGCTTGTATCGAAAGATCGAACCCTATCTTTACCTCCATGATCGAAGAACGCATCCATCAAACGGTGAGAACCGTCCCTGATTTCCCCAAGCCTGGAATTCAGTTTAAAGATATCAGCACGCTGTGCCTCGATCCGAAGTTGGCGGGTGATATTGTAGATGAATTGGCAGCACGATCACCTGAGGGTGTCAGCGCGGTAGTAGGTATCGAAAGTAGAGGGTTCCTTTTTGGTGTGCCATTGGCGATTAAGTTAGGTGTACCTTTTGTGTTGTTACGCAAGGCAGGTAAGCTACCGGCAGAAACCATCGCCTACAGTTATGATCTTGAATATGGCCAAGCGACGATAGAAATGCACAAAGATGCGATTCAAGCAGGCGACAAGGTCTTGGTTCATGATGATCTTCTGGCGACGGGGGGTACGGCACTCGCTGCCGCGGAATTGGTGAAACAACAAGGTGGGGAAGTGGCAGGATTCTCGTTTTTGATGTCGATTGATGTCTTGGATGGGGAAGAGGCAATCCGCAAGCAGTGCCAGAATATTGCTATTTTAGCGCGCTCTTAAAACACAGAGACTAGAAACGAATTTATTCCTTTCGTAACAGCAGAGAAGCAATGAACTTTGAGCAGAACGAAAATTTGAAGATGATCGAGCAGATGGCTCGTGACTTCGCAGAACGTGAAATTCGTCCACACTTTATGGAGTGGGATGAAACACAGCATTTCCCAAAAGAACTCTTTCACAAGCTTGGTGAACTCGGTATGATGGGGGTTTTGGTACCCGAACAATACGGGGGCGCCGGACTAGGATACTTCGAATACATGATCGTAATCCAGGAGATTGCGAAGGTGTGTGGTTCGATTGGTCTATCCGTTGCAGCACACAACTCACTGTGCACCAACCACATTTTGTCATTCGGAACAGAAGAACAAAAGCAGAAGTACCTACCTAAACTTGCTTCAGGTGAATGGATCGGAGCTTGGGGCTTAACAGAAGCAAACACAGGTTCAGACGCGATGCGCATGAAGTGTGTAGCTAAGAAGGAAGGAAACGAATGGGTGTTGAACGGAACAAAGAACTGGATTACTCACGGAATTAGTGGTGATGTGGCTGTAGTTCTTGCCCGTACCGGAGACCTTCTTGATTCAAACGGCATCACCGCATTCGTTGTAGAACGCGGAACGCCAGGATTCAAAGGAGGGAAGAAGGAAAACAAATTAGGAATGCGCGCCAGTGAAACGGCGGAGCTTATCTTCGAAGATTGCCGCATTCCAGAAGAAAATGTACTCGGAGAGATCGGAGCTGGTTTCAAGCAAGCGATGAAGATTCTTGATGGCGGACGTATCAGTATTGGAGCGTTGGCATTGGGAATTGCGAAGGGAGCGATGGAAGCAAGTGTTCGCTACTCAAAAGAGCGTGAGCAGTTCGGACAACCAATTGCAAACTTCCAGGCAATTGCCTTTAAGTTGGCAGATATGGCTACAGAAATTGAAGCATCTGAGATGTTGCTTTCTGAGGCAGCCGATTTGAAGAACCGTGGAGAGAACGTCACCAAGGTATCAGCCATGGCAAAGTACTACGCGAGTGAAGTTTCAGTGAAAGTAGCGACGGAAGGTGTGCAAATCTTCGGTGGTTATGGATACACGAAAGACTTCCCTGTAGAGAAGTTCTACCGTGATAGTAAGCTATGTACTATCGGGGAAGGAACCTCAGAGATCCAGAAATTGGTGATTTCGAGGGAAATATTAAAAGATTGATTTGGAGTACGTAGATAATTGCGTATCTTTGCGCTCCATTTTAGACGAAGGAATATTATGTTGATCATACCAGTAAAAGAAGGAGAGAACATCGAACGTGCTCTCAAGAAGTTCAAGAAGAAATTCGATCGTACGGGAACAATGCGTGAGCTTCGTTACCGTCAAGAGTATGTGAAGCCATCTATCGAACGTCGTGAGGCGAAGAAGAAAGCTGTTTACAAAAACACGCTTCGTCAGCGCGAAGAATAAGAGCGAACAACCTTTTCACTATATTAAGCGGAGTCTTTACGGCCTCCGCTTTTTTTATGTCTAGAATTGATCTATTCCTTCAGTACCTCCGCTCGGAGAAACGTTCTTCGGAACACACAGTAAAGAGTTACGCCACCGATCTGGGGCAGTTTCAAGACTATTTAGCGTCTCAATACGAGATGGATGACCTGACGTCGTCAACGAGCATGATGATTCGTTCTTGGCTTGCGGATATGAAGTCGCGAGGGATCAGTGCGAAGTCTATGCATCGGAAACGATCAAGTCTTTCTACCTATTTCAAGTTTGCCCGAAAGCAAGGCTGGGTTGATCACGATCCTGTGAAGAAAACCGTGGCTCCGAAAATGGAGAAACGACTGCCAGTATTTGCGAGTGAAGATCAGATGGGCAAGTTGCTCGATGAGGTCATGAAGGGAGGCGAAGACTTTTCGTCGAAAAGAGACCGTTTGATGGTAACCATCTTCTATGAAACGGGTATACGCTTATCAGAGCTGATCGGTATTACGATGCAAGCGATTGATTTTCAACGCGGCATGTTAAAGGTGCTTGGAAAGCGAAACAAAGAGCGGCTAATTCCGTTATCTAAAGAGACATTGGATCTAACGAAAGATTACATCGAATCAAGGCAAGCGATCACCGGATCTGGAGACGCTTATTTACTCTGTACAGACCGGGGCGCCAAACTCTATCCAAATTTTGTTTATCGCAAGGTGAATGCTTATCTTGGAGAGGTAAGCAGCCTGGATAAGAGAAGTCCGCACGTCTTACGTCACACATTCGCGACGCATATGCTAAACAATGGAGCACAACTGAATACAGTAAAAGAGTTGTTAGGGCATGCGAATCTTTCAGCGACCCAGGTGTATACTCATAACACGATCGAAAAGCTCAAGAATATTCATGAGCAGAAACACCCTAAGGGATAAATAAATTATAGCAATATGCAGGTACAAGTTCATTCAATCCATTTTGATGCTGATCAGAAGCTGATCACTTTCATTAACGAGAAACTGCAAAAGCTGACCACCTTTCATGACCAGATTATTGGTGGCGAAGTTTTTCTTCGTCTAGAGAAGTCTGACGTGAATGAAAACAAGGTGGCAGAGATCAAATTGCACGTGCCAGGAAAAGATCTATTCGCTAAGCGTCAGTGTCGTACGTTCGAAGAAGCGACAGACGATGCAGTAGAGGCACTGCGACGACAAATTCGAAAGCAGCGCGACAAGGCTAGATCGCACTGATCAAAAAGACGATCAAAAAGCGAATTTTTTTTCGCTGATCGTTTTGTACGGAAAAAAAACTTCTTACATTTGCACTCCCTTTTGCGAGGGAGTGCTTTTTTTAGCACAAAAAAGTTCATTGATACAATGATAGGCCGATGTAGCTCAGCTGGCTAGAGCAGCTGATTTGTAATCAGCAGGTCGGGGGTTCGAGTCCCTCCATCGGCTCTCCTTTTTTGGAGAAGGAATTGAAAGGGGATACGCCGGAGTTGGAGAGCCGGGGCAGACTGTAAATCTGTTGTCTCAGACTGAATAGGTTCGAATCCTATTATCCCCACCCCTTGAAGAAAAAATTATTAGCGGGAGTAGCTCAGTTGGTAGAGCGTCAGCCTTCCAAGCTGAATGTCGCGAGTTCGAATCTCGTCTCCCGCTCTTTTTTTTTTCTATACCAGCCGATGTAGCTCAGGGGTAGAGCGCTTCCTTGGTAAGGAAGAGGTCACGGGTTCAATTCCCGTCATTGGCTCAAAGGAATTTATTAGAAAACGAACAGGAACAATTAATTAAACATTCTGGCTATGGCTAAAGAAACATTCGACCGTTCGAAGCCGCACGTGAATATTGGAACCATTGGTCACGTTGACCACGGTAAGACCACTCTTACAGCAGCGATCACTAAAGTACTTGCTGACGCTGGTCACTCTGAGGCACGTAGCTTCGACCAAATTGACAACGCACCTGAAGAAAAGGAGCGTGGTATTACAATTAACTCTTCACACGTAGAGTACGCAACTGCAAACCGTCACTACGCACACGTTGACTGTCCTGGACACGCCGACTACGTGAAGAACATGGTAACTGGTGCTGCTCAAATGGACGGAGCGATCCTTGTGGTTGCTGCAACTGATGGGCCTATGCCACAGACACGTGAGCACATCCTTCTTGGACGTCAGGTAGGTGTACCACGTATCGTTGTGTTCCTGAACAAAGTTGACATGGTAGATGACGAAGAGCTTCTAGAGCTTGTTGAAATGGAGGTTCGTGACCTTCTGTCATTCTACGAATACGATGGTGATGAAACTCCTGTAATCCAGGGATCTGCACTTGGTGCATTGAATGGAGAAGGGAAGTGGGTTGAAACTGTACTTAACCTTATGGAAGCAGTTGACAACTGGATCGAAATCCCACCACGTGATAACGAAAAGCCTTTCTTGATGTCTGTTGAGGACGTATTCTCGATCACTGGTCGTGGTACTGTAGCAACAGGACGTATCGAAACAGGAGTAATCAACTCTGGTGAAGAAGTTGAGATCGTAGGTATGCAGGAAGAGAGCCTTAAGTCTACAGTGACTGGGGTTGAGATGTTCCGTAAGATCCTTGATCGCGGTGAAGCTGGAGATAACGTAGGTCTACTTCTACGTGGTGTTGACAAGAAGGAGATTCGCCGTGGTATGGTGATCGTGAAGCCTGGGTCAATCACTCCTCACACGAAGTTCAAAGGAGAGGTTTACATCCTTAAGAAAGAAGAAGGTGGACGTCACACTCCATTCCACAACCGCTACCGTCCACAGTTCTACTTCCGTACGACGGACGTAACTGGTGAGATCATCCTTGGTGATGGACGCGAGATGGTGATGCCTGGTGATAACGTAACCATCGAAGTGAATTTGATCGCTCCTGTAGCGATGGACAAAGGACTTCGTTTCGCAATCCGCGAAGGTGGACGTACAGTAGGAGCTGGACAGGTGACTGAGATCATCGAGTAAAAGTCCTTTACAATAACTGAATTTGGTAAAGAAGGTGATTTTCGAGTCACCTTCTTTCGCCTTATTCACGGGTGTAGCTCAATTGGTAGAGTAGCGGTCTCCAAAACCGTTGGCTGTAGGTTCGAGTCCTACCACCCGTGCTTAACAAGCTAGCTATGGCAGGAATTAAATCATATTTCGAAGAGTCTTACCAGGAATTGGTAAACAAGGTGACTTGGCCTACTTGGAAAGAACTTCAGGAAGCGTCTGTATTGGTATTCATTGCTTCGCTCATTTTCGCTGGTATTATCTTCTTGATGGATTACGTGTTCGGAGTGAACGCTGAAGACTCTTTATGGAGAGGAATTATTGGCTTCTTGTACGACCTACTGTAATCCACAGACTAAACGCCCTAGCGCCGCATGGCTGAGATAAATAAGAAATGGTACGTTGTTCGCGCAATTAGCGGACAAGAGAAGAAAGTGAAAGACTCGATTGAGAGTGAGATCGCAGCACAAGGTCTTCAAGACTACGTGGGGCAGATCCTTATTCCAATCGAAAAGATATATCAGATCCGAAACGGGAAGAAGGTAAGCAAAGAGCGTAGCCTTTTCCCAGGATACGTTTTCATCGAGTGTTCACTCGTTGGAGAGGTGCCACACACGATCCGAAACGTCACCAACGTTATCGGATTCCTCGGAGCTGAAAAACGCGGTGAGCCACTACCGTTGACAAACGCAGAGGTGAACCGTATGCTCGGTAAAGTTGATGAACTCGCTGAGTCTGACGAAGAGTTGAACATCCCATTCATCGTTGGTGAAACTATCAAGGTGATCGACGGACCGTTCAACGGATTCAACGGAACGATCGAGGAGATCAACGAAGAGAAGAAGAAACTGAAGGTGATGGTGAAAATCTTCGGTCGAAAAACTCCTGTAGAACTAGGCTACCTGCAGGTAGAAAAAGAAGCCTAATAAATAAGGAATCTTCAGCCGTCAAGTACAATGTTCCAATAATGCTTCCCATTGGACACTGACGACTGACCAACTATAAAGTAAAAATGGCTAAAGAAGTAGCTGCTCTGATCAAACTGCAAGTACGCGGTGGCGCAGCCAACCCTTCGCCACCTGTCGGCCCAGCACTGGGTGCGAAAGGTGTAAACATCATGGAGTTCTGTAAGCAGTTCAATGCTAGAACCCAGGATAAGCAAGGGAAGGTTTTGCCTGTAGTGATCACGGTGTACGGTGATAAGTCTTTTGACTTCATCATCAAAACACCACCGGCTGCCGTTCAACTCCTCGAAGCTGCGAAGATCAAGAAAGGATCGTCGGAGCCTAACCGAGTGAAGGTGAAATCGGTGACTTGGGATCAAGTGCGTGCAATTGCAGAAGACAAGATGCCAGACTTGAATTGCTTTACTGTGGAATCTGCGATGAGCATGGTTGCTGGTACAGCAAGAAGTATGGGTATTACAGTATCCGGTGAACGGCCATTTTAGTCAGATCAAAAAGTAAAACGATGGGAAGATTAACCAAAAACAGGAAAGCAGCCCTCGAGAAGTATGATCCAGAATCAAGCTATAGCTTGTCTGATGCGGCTTCGATCGTAAAGACATTGTCTAATAGCAAGTTCGATGCTTCTGTGGACATTGCAGTTCGTCTTGGTGTTGATCCCAGAAAGTCTAACCAAATGGTTCGTGGAACAGTATCACTGCCCCACGGTACCGGAAAGAACGTTCGCGTTCTTGTACTCTGTACACCTGACAAAGAGCAGGAGGCGTCTGACGCCGGTGCAGATTACGTTGGACTGGATGAGTATCTGACTAAAATCAAGGGCGGATGGACCGACGTTGACGTTATTATTACCACCCCTAGCGTAATGGGGAAAGTTGGTGCACTAGGACGAATCCTCGGACCTCGTGGACTAATGCCAAACCCGAAATCGGGTACCGTTACGATGGAGGTAGGAAAGGCTGTTACAGATGTAAAAGCAGGTAAAATTGACTTTAAGGTAGATAAGTATGGAATTATCCATGCATCTGTTGGAAAGGTCTCTTTCGATGCGAAACAACTTCAAGATAATGCTGCAGAGCTTATCTCGACGTTGATGAAGCTCAAGCCTGCTTCGGCAAAAGGGGCATACATTAAGAGCATCTCTTTGAGTGCGACAATGAGCCCTGGAGTGAAGGTAGAACCCAAATCAGTTGCATCGTAAGAGGTAACTGGCTTAAAACTTTGGAAGAATGACCAGAGAAGAAAAAACCCAGATGATCGAAGATTTGCAAGCCGTGTTGGCAGAGAACGATGTTCTCTACCTAACTGACGCTTCAGGTCTAGACTCTGTTTCGACAAGCCAACTGAGAGGGGAATGCTTCAAAAACGGAATCACACTACGCGTGGTGAAGAATACACTTCTGAAGATCGCTATGGATCGCACAGAAGGAAAAGACTTCAGCCCACTGTATGATGAGACGCTCAAAGGACAAACTGCACTGATGATTGCATCTGTGGGGAATGCTCCAGCTAAGCTGATCAAAGAATTCCGTAAGAAGTCTGATCGTCCTACACTCAAAGGCGCTTACATTGAAGAGGCATGTTTTGTTGGAGACGACAAACTGGAAACGCTATCACAGATCAAATCAAAGGAAGAAGTTATTGGAGAGATCATTGGTCTTCTACAGTCACCTGCGAAAAACGTTCTGTCTGCACTACAGTCTGGAGGATCTACAATTGCTGGCCTCGTAAAAACGCTTCAAGAGCGTGAATCTTGAAAAACAATACACATTTAATTTAGAATCTTTTTAAATCATAATAAAATGGCGGATTTGAAAGCATTTGCTGAAGAGCTAGTTAACCTAACAGTAAAAGAGGTGAACGAGCTTGCAGAAATCCTCAAGGAAGAATACGGTATCGAACCTGCTGCTGCTGCTGCAGTAGTTGCTGGTCCTGCTGGTGGCGGAGACGCTGGAGGCGGTGACGAGAAAACTGAGTTCGACGTAATCCTTAAGGCTCCAGGTGGAGCGAAGCTTGCAGTAGTAAAGCTTGTTAAGGAACTAACTGGTCTGGGTCTTAAAGAAGCGAAAGGAATCGTTGACTCAGCACCTGCTCCAATCAAGGAAGGTGTACCTAAAGATGAAGCTGATTCATTGAAGTCACAACTTGAAGAAGCTGGAGCAGAAGTTGAGGTTAAGTAAGAATACTATCCAACTCTGATGGGGTTTAGGCCGGGCCGCAGGTCCAGGCCTAAACCCTTTTATACCCCCTAGGTATAAAGAACACGAAACCTGCACCCCTCTTTGTTGTTGTACCCTAGTCTGTAAACCTCATGGCCTTGGTTAAAAAAAATGTTCCGGAACGCGTCAATTTCGCCTCAGCACGACGTGACTTTGACTACCCGGATTTCCTAGAGATCCAACTCCGTTCCTTCCAGGAATTCTTCCAGTTGGAAACCAATCCCGAGGATCGTACGAATGAAGGTTTGTTTAAGGTGTTCAGTGAGAACTTCCCGATCACCGATACGCGTAACCAATTCGTACTCGAATTTCTCGACTACTTTATTGATCCACCACGATACTCTATCGAAGAATGTATCGAACGTGGACTAACATACAGTGTACCGCTAAAAGCGAAGCTTAAGCTTTACTGTACGGACCCAGAACACGAAGATTTCGAAACCATCGTTCAGGATGTGTACCTCGGAACAATCCCTTACATGACTCCACGCGGGTCTTTCGTTGTGAATGGGGCTGAGCGTGTGATCGTGAACCAGCTTCACCGATCTCCAGGTGTGTTCTTCGGACAGAGCCGCCACGCGAACGGTACAAAACTGTACTCAGCGCGTATCATTCCTTTCAAGGGTTCTTGGATCGAATTCGCGACTGACATCAACAGTGTGATGTACGCGTACATCGACCGTAAAAAGAAATTACCTGTTACTACACTCCTCCGCGCGATCGGTTACGAAAGCGATAAGGAGATCCTTGAGATCTTCGACCTAGCGGAAGAAGTGAAAGTGACGAAAACAGGTCTGAAGCGTGTAATGGGACGTCGTCTCGCAGCACGTGTTTTGAAGACTTGGATCGAAGACTTCGTAGATGAAGATACTGGTGAAGTAGTATCTATCGAACGTAACGAAGTGATCATCGACCGTGAAACTACTATCGAGAAGGAGCACGTTGAAATGATCCTTGACTCTGGAGCGAAAACGATTATCCTTCACAAAGAGGATATCAACCAGAGTGATTACACAATCATCTACAACACACTACAGAAAGATACTTCTAACTCTGAGAAGGAAGCCGTAGAATACATCTACCGCCAGCTTCGTAACGCTGAGCCACCAGATATGGAAACAGCTCGAGGCGTTATCGATAAGCTATTCTTCTCTGAGCAACGTTACGATCTTGGTGAAGTAGGACGTTTCCGCATCAACCGCAAACTAGGGGTGGATGATAGCGTTGAAAACCGCACACTAACCAAAGATGATATCCTGTCGATCATCAAATACTTGATCGACCTTGTAAATACTAAAGCTGATGTCGATGATATCGACCACCTTTCTAACCGTCGTGTACGTACAGTAGGGGAGCAGCTTTACTCTCAGTTCGGTGTCGGACTTGCGCGTATGGCTCGTACGATCCGTGAGCGCATGAACGTTCGTGACAACGAGGTATTTACACCAACCGATTTGATCAACGCGAAGACACTTTCTTCGGTGATCAACTCATTCTTCGGAACGAACCAGCTATCGCAGTTCATGGACCAAACGAACCCGCTTTCTGAGGTGACGCACAAACGTCGTATCTCAGCACTCGGGCCTGGTGGTCTTTCTCGTGAACGTGCAGGATTCGAGGTTCGTGACGTTCACTACACACACTACGGTCGTCTTTGTACGATTGAGACGCCTGAAGGTCCAAACATTGGATTGATCAGTTCATTGTGTGTATTCGCGAAAGTTGACCGTCTTGGATTCATCGAGACTCCATACCGTAAGGTAGAAAACGGTACAGCGAAGTACGGTGAGGATGCCATCACTTACCTCTCTGCAGAGGAAGAAGATGAAATGATCATCGCACAGGCGAACGCCGAAGTAGACGACAAAGGAAACTTCAAGACAGACGTAGTGAAGGCTCGTCTGGAAGGAGACTTCCCTGTTGTTCCTCCAACTGAATTGAAATTGATGGACGTTGCGCCGAACCAGATCGCTTCGATCGCAGCATCATTGATTCCATTCCTTGAGCACGATGATGCCAACCGTGCCTTGATGGGATCGAACATGATGCGTCAGGCCGTTCCATTGATGCTTCCACAATCTCCTATCGTTGGTACAGGACTAGAAGGACGAGTAGCTCAAGACTCTCGTGTACTTCTTACTGCTGAAGACGAAGGACAAGTGGTATACGTTGATGCAAAAGAGATCCACGTTAAGTACAAGTCTACTGACGAAGATCGCTTGGTAAGCTTCGAAGACGATACAAAGGTGTACAACATCACCAAGTTCGCGAAGACTAACCAGGGTACGAGCATTAACCTTCGTCCGATGGTTGCCCTGGGACAGAAAGTCAACAAAGGAGATGTACTTGTAGAAGGATACGGAACAGAGAAAGGAGAACTTGCTCTTGGACGTAACCTGAAAGTGGCCTTCATGCCATGGAAAGGGTACAACTTCGAGGATGCGATCGTGATCTCTGAAAAAGTAGTTCGCGAAGACATCTTCACTTCGATCCACGTTTCTGAATACGTACTTGAAGTACGTGACACGAAGCGAGGTGTGGAAGAGTTGACTGCAGATATTCCGAACGTAAGTGAGGAAGCAACAAAAGATCTAGACGAGAACGGATTGATCCGCGTCGGAGCTGAAGTAGCAGAAGGTGACATCTTGATCGGTAAGATCACTCCGAAAGGAGAGACAGATCCTTCTCCAGAAGAGAAACTTCTTCGTGCGATCTTCGGTGACAAGGCAGGTGATGTGAAGGATGCTTCATTGAAGGTTCCACCATCAAGCCGTGGTGTAGTTATCGATAAGAAACTATTCTCGCGTGCTATCAAAGACCGTAAGTCGAAAGCTGCTGATAAGGCGGTGATCGAAGCGCTAGACAAAGAATTCGATAAAGAGGCAGCTGAATTGAAGAAGCTGCTTGTAGAGAAGTTGATGAAACTGGTTGGAGGTAAGTCTTCGCAAGGGGTATTCAACTACTATAAAGAAGAGCAGATCAAGAAAGGAGTGAAGTTCTCAGGAAAGGCACTTCAAACACTTGATTATGCAATCGTGAATGCTGACGGTTGGACGCGTGACCAAGACGTAAACGGATTGGTGAAGCGTTTGGTGCACAACTACAACTTGAAGTACAACGATCTTCTAGGACACTACAAGCGCAAGAAGTTTGCGATCACAGTTGGAGATGAACTTCCAGCAGGTATCGTGAAACTTGCGAAGGTGTACATCGCACAGAAGCGTAAGCTGAAAGTGGGAGATAAGATGGCAGGACGTCACGGTAACAAAGGTATTGTTGCGAAAATCGTTCGTCAAGAAGACATGCCATTCCTCGAAGATGGAACACCAGTAGATATCGTACTTAACCCGCTAGGGGTACCTTCTCGTATGAACCTTGGACAGATCTACGAAACGGTACTAGGATGGGCTGGATTGAACTTGGGCGTGAAGTTCGCAACACCGATTTTCGATGGTGCTAGCATCGCTGAGATCAACCAATTCACTACGGATGCAGGAGTTCCTGAATACGGAGTGACTCACCTATACGATGGTGGAACAGGTGAGCGTTTTGACCAACCAGCTACGGTAGGGGTGATCTACATGATCAAACTGAGCCACATGGTTGATGACAAGATGCACGCGCGTTCAATCGGACCTTACTCACTTATTACTCAGCAGCCGTTGGGTGGTAAGGCACAGTTCGGTGGACAGCGTTTTGGAGAGATGGAGGTTTGGGCACTCGAGGCATTCGGTGCTGCTCACATCCTACAGGAAATCCTCACCGTGAAGTCTGATGATGTTATCGGACGTGCTAAGGCTTATGAATCAATCGTGAAAGGGGAAACTCTTCCGACTCCGGGTATTCCGGAATCGTTCAACGTATTGTTGCATGAGCTTCAGGGACTCGGATTGACCGTGACCCTAGATTAATGGTCGTTGACCGCATTTATCCACTTTTTGACCTGATTCGATATGACTCAGAAACGACATAGCAAACAACAGAGTGATTTCACGAAAATCACGATCTCACTTGCATCTCCAGAGAGCATCCTTGAGGCTTCTCACGGAGAGGTGCTAAAGCCGGAGACGATCAACTACCGTACCTATAAGCCGGAACGTGATGGTCTTTTCTGCGAACGCATCTTCGGTCCTGTAAAGGATTACGAGTGTCACTGTGGTAAGTACAAGCGTATTCGCTACAAAGGAATCGTTTGCGACCGTTGTGGTGTTGAGGTGACTGAAAAGAAAGTACGTCGTGAGCGTATGGGACACATCCAGTTGGTTGTGCCTGTTGCACACATTTGGTACTTCAAGTCACTTCCGAACAAGATCGGTTACCTTCTTGGTCTTCCAACGAAGAAGCTTGACCAGATCATTTACTACGAGCGTTACGTAGTAGTTCAGCCAGGAACAGCGGCAGATAAAGAAGGAAATCCATTGAACAAGATGGATTACCTCACTGAAGAAGAGTACCTAGATATCCTAGATACACTTCCGAAAGAGAACCAATACCTTGACGACAAGGATCCGAACAAGTTCATCGCGAAAATGGGTGCTGAAGCACTTCATGATCTATTGATGCGTCTTGACCTCGACCAGTTGTCATACGACCTTCGCCACCAGGCGAATACTGAAACTTCTCAGCAGCGTAAGAATGAGGCCTTGAAGCGTCTTCAGGTTGCTGAGGCACTCCGTGATGCGAATTCTCGTATTGAGAACCGTCCGGAGTGGATGATCATCAAAGTTGTTCCGGTAATTCCACCAGAACTTCGTCCGTTGGTGCCGCTAGATGGTGGTCGTTTCGCGACGTCTGACTTGAACGACCTTTACCGTCGTGTGATCATCCGTAACAACCGTCTGAAGCGATTGATCGAGATCAAAGCTCCAGAAGTGATCCTTCGTAACGAGAAGCGTATGCTTCAGGAGGCAGTGGATTCACTCTTCGACAACTCTCGTAAGTCGAGCGCTGTGAAGACAGAGTCTAACCGTCCGTTGAAGTCACTTTCAGACAGCTTGAAAGGTAAGCAAGGTCGTTTCCGTCAGAACCTTCTCGGTAAGCGTGTAGATTACTCAGCACGTTCAGTTATCGTTGTTGGTCCTGATTTGAAATTGCACGAATGTGGTCTTCCGAAAGGAATGGCTGCTGAGCTATACAAGCCGTTCATCATCCGTAAGATGATTGAGCGTGGAATCGTGAAGACAGTGAAGTCTGCGAAGAAGATCGTAGACCGTAAAGAGCCTGTGGTTTGGGATATTCTGGAAAATGTACTGAAAGGTCACCCAGTTCTCCTTAACCGAGCTCCTACGCTTCACCGTCTTGGTATCCAGGCGTTCCAACCTAAGTTGATCGAGGGTAAAGCGATCCAACTGCACCCATTGGTATGTACGGCATTCAACGCCGATTTCGATGGTGACCAGATGGCGGTTCACCTCCCACTAGGTAACGCGGCGATTTTGGAAGCACAGCTATTGATGCTTGCTTCTCACAACATCCTAAACCCTGCGAACGGTGCACCGATTACGGTACCTTCTCAGGATATGGTACTCGGTCTTTACTACATCACGAAGCAGAAGAAAGCAACGAAGGATGAAGCAGTGATCGGTGAAGGAATGACATTCTACTCTCCGGAGGAAGTGATCATTGCTCACAACGAAGGCCGTGCCGAACTACACGCTACTATCAAACTACGTTGGGAGCATGTGGATGGAACAGTTGAAATGATTGATACTTCAGTAGGACGTGTACTCTTTAACGAAGTTGTTCCTAACGAAGTAGGATTCATTAATACGCTCCTTACGAAGAAAGCACTCCGTGATATCATTGGTAATATCCTGAAATCAGTTGGAGTTCCTCGTACGGTTCAATTCCTTGATGATATCAAGGAAATGGGATACTACAACGCATTCAAAGGTGGACTATCGTTCAACTTGAATGACGTTATCATTCCACCAGAAAAGGAGCAGCTTGTTGGTGACGCTCAGTCGAAAGTGGGCGAAGTGATGGACAACTACAACATGGGTCTAATCACGAACAACGAGCGTTACAACCAGATCATTGATATCTGGACGCACACTAACTCTCGTCTGACGAACATCTTGATGGATCGTCTAGAGAAAGACCGTCAAGGATTTAACTCGATCTACATGATGTACCACTCAGGTGCACGTGGTTCGAAAGAGCAGATTCGTCAGCTGTCTGGTATGCGTGGTCTGATGGCCAAGCCGCAGAAGTCTTCTGCGACAGGAGGTCAGGACATTATCGAAAACCCGATCCTTTCGAACTTTAAGGAAGGACTTTCGATCCTTGAGTACTTTATCTCTACGCACGGTGCACGTAAAGGTCTTGCCGATACCGCACTTAAGACAGCCGATGCGGGTTACCTAACTCGTCGTCTGGTTGACGTTGCGCAGGATGTGATCATCACTGAGCCGGATTGTGGAACACTCCGTGGATTGATGGCAACTGCACTCAAGAAGAGCGATGAAGTAGTAGAATCTCTACGTGAGCGTATCATCGGACGTACTTCGGTACACGATGTTGATCACCCAGAGACTGGAGAAACAATTGTTGCTTCAGGTGATGAGATCACTGATGCTCTTGCTCGCGCTATCGAGGAAGCGGGAATCGAAGAAGTAGAAATTCGCTCAGTACTTACGTGTGAGTCGAAGAAAGGTGTGTGTGCGAAGTGTTACGGACGTAACCTCGCAACAGGACGCATGGTTCAGGCTGGTGAAGCAGTAGGTGTTATTGCTGCACAGTCGATCGGTGAGCCTGGTACACAGCTGACACTTCGTACATTCCACGTTGGGGGTACCGCTTCGAAAATCTCTGATGAAAACGAGATCACTGCGAAGCAATCAGGTAAGGTTGAAATGGACGAGCTTCGTACAGTTCAGCGTATGACTGAAGAAGGTACAATGGTAGACGTTGTGGTATCACGTTCAACTGAATTGAAAATCGTTGATGGAAAAGCTGGTATCGCATTGACTACAGTGAACCTTCCTTACGGTGCTATCCTGGAAGTGAAAGAAGGTCAGAAGATCAAGAAAGGAGACGTTATCTGTACTTGGGACCCTTACAACAACGTGATCGTTAGTGAGGTGAACGGTAAAGCAGATTTCGAATCTGTGGAAGAAGGTGTGACATACCGCGTTGAGCAGGATGAGCAGACTGGATTCCGTGAAATGGTGATCACTGAGACGAAGGATAAGAAGAAGAACCCTGCCATCAATATCGTAAAAGGTAAAGAGGCACTACGTACATACTCACTTCCTGTAGGTGCACACATCTCAGTAGAAGCTGGAGACGACATCAAGGAAGGACAAATCCTTGCGAAGATTCCACGAGTAGCTGGTAAGTCCGGGGATATCACCGGGGGTCTTCCTCGTGTGACTGAGCTATTCGAAGCACGTAACCCTTCTAACCCAGCCGTAGTATCTGAGATTGACGGTATCGTATCATACGGTAAGATCAAGCGCGGTAACCGTGAGATCATCGTTGAGTCGAAGACAGGTGAGAAGAAGAAGTACCTCGTGCCGCTCTCGAAGCACATCCTTGTACAGGAGAACGATTTCGTTCGTGCAGGTATGCAGCTTTCGGATGGAGCGATCACACCAGCAGATATCCTTGCTATTGAAGGACCAACTGCAGTACAGGAATACATCGTGAATGAGATTCAGGAAGTATACCGACTACAGGGTGTGAAGATTAACGATAAGCACTTCGAGGTGATCGTTCGCCAGATGATGAAGAAAGTAGTTATCGAAGATCAGGGAGATACACGTTTCCTTGAGAAGCAGAACATTGAGAAGATCGACTTCATGGAAGAAAACGATCGTATCTATGGAATGATGGTAATTACTGAAGCTGGTGAGTCTGAGAACTTGAAAGTAGGTCAGATCGTTAGCGCACGTAAGCTACGTGATGAGAACTCAATGCTTCGTCGTCGTGACAAGCAAGTAGTTGAAGCGCGCGATGCGGTTCCTGCAACTTCTCGTCCATTGCTTCAAGGTATCACACGTGCATCGCTTCAAACGAAGTCGTTCATCTCGGCTGCTTCCTTCCAGGAAACAACCAAAGTATTGAACGAAGCGGCTGTAAGCGGTAAGGTTGATTACTTGATGGGTCTGAAGGAGAACGTGATCGTTGGTCACTTGATTCCTGCAGGTACGGGTATGCGCCGATTCCACAAGAACATCGTTGGTTCGAAAGAAGAGTACGATGAGCTTGTTGGCAACCAAGAAGAAGCGGCAACAGCTGAATAAGCCAAGCCCAATGATATAGTTAAAAGCCACCTGAAAGGGTGGCTTTTTTTGTGCTTGGGAAGCGCGAAAACTGTGGGAGTGCATTAATACGTGTAAGAGAGGGCTTTTTGCAGGCTGTATGCAGTATGCGGTAGGCTGTTATTGGTAGACCGAAGGGAGAATAATTAAGAATGAATAATGAATCGTGATTGGTGATTGGGTAGACGGTTGACGGAACGTCATAGATTCAATGAGTCGTCCAAGGCACTTTGGGTTAATCACCCCTGAAACAGGCGCAAGATTGCGCCGCTAAAGGACCTAAGGGATGGCATCAAAGTCCTTTAGCGGTGCACCTGTCCCGTGAATTCGGGATTCATGCACCATTTAATTCCCCGATGAGGGTGGACGGTGGACAGTGAACAGAACCTAACTAACCACCCCATCCGCCTTAGGCGGACTGACCATGCTACCGCCGAAGGCGGCCTAATCATGCTAATCCGGCTTCCGGCATCCGGTGTCCGTTTGTTTCTATTTCAAATCAGGCGAGGCTCTAGCTACAATTGGTACAATCAACATTTTTCATTCCGCATACATTCTCAAAGTAATCCTTCTACGTTCCGAGAAGTCCACATTTCTTAGAATTGCTGTCACTCCTTGATTTGTTGACCATATGATTTCTCGATATCTACCATTCGATGAACGCTTTGTTGGAGCCCCTAGTTTTTCACTCATTACCTTATCGAGCCAATTAAACTTTTCATTGAATACTGTTATCAATAAGCTATCGCCTTTAGTGCGGCTTATACCATAGTTGTACTCATTCGTTTCCTTCCATTCGTACATGCTCACCCGAACGATATCGTCACTGCGAGAATAGTAATAGTCAACAAGCATAGTTACCGTTGAATCTTCAATGACCTTGAAGACCTTCGGTGTTCCGATTTCAAACTCATCAGCTTGAGGATACATATCGGTTCCTATGTACATGCGATGATTCGGTGTGACATCTATACCTTCTAGGTCTTCAAGCCGATTCGAGATATTAGCTAAAGAGAGGTCATCAATGTTGTCTAGTTGAAAGTGAACTAACTGGGTAAATGATTCGTGTGCTTTCTCCGACCCAACTATTGGCAGTTCATAAAGGTTTTCCAATCGAAGGACATTGATTGCTCCGTCATCAATTTCCAAAAAGCCATTTAGATTGAATCCACTTGAGTAGAGATTGAAAACTCGTGAGCTGCTTGATGGTAGACCGCTTCGATATTCGTAATGACGCCTGCTAACACTTACATTATCAAGTATGTCTTCATGTTTCACGATGTGTTCATCCTCTATAACACCGATAGATGTACCTGCTTCATCTACGTAGATGACATATAGACTGTCATTCGAAACAAATGATGTGGCGATATGGATCTTGGAGTCCACCCAATAAGATGTGTCTCGATAGAGAATTTCAACACCTTGATCACTCGTACTCCTGTAATGTTCACCATTAAGTGCTACTTTTTGATAATAGTCAGATGGTGCGCATTCTGGCAATTGAGTTGGGTCAGCAATCTTGTATACAGCTTGACTATTTGAGAGAAAGTATGTGCCATCAATGACGTTTATCGTTGGAGTTGTTGTGGATACGGCATATTCTAGTCCTGTTTTTCTATCTCTAAACCAGGCTGTGCTTCCCCATTCTCCGAAATCAAGAAAGTTCACATAGAACCTTTCATCCTCGTATACAACATCATCTACTTCCTCAATTTTGATCCATTGCATATCGTTTGGCGAGAGATAGAAGGTTTCACCTCCCATATAAGTTTTGACCATGATGCTATCGTGCCGAACATGCAAATCATAATATGTGGAGTTCATCTCTTCCGGTACATCAATACGATGTTGAATGTTGCCTGATGAGGAAAGAACATAGAAGTGCTTGAAGGATTGACTACTAAATGGATTGTCTGATTCAACCATACAATAAAACTGCTGGTTGTGCCTGATCATGGAAGCGATTCGCCCTTGTAGGTTAACTTTAAGGGTATCATAAGAGACCAGTTCGTCAACAGGATTTTGAGAATCTGATTCTCCCCTTGCGCAAGCGGAGAGTAAAAGAACCGTGATGGCAATCCATATTTGTTTAATTGTTCTCAAACCAAAGGGGCGTTATTGCTGATTACGGTATGGCTAAGAAGTGCAGGAACGGTTCGGTTGGTTGGATCGTTGTTTTATAGCCATTGTTGGCAAAAGTTCTACTCTTCCCATTTTAAGTCTTTTGGAACATATAGATCACCATTTCGGTACTTATCGAAATACAGAATTCTCGGCTTTTTAAAAGATGGGCAATCTATACTGAAGCAAGTCAAAACTCCTTTTTTAAAATTAGTTAATGTCGAATCTGGATTATCGTAGTCTCCGCAACTTCCAATTCTGCTTGTTACTAGCTTTTCACCATTAGGCCCCCTAAGGTGTTCGAGGAATTGAAAATGGTGTCCTGCAGAAGATCCTCCACCAACCATAATTGGTTTCTTTTCTGAATATCCATATTTCTTACTTTCTGCTTGTCCTTTAATTTCAAAATCGATTCCAATTCCTGAAATAAATGACGTTAGTAGAATGCCCAATGTTAAAAAGAGTATTTGTTTCATATCTCTTAGTTATTGCCAAGTAGTTCATATGTGCACCTTACCTTTAAACCTGAGTAGAATATGCCAATCTCAATAGGGATGGTAAGAATAACCTAGGTGCATTACAGACTAATATGGTATGTTTTATGCCATGAGACAATATATTCACATTAGCTCAAAAGGACATCTTATTTCCCTGAGTTCTCACTTCTGATATGAATGCAGATTTCTGTGTTACAGGATGAATACCCTGACAACATAGGAATGTATCTAAGGTCATCTCTGTTTCAACTTGATCCCATCATCACTGCGCATTTAGCCAAAACTTTTTTCGAATAATTTTCCCCTTTGGGACTGCTCTCAGCATCACTCAAACCCCTCAATTGAGATTCCCTCGAACTGAAGGGAGTACCAATCCAATGACTTTCGACGCTTTTCTTTCTGCTCTTGCCGAGATTCCATTCCTGATTCAAAATCTGGCTGTACTTAGGACTACTCAAATGACCAAGGTTGATTACGTCTGGGTTTCCAATGCTCTTCTTTTCCTCTCTAGAGAATAGAAAATCTGGCTTTCCAAGCGCCCTGTGGGCAGGGCTATCACACCCGGTAGGGTAAGTCTGTCAGCTGATTGAAATAGGTATAAGAGCTCTACCACTGCCTGCTCTTACTATACAACCAAAACAACAAACCGTGAGAACCCTTTGTACCATTCTACTGGGGTGCCTCCTGCTCATCGATCTCGGTCACTCGGCATTGCAACACTTTTACATGCCACTCGATGGAGATCTACCATGCGGAGTCATTCCTGACCACGACGTCCAGGCAGTGCTAGACGACCCACTTGGCTGGAAGGCCATGACCGACCAACGTCATGTCAATCCCAATCGTTTCTTTTCCCATGCTGCACTCTTTCATTTTTACCAAGAGGTACCGGTGCACCTTCATTCCTTCGTCGAACCAACGAACACGCCCTATCTAGCGAATGCCATACTCAAGACCATGCTACAACTGGCATTTGTCCTTGTCCTAACCCGACTCGTCATCGGTCGACAACGGTTTTTTCAACCTTCCACCTTTGCTATTGCACTACTCATTGAACTATGCTTCGTCAATTACGATTTCGGACTCGGGCTCGGCATCATTGATTCGGCGTCTAGCTATTTGTTCTTTTATGCGATTCCGCTGTTCTTTTTCCTGTGGTTTGTTTCGCCAATGGCGGAACGCTTCGCTTCCCTCAAGCGCATTCCTACCTATCGAGCAGTTTTAGGAATAATATTGATCCCTGCGCTCTTTTTAAGCGGCCCACTTAACCCAGCGATTCTATTAGTGCTCTTTGCCTCATTTGCTATTGCGGTTATCTTTCCTTCGTTTCGTTCATATCTCTTCCCTCATGGCTTCCCATACCTGTCAGGACTCGAACACTCACTGTTCTTCATTAGCGTCTTATTCGCCGCCTATTCCTTCTATCTCGGCCTCTTTGATACCATCGCCTCCGCCCAAGCGATCCCGGTAAGTGAACGATACTATCGTTGGTTATTTGGTGTACAAAATCAGTTGCTGAGTAAAACGACCTTCCATGTGCTACTCGGAGGTATCTTACTCTCTTCATTGACACTACGTTTGTTCACTTCACTAGCGTGGAAGGGGTTTAGTCGTTTGTGTTTATTCCTCGGTCTATTTTCTATTCTCTATATCGTCCTGCTCCCTTTGGGAGGCTTCAGAGTATGGCGTCCAGAGATACTACGCAACGATGTCCTTAGTCCAGTAACCATCGCACTGATCATTTGCCTAGCACGAGGATGCTGGTTAATCCTAACAGAAGTGAAAGCGATTCGAGTTCGAACGATCAGCACCGCATTGATTTTCCCTGCCATCCTCTACTTAGGGTTCAATGACAAGTTGGTTACCACCTTCTATGACTGCCAACAAGAAGCACTGCAACAAATCGCCAATAGCAAAGGCCAAACAGTCATCATCTCAGGAGACTGCACCCTTGCCCATTGGTGGCTAGTCAAAGACCCAGAAGAATCAAGAAATGCTATGCAAATGTTAGAGTTGTGGGAGATAGCAGGGGAGGCAGAGGTGTTTGTGCAGGAGTGAGTTTTTGGTGGACGGTAGACGGTGGACGGTGGACGGTTGACTGGGGAATAATGAATAATAAATAATGAATCGTGAATTGGTGGACTGTGGACTGTGGACTGTGGACCGTGGACAGAACTTAACTAACCATGCTATCCGACTGAGTCGGACTGACCATGCTACCGCCGTAGGCGGACTGACCATGCTACCGCCGCAGGCGGACTAATCCTAATTCCGGCGTCCGGCATCCGGCGTCCGTTCTATTTGCATGCCAAGAGTCGATTAAGCACCTTTCGCCATTTCGCCATTTCGCCATTTCGCCATTTCGCCATTTCGCCATTTCGCCATTTCGCCATTTCGCCATTTCGCCCTTAAGCCCAGGACCAGGAGAGAAAAACCACATTTGACGGGCTATTCAATTTTTTACGCCTAACTTTGAGTAAACACAGAGAAATTAGTAGTGGACATAGATCGCGTGGTATTATCAGCGAAGCAGAAAGCGCTTCGGATAAACTTGAATCAAGACCTTTACGGGACCTTTGCTGAAATTGGAGCAGGACAAGAAGTTGTGCGTCATTTCTTCCAGGCTGGAGGGGCATCAGGAACGATCGCGAAGACGATCTCGGCTTACGACAAGGATTTCAGTGATGCGATCTATGGTCAAGAGAACAAAGGTCGCTATGTGTGTAAACCTCGATTGGCGAAAATGCTCGATTACGAGTACAACTTGATCGAGGAGCGTTTAACACGCGACAAGCACCCAACAAAACGATTCTTTGCTTTTGCAAACACCGTTGCTACCATCAACTTCCATAAGACCATTCAAGGTCATGGTTGGTTTGGAGTAAAATTCCAGACGGAACCTGGGAAGGCAGCGAACTCTGTGATTCTTCACGTTCGGTTCCATGAGAATGATGCGCTTTTGCAGCAGGCCTCTGGTGGTGTGCTTGGAGTGAACCTCATTTACGGTTGTTTCTTCTTCTACAAGAAGCCAAAAGACCTCTTGAAGAGTCTGTATGATAACCTCGACCGTGATCAGATTGAGATCGACATGATCCAAATGACAGGTCCGGATTTCGAAGACGTCGACAACCGCTTGATGAGTTTGCAGCTGGTGAAGAACGGCATGACCGATGCAGTAATCTTCTCACCTGACGGACGAAACCTTCAGGCTGCTGACCTACTTTATAAAAAGAATATCCTCGCGATTCGCGGAAGCTTCCGTCCAGTGACGAAGGTGAACATCGATATGATCATGAAAGGTTATAAGATGTTCGAGGCCGAGAATCGTGTCGACCCAGATAACATCCAGGTTCTGTTTGAAATTACCCTCAACAACCTGAAAGCCGATGGTGACATTGACGAAAAAGACTTCCTTGACCGAGCAGACATTCTGTGCTCGCTAGGGCAGACCGTATTGATCTCAAACTACCAGAAGTACTACAAGCTGGTAGAATACTTCTCTCGATACACGAAGAAGCGTATGGGATTGATCATGGGAACCAACAACCTTCTGGATGTCTTTAACGAGAAATACTACCGAAACCTGAATGGAGGTATTCTAGAAGCCTTCGGTATCCTATTCTCTCGAGATCTTAAGATGTACCTCTACCCATGGCGCGATAGCATCTCTGGTGAACTCCTTATCACCGATAATGCTCCTATCTACCCACGATTGAAACCGCTTTATGATTACTTGATCTTTAACAAGCGTATCATTGATATCGAAGACTACGATAAAGACATCCTCGATATCTACTCACGCGAATGCCTTGAAATGATCCGCGAAGGTTCAGAGGGCTGGGAAGACATGGTACCGACTTACGTTGATACGATTATTAAGGATAAGCGGTTGTTTGGGTACTCGGAGGATGCGAACGCGGTGAAGACTAGTAGTTGAATAGGCCACCTGCGGCGGTTAGCATGATTAGTCTGCCTTCGGCAGTAGTGTGATTAGTCTGCCTTCGGCAGTAGTGTGATTAGTCTGCCTTCGGCAGTAGCATGATTAGTCCGCCTGTGGCGGGAGTGTGATTAGTTATTTTCCGTCCACCGTCCACCGTCCACCGTCCACCGTCCACCGTCTACTATTTCTGAATTTACTATTTAGCATTCTTGAGTGTTTTCTTGAGGCCGGTGAGCATCTTGTTAATTTCGATACTCTTGGCTTGGAGTTCTTTGACAACTGAGGGTTCAAGGATCTCGTAATCGAGATAGGCATAAAGATGACTTCTAATTTCTGAACTGGACCCTGATGCCATATCTATGAACCTAGCATAGTCTGCTTTGGTGCCTCTGGATGATCCTTCTGCGATATTTGACATCACACTATTGCTGGCGCGTTTGATTTGGCGGTTTAAGTCGTAGTCAGTTTTGGAGGCTGGAATTTTATCAAGCTCCAACTTAATACGCTTGTTTAACGAACGTGCCTTTTGCCAAACGACCAACGATTCAAATGTTCTTGCCATTTTTATCTAAGATGCCTAGGAGGTAAGACTTTATGAAATTTATTTTTCCATCGTCAACCAAAACTTTATACTCGAGTGATTGCACATTGTAGATCATCAAAACGCACCCAAAAAACTAACCGCTTTAAACCGACTGATCATGCTACTGCCGAAGGCAGACTAATCATGCTAACCATGCTAACCCCTAAATCATGCTAACCATGCTAACCCCTAAATCATGCTCCCTTTCCAAACCCAAAGACTAGAACTCAGAGAATTCCTAAGTTCGGACGCTCCCTATTTTTTCAAAATGAATAACGACGCCGAAGTTCAGCGTTTCACCGGCGATGGTGCCTTTGAAAGTGTGGCGGCAACACGTGCGTTTATTGAGGCGTATGACGCTTATGATAAATGGGGATTCGGCAGGTGGACTGTCGTTCGGAAAGCGGACGGTGCAGTGATGGGATGGTGCGGATTAAAAGATCATCCTGAAGAAGGATACGTTGACCTAGGGTTCCGTTTGCTACCTGAGTATCGTGGGAATGGTTATGCTACTGAAGCTGGGAAGGCGTGTATTGAGTGGGCATGGGAGAACGGTATTCCGAGACTCGCAGGACGAGTGATGGAGGAGAACGTTAAGTCTATTCGTGTTCTTGAGAAGTTAGGGTTTGGAAACTGGCAAGTGCTTGAAGCGGATGAGCATTGTGGTCTAATCTCGATCATCGAGAATCCCAAGTTATCTTCTATGTAGTTTGAATCCGATTTCACGTCCCATCCCTTGGAACATAGCTAGGTTAATCCAGAAGCGCGCGAAATTCTCCATCTGATCAAACTGATCTTCTCCGCCAATATCATAACATTCTGCAAAGCCTGCATCTCGAGCTAAGGATGCTACGGTCTCTTTGGCTTCAGAGCTTGCACCACACATGAAAAGATCAAGATGTACATCGCCATAAGTAGCATCTTTCATATTGTTGAAGCCGGTGGTATTAAAGCACTTTACAATGTGTGCTCCTTCTGTATGATCTGTGAGTGCCTGCGCAGTGTTTGAATACCCTTCTGGACCATTGCCGCGGACAATATTCATGACGTCGATAATGATCTTGCCTTGGACATTCTTCAATTGCGAGCACAATTCTACTGCGTATGGCGCACCAATGGCAACAAGGATGACCTCTGCACTTTGTACGCTTTCTTCAATACCCGTAACCTGCATTGATTCAATCCCTTGAAGTGCGTTGCCTTTAAAGTTGTTAGTGTCGCGAACACCGAGTGTAATATCATGACCTTTGGCAAGCCATTTTTCAGCAAGTGTGCCGCCTACATTCCCTGTTCCGATGATGGTGATTTTCATGAAGTCTGATGTATAGAATTGATCTTAGGTAAAAGTTAAAAAGCTTTGCGGACAAAGACCCCTGGAAGCTCTTTTCCCTGGGTGAATTCATTTCCGATGCTGCTGACGTTGTAGCCGATTCCGACTTGAGCTCCTTTGAGTGTGATTCCAGCTCTTAGTCCAATGAAGCTGAATCGATGGCCGCTTTCGCGCCACATCGTGAACAATTCCGCGCTAGCGTAAAATGGAATACTCTTAATCTCAGGGTACCAACGGGCAATGGTAAACCAACGATAACTCCCTTTCAATTTAAAGTCGGTAAAGACTTGCGAGAAAATGGATCCTTTGACTGATCCTTTGAAGAAGTGTACCCCGAAGAAATTGTCATTCCCACCATTGGAGATGCTACCGATGACTGTGGGACCGACATGCCAGCTCGTGGTGTAATTCAAAAAGAGACCGCTGAAGTAATTGGCTGATCCATCATCCAACTGGATCTCTGCGCGTGTGCGGAAGAAAGTTGAAACACGATTCGCCTTTTCAAATTGCGTTAGGAACTGTACATCGGCAAATGAAGCCTCTGTTCCTTGGAGCAATTCAAGACTTTGCGCTTCCGCGCTAGCGAAAACAGCGACAAATAGAAATGAAAGCAGGTAACGCATAACAAGAGGAAGGGGGGATTGCTCCCCCCTGATGAATTACTGAGTCAATAGCTCTACTACGAGACGAGCCGCCGCTGCACCCGAGTTCTGTTGCTGTCCTGTTATCAAGTTTCCATCCGCGATAGCGTATGAAGAAAAAGGAGCTGCCACCTTGAAGTTCGTGCCTTCAATCTTGCTTGCCTCTTCTTGAATACGGTAAGGCTGGATCTTCTGACCCACAGCTTGGTCAGCAAAGTCTTCTTCTGCATCTGCAAAACCTGTCCAAGTCTTGTTATTCACCAAAAGCTCTCCATTGGAAGTAGTTGCTTCCAGAAGTAGTGTGGTGCTGTGACACACTGCAGAACTTGGCTTTCCGCTCTCGTAGAAATCCGCGAAGAGCTTCTCCAAATCATGATTTCCACGGAAAGTGTACATTGGTGCTTGTCCGCCGACGAGGAAGATGGCATCATATTCATCTGCGTTGACTTCTGTTATTTTCTTGGTGTTCTCTAGCATTTGATTGAACCAATCAAGCTGCATGTAGCCAAGCGAGATGACATCATGTGCAGAGTAACCACTCGCATCTGTTGGGTTCGAGTAGCCATCCATGACAATCTTTCCACCTTCTGTTGATGCAAGTTCTACTTCATAACCTGCTTCCTGGAATACGTGCAAGGGGTGTGTGAGCTCTGCCGCCCAAAAGCCAATGGGCCATCCTGTTTGTTCTGATACTGAAGGACTACTTGCCACCATGAGGATCTTTCCTTTGAAAGGCATTCCGTGAGCGTGGACGTAGTGTTCCGTTTCAGTGATTGACTTAGTCATAGTCATTTCTGAATCTGTAGTTGACGTTGACGCTTCAGCAGTGTTGTCTACTTGAGCGTGGTTGGTGCAAGACACAAATAGAAGTGTGATGACACCGATAAAACTGAGTTGCATTTTCATTGAGTTGATTTCTTTATGCAAATCTCAGACGGTATCGTACTTTTGGCAAGAGACTTTCCTATAATAGTGCTACTATCAAATAGGTTAGTAATGAGTATATCAATGAGTTATGCCTGAGTTTCTATACAAGAACAAACTGTACTACAACCCTGTGGAGTTCGCCATGGATCGAATTGGGGGTACATGGAAGATGCCAATTATCTGGCGTTTGAAAGATCGAACCTATCGATATGGTGAGTTGAAGAAGTCTATTCCTCACATCACTGACAAGATGCTAACAACTCAGCTTCGCATCTTGGAAGAAGAGGGCTTCGTAGAAAGAAAAGTATACGCAGTAGTGCCTCCGAAAGTGGAGTATTCAATGACCGAGAAAGGCAAGACCTGCATTCCTTTGGTCGAGAAAATTAGAGAGTACGGCCTATTCCTGATGGATCTCGAGGGAATAGAACACGAAGAATAGAATGGGTGCTTATTTCAGCACCGCATTCATTTGAATATCAACTGAGCTCAACGCTTTCGAAATCGGACAACCGTTCTTTGCATTATTGGCTAGTTCCATGAACTTGTCATTATCAAGCCCTGGAACCTTCGCCTGGAGATCAAGAACAATCTTTGTTACTCCAAAGTCATTCCCCCCCACGTTTTCCAAGGTAACGGTACACTTCGTTTCCAACATCTCTGCTTCGTATCCAGCACCAACCAACTGAAAGCTCAATGCCATATTAAAGCATCCGGCGTGTGACGCTGCAAGTAGCTCTTCTGGGTTCGTTCCAGAACGTCCTTCCTCGTCTTCAAAACGCATCTTGAATGAGTATGGCGTCTCGTTCAATACTCCACTTGTCACGGTCAATTGTCCTTTACCTTCAAGTCCTGATCCTTGCCAAGTAGAAATGGCTCTTCTGTTCATCATGGTGAAATAGATTAAGTGTATGGAACAAGAACAGGAATTTTGGGGGAATGTTCCGTGGGGGTGTTGAAATCACTCTTTTCTCAATTAGGGCGAAATGGCGAAAAGGCGAAAAGGCGAAATGGCTAAAGGTGCTTAACCTACTCTTGGCACGCAAATAGAACGGACGCCGGATGCCGGAAGCCGGGATTAGCATGATCAGTCCGCCTGCGGCGGTTAGCATGATTAGCATGGTTAGTTAGGTTCTGTCCACTGTCCACTGTCCACCGTCAACCAATCTAATCCCAAGTCTTCGGCCTACCCGCCGGGCCTTCGCAATTCCGGTACCCGTTCTTCCCGAAGATCCAGCCAAATACCACATTCACCTGGCTGAAGCCGAATTGTTGGCTGGCGCGATCACTTTCGCGGATGGTAGTGCGGATGTCTGGCATATTCATCCAACCGAGTTTGCCTTCGAATTGGACGATGAAGTGTCCTTTAATGAGCGTGCGGAGACCGCCGACAGCACCGAAACCGTAGCCGGCCCAGTGGAAGTCGTCGTAGCGTTCGATGTTGAGGAGGGTGCAGTTGGTCTTTGGGTAGAGACCACCCACGCTTAACCCACCGAAGGCGCTGAAATCAAAGAATTGATTCATGTATGAAGGCGAGCTGAATCGACCTTCAATGTTGATGTAGTTCAGTCCGTCAGTATGCTCGAACTCTACGAATTTCGGTCCGATGTACACTTCTTGGTTATCGTAGTTGCCGTCGTAATTACTACCAGTGCGGATGTAGCCGTCGATGTTCACGATCTGCGTTCGCGCCATGACGTACTTCATATGATCGATTCCAGCTGAAAGCTCGAAGCGGTCGGTCAAGTAGTAACCAACTCGGAAGTTGTATTGTGGGGTTGTTGCCCACTTCGGATTGAAGTAGATACGCGGAAGGAAAGTTGTTTGATTGTCACTGGCATCTACATCATACATGGTGAAGTCATGATCATCGCCGAAAAAGCGAATGTCTGATTCTGTGTATGCACTGCGATTCCACCCCCAGTAGAAGTAAAACCGTCCTTTATTGACCTTATTCTTCTCCCATCTGAACTGCTCTTGCGCCTCAAGTGTTGAAGTCAGTGTGAGCAATATTAAGAGTCCGATTATGTTCAGCGAAGTCTTTCCCATCCAGCCCGCAAAGGTAAATCTTTGCGCTTACCTTTACACCCGATGAAGATACGAATGCTCGGTACGGGAACATCGCAAGGGGTGCCAGTCATTGCCTGCGATTGTGAAGTGTGCACATCCACTGATTCTCGCGATAAACGCTTGCGTTCCTCTATCCAAATTTCTGAGGGCGACACCAATATTGTCATCGATACCGGACCTGATTTCCGCCAGCAAATGCTCGCCAGTGGAATCAAGAACTTGGATGCAGTAGTCTTCACACATGAACACAAAGATCACATCGCTGGTCTCGATGATATCCGTGCCTTCAACTTCCGTCAGAAGAAAGACATGGATGTCTACGCTACGGAACGAGTACAAGAGGCATTGAAACGCGAATTCCATTATGTATTCGCGCCAATCCGTTATCCAGGCATCCCTCAAATCGCGCTGAAGACCATTGATTTGACCCCTTTTGAAATCAATGGTATTGAGTTCATCCCTATCGAAGTGATGCACCACAAGCTCCCGGTCATGGCCTTCCGTATCGGTGATTTCGCCTATGTTACTGATGCTAATTCTATCGCTAGCGCGGAACTCAACAAGTTGCGTGGTGTCAAAACACTCGTCATCAATGCTCTCCGAAAGGAAACTCACATCTCTCACTTCAACCTCGAAGAAGCGCTAGAGATCATCTCCATCATCAAACCAGAACGAGCGTACTTGACACACATTAGTCATCTATTAGGAAAGCACGAAGACATTTCAAAGGAGTTGCCGGAAGGGGTGGAGTTGGCCTACGATGGACTTGAGTTTACTGTTTAAAGGGCGAACGGGCTAAAGGGCGAAATGGCTAACGGAGTCTTGGGCATATGGCGTAAGGCTTAAGGCCTAAGTTGGCTAAAGGGCGAAAAGGCGAAATGGCCAACGAGGTTCGGGCATATGGCCTATGGCTTAAGGCCTAAGTCGGCTAAAGGGCGAAATGGCGAAATGGCGAAATGTTATTTGAGTATTCGGAGAGAAAGACAAACTAAAATCGGATGCCGGACGCCGGATGCCGGAGTTAGCATGATTAGTTCCGCCTGCGGCGGATAGCACGTTCAGGCTGGTTCTGTCCACAGTCCACGGTCCACTGTCTACCATCAGATTTAGGGGTGTTCTCAGCAAAGCTCAATCTAAAATCGGATGCCGGACGCCGGATGCCGGACATAGCATGATTAGTTCCGCCTAAGGCGGATAGAATGATCAGGCTGGTTCTGTCCACAGTCCACAGTCCACCGTCCACCATTTCAGAGACTGCACTTCGTAAAACGATATCTCGTATTCTCCACGAACCACGAACCACGAACCACGAACCACGAACCACGAACCGAATTTTCGTCACCTGTAAAACAATGTCCAACACACACAAAGTCGTGCGGTATTAAACGTTTAAAGTGCTAGGAAACAGATGGTTTGAGTCTAAATTGTGCCTGCGTCTGGGGGTGGGTGGGCCCGCGGCAGCGATGGGCTCAAGGTGGGTGGTGGTTTCTTTTTTTTTTAAGGCTAAAAGGCTAAAAGGCTAAAAGGCTAAATGGCAAAATGGCAAAATGGCGAAATGGCTAACGGGGTTTGGGCATATGGCGTAAGGCTTAAGGCCTAAGTCGGTAAAAGGGGCTTAAGGGCGAAATGGCGAAATGGCGAAATGTTTTAGGGGTGTTCGCAGCTTAGCTCAATCTAAAAACGGATGCCGGATGCCGGATGCCGGACATAGCATGATTAGTTCCGCCTGCGGCGGTAGCATGGTCAGCCCGCCTGCGGCGGATAGCACGTTCAGGCTGGTTCTGTCCACAGTCCACGGTCCACTGTCTACCATCTGATTTAGGGGTGTTCTCAGCAAAGCTCAATCTAAAATCGGATGCCGGACGCCGGATTCCGGACATAGCATGATTAGTTCCGCCTGCGGCGGATAGCACGTTCAGGCTGGTTCTGTCCACAGTCCACGGTCCACTGTCTACCATCTGATTTAGGGGTGTTCTCAGCAAAGCTCAATCTAAAATCGGATGCCGGACGCCGGATGCCGGACATAGCATGATTAGTTCCGCCTGCGGCGGTAGCATGGTCAGCCCGCCTGCGGCGGATAGCACGTTCAGGCTGGTTCTGTCCACAGTCCACGGTCCACTGTCTACCATCAGATTTAGGGGTGTTCTCAGCAAAGCTCAATCTAAAAACGGATGCCGGACGCCGAATGCCGGACATAGCATGATTAGTTCCTCCTAAGGCGGATAGCATGATCAGGCTGGTTCTGTCCACAGTCCACCGTCCACAGTCTACCTTTTCAGAGACTGCACTCCGTAAAACGATATCTCGTATTCTCCACGAACCACGAACCACGTACTAGGTCCGTTAAAGAATTTTAACAGCTCGAATGCTTGCATACTATTTCAGAGTTCGCATCTTAGTCTCAACATTAATTCTTAGAACTCATGATAAGTACACTACTGCAAGCGCGGGTATTCCGTGCGGTGCGAGAGGAAAATCACATGTCTCTCCGTGAAATGGCCCAAGCTCTTGGATGCTGCCATTCTACACTCCAACGAATTGAACGTAATAACTATGCTGCTCCAAGCGAAGTGGTGAAGGCCCTGGAAAAATTGACCGGGACACCCATTGAAACGCTGCGCAAATTGGTGGCGAAGGAGACCTCTGGGGTCGACTTAAACGCTCCGATTAAATTGGCGGTGGAGTTGGATCAGATGGAACTCAAAGATTTGGAGTACCTACGTTCTACTTGGATAGCCGACAAGGAAGACCTTCGAGAGAAGGCGGCTACCCAACGCTACAAACTGATGAAACGCGTGGGGAAGACCGAACAACGTCAGGCGGATATCGACGAGCTGAATCTTCAGATTGCGCACTTCGACAAGCTCATAGAATTGAGCAAAGCATCTGGAAATGACGATCAATTGGCCTTTTGTAAAACGATGATGCGCTCTTGTTACGAGCAACTCTCGAAAATTGATTCTTCTCGAGGAATGACCTCACCCAGAGAAGTACAAAAGTCGTTGCATAAGATCGACCTCATGCTGATGGAAGCGGATTTCCTCGAAGGCAAGGTCAAGCAAATCGAAGGCTTGATCAATCGCAAGAAAGCCGATACCGTGCGCAGCTCAATGAAGAAAGTGTCGGATCCTTCCAAGGCACTGACCATTGTGAAGCCGACCGTCACTGAAACGACAAACGATTCCGCGCTAGCGACATTAGCAGAACCAGAAGAAACCGATCACATCTTGGTGTTGCCAAACCAATTCAACCGGCAACAAGGAAAATCACGACGCATTCCACCTACACAGGCAGAATTGCAAGTGATGCTGCGGCAAATGATCTCGTAGCCCCCTCATCTCACCAAATAAAACCAACATAGTAACTGCAGGAAAGAGGCAGCTAGCCCTGCTATTGCCCAAACTTTCCTTCGATTAAATACAGAACAATGCAAAAACTTAAGTTCACACAGGACCGTGGCTCTCTCTTCTACAAGGAACTGAGAGAACGCGTTGACGCCTATTTCACCGAACGGAACATTCCGAAGACGGGGAACCGACGTTTCAAGTTGAAAATGTTCTTCTACCTCGCGATGAATGTCGTGCTCTATACATTAATGATTACTTCAGGTAGCTTGATTGCATTTTATGCGTTCTACCTTGGAATGGGGATCTCGGTCTTGCTGACCGCCTTCAATATTTCTCATGATGCCTCGCATCAAGTGGCAGTGAAGAGTAAATTTTGGAACAAGATTCTGTTCCAGATCTCCTTTAATCTGCAAGGTAATAACGCCTACGTCTGGGGGAAACACCACACGGAATCACATCACCTCTACACCAATGTGGAAGGGAGTGATATCGACGTGTTGAATAACCCGCTTTTTCGAATGACAGAAACGCAGGAACTGAAATGGTTCCATCGCTTTCAATGGTTGTACGCGCCGGTTCTCTACCTCTTGTATTCGATCAATTGGTTCTTGTTCCGCGACACCTTGATGTTGATCAATTACTCGAGTCGAACCATCAATATCGATATACCGAAAATAGAAGTGTTCAAACTCTTGTTGTTCAAGGTGCTTTACATCGGCTACATGATCATCCTTCCAATCATGGTGCTGCCATTCGGTTGGGAACATGCGATCATTGCCTTTGTGGCGAATCACTTCTTGGTCTCGTTGATTTTTGTGGGAGTCCTCGGTGTTTCGCACGTCTCTGATTTTGTAAGCCACCCAGAACCCAATGCCGACGGAAGCCTAGAAATGAGCTGGCCGATGTTGCAAATGAAGACTTCAGTCGACTACAATTCTGATAGTCGATTCTGTAACTTCATTCTGGGTGGTTTCAATGCACATGCCCTGCATCATCTGTTGCCGAATGTATGTCATATTCACTACCGTGAGATCCTTCCGATCTTCCGTGAATTGGCAGAGAAGCATGAGGTAACTTATATGGAGATGCCTTACGGACAGGCACTCAAATCACACTTTCGCCATCTGAAGAATATGGGGAAGCATACGAACTATCAAATCCGTGAGTATGCGAAATAAACACCTCCATATCGCCAAAGACAGTCAGTTGCTGAAGTTAATTCGCACCTCTGTCAGAGAAGGTCTAGACCAATCTAGATCACGATTAATCATACTACTCACCCTGAAGTTCATCGTGTTCTTTGGAGGTGCCGTAGCCTGCTATTCACTCTTGTTCAGTGAATTAAGTACATCCCTATTCATCCTCAGTTATACCGGATTCGGCTTGTGCACGATCTTGTTTGCTTTCAATTTTGCGCATGACTTCTCCCACAACACCGTGTGGAGAGGGGATAAGTGGAATCACTACTGCTTTGTAGCCATTTACACTTTGGTTGGCGCTCACGCGGAAGCCTGGAGAGAACGTCATGTGAATTCACATCACTTCGCTCCCAACGTAAAGGAGTACGACTCCGACCTCCAGATCACCAGTCTGATTCGAGTTTCTCCCGACATGCCCAAGCGCTGGTACCATCGTTTTCAGATCGTTTATGCCCCCATCGCATACACGACTTATTCGCTCTACTGGATCTTCGTGAAAGATGCATTGATCTTCATTCACGAACTCAAGAGCGGACGAATGACCGGAAAGTACTTTAGTGGCTTCTTCCTTCAAAAGGTGTTTTACGTTGCCTACTTGTTGGTGCTTCCTCTCGTCCTTGCCCCTCAAGCATGGTGGCTCATCGTCGTCGGTTTCTTGATCATGCACCTGGTGCAATCGATCTTCCTCTTGCTCACTTTCTTCATGACTCACCATGTAGAAAGCACCGCCTACCCAGAAACCACTGAAGATGGAATCATCCAAGAATCGTGGCTAATGAATCAAGTGAAAAGCTCCAATGATATGCACCCTTTCAGTGAACTCGCAAACTTCATCCTGGGAGGGTTCAACAATCACATCGCCCATCACTTGTTCCCACACATTCACCATGTCTACTATCCTCAACTCAACCGGATTCTCTACGGTGTACTACTCGCCCACGGAGTCAGACCCAATCAGACGAGTTATTTGGGTGGGGTGGTGAGTCATTTGAAACTACTCAATTCTCTGGGGCGCAGGGGCTAAAAGGCGAAATGGCGAAATGGCGAAATGGATTGGGCTTAGGGCTTATGGCTTAAGGCGTAGGGATGACCGGCTAAATGGCTAAATGTTTGAGGGGGTACTCCGAATGAAGACCTGTTCGAAATCGGATGCCGGACGCCGGATGCCGGAACTAGCATGATTAGGCCGCCTTCGGCGGATAGCATGGTTAATTAGGTTCGAACCGCGAACCACGAACCACGAACCACGAACCACAATCCGCAATCCGCGCTCCGCGTTCCGCGCTCCGCGTTCCGCGTTCCGCGCTCCGCGATCCTCGAAGATTTCTTAGATTGCAAGTACCATAGGAAACACCAAACGATTTAACATGACTATTTCAGAGATTAAACAGCGATTGACCGATGGAAACGGTCGATTCGTAAATGATCAGCTTGAAGGAAATTTACAAGACGGAGCACGCAGAGATGAGCTTACAGGTGGACAAGCACCGTACGCGATTATCTTGAGTTGTGCGGATAGCCGTGTTGTTCCTGAATTAGCGTTTGACGCTGGTATCGGAGAGCTTTTCGTTATTCGCGTTGCCGGAAACGTAGCCAACAGTTCTTCTCTTGCAAGTATAGAATACGCCGTAGCTCACCTGGGATCCAAAGTGATTGTAGTGCTCGGACACCAGAGCTGTGGAGCTGTTACTGCAGCGGTACAAGGAGGAAACAACGGATACAACCTGAACCACCTACTTTCTCACATCACTCCAGCCGTAGCAGCTGCAGGTGAAGGTGCTGAAATTAACGACGTGGTAAAGAAAAACGCAATGCTCACAGTAGACGATATGATGGCACGCTCATCAATCGTACGCAACGCAGTAGAATCTGGCGATGTTGAGATCGTACCAGCCTACTACAACCTCGATTCAGGAAGAGTAGACTTTCTCTAGACGTAGGCAGTAAGCGGTAGGCAATATGCCGAGGCTTGCTACTAGCTAATTGGAATATTGATCAGGGTGCCCAGTGGTGCCCTGATTTTTTCTTTCTGTTTTTTAAGGGCGAAATGGCGAAATGGCGAAATGGCGAAATGTCTTAGGTGTTTTCCAACTGAGGCCCTGTCTATAAACGGACGCCGGACGCCGGATGCCGGAAATAGCATGATTAGTTCCGCCTGAGGCGGATAGCATGATTAGTTAACTTCGTACCACGTACCACGTACCACGTACCACGTACCACGTACCACGTACCACGTACCACGTACCACGTACCACGTACCACGTACCACGTACCACTTATATGTCCTGTCCTTGGTCCTTTAGCGGCGCAATCTTGCGCCTGTATCAGGGGAGATAAACTTTCAATGGCAAGGATAATTGGGTGAATTTGTTTGGTTCCGTCCACCGTCCACCGTCCACCGTCCACCGTCCACCGTCCACCGTCCACCGCTAACGCCTATAGCCTAAAGCCTAACGCCTAAGTACGAAGAAATAACCCGTTCCGCCCCCAACGCCTTCAGTTTCCCATTCAAGTGCACATCTACACCGATGAATTCAATTTCGAGGAGTTGGCATGTTTTATAGTCCCAGGTGCCATCGCCGAAGTAGATGATGCGTTCGGGTTCTTCGCCCGTGCGTTCTTTGAGTTGGTCGATAACGTCTTGAGTAATTCCTGCGCGGGTTTTGTGGTAATCGCTGTTAGAGAAACACACACCTTGGATATCGATCCCACCTGTATTTAGCTTCACCATAGCTGATTGCTCCCAAGAGCCCGTAGCGACGCCTAGTCCGATGTTTGGATCATTCTTCAACGAGTTGAAGAATTCTTTCGCTCCAGGCACTTCCTTGAATTTCTCCGGATGGTGCTCTTGCTCATACTTCAGCAAACGAATGAAATTGTCATGCATCCGCTGAAACTCTTCATCCGAAGGAAGTCGACCAAATTCGCGTTCGAAGATTTCTTCTGTAATCCCCCAATCGGTCACATTTTGAAGTCCTTCCCAACTCTGATTCCAAGAGTTAATTTCAAAAGTTTCCTGAAAGGCACGCACAAAGCAATCATCATCCACCGCAGTGGAATCTGTAAGGGTGCCGTCGATGTCGAAGATGATGAAGTGCATGTGGTTTTGGTTTGTGGTTTGTGGTTCGTGGTTCGTGGTTGGGCTTTGGGCTTTAGGCTTTAGTATTGCAGTGTAGACTTGGAGGATCTTAAACTCAAGAGTTGACCGTTAGTTCATCTTTCAGAATTCACCAATTATTAATCACTATTTCAAGGGTTCGTAGTTGACCTTCATGAGTACCCTCCTAACGCCTAAAGCCTAACGCCTAACGCCTCCTAAAAGATTCCCCTAGCCGTCCACTCCTGCTGAATGCGAATCATTTTGAGGTAGTAGGGGATGAGGAAGAGAATTTCAAATCGAAAACTGAATTTAACTACATCAGTTACGAAAGGGAGGAGTACCATGGCGAGAAAGCAAATAATGATACCAACAATGGCGTCGATTTGCGCGTATTTGACACCCCAGTCTTTTTCAAACCACAATCCGTAGGCTACCAGTCCTTTGAAAAGGTATATCGCGCTAACAATGAACGAGGTGATAGAAAGACTAGAAGATGAAAGAAGGCCATAAATACTAGAACTGTGTTTTTCGAATATTATGCCAAACACATGTACGAAAGGCGTAAGGATCCCTGATATTAGGAAGAACCAAATGAATATCTTGATCCATACAGGAAGCAACTTTCTTCGGCGTTCCATTCCGTTCTCACGTGGGTTGTCAAGGATCATTTCTTCCATCGGTGTAGTTTTTGAGAAGGTGAAGATAGCCAAGGAGAGCTTCACACTGGTCGTCTTTTTTTATCTTCGCTCTATGCCTTCTTATCTAAAACTCGTTCTACTGCTATTGCTTGTAGGAACGGCCTCATTTATTCAAGCTCAAGAAGATTGTGATGGATGGAATTTCCAACTGTTTTATGGGTTCCCAGATTGCAACACAGGAAACTTGGAAGTTAACCTGAACATTGTAGGGACAGATGATGATGATGACGCCTGGACTGTATGGTTCTCATACGGGTACGGTTATCAACCAATCTTATGGTATGTTGTTGCTGAACCGGGTGATAACTACTTTAATCTTTCTGGATTTGAGGACTATCCTTTTGAATCTGAATTATTGATTGTAGAGGTGGCGACATCTCCATCTCCCAATTATCCGTTCGGTCATTGCGTTGAGGAGGAACAGTACAGCTTATCGTATGTATTTAACAATGTAAAGGAACCTGCATACGGAAGCATTCAAGAAGAACAAGGCCCTAGCTGTGATGGTGCTTTCGACGGATGGATCAGGTTATACAAACAACAGGAGTACGATGATTTCACTCTCAATATTTATCCCGAGAATCCTTATTTAGAAATTGAATCCTCTGATCAGTACATCGACATCTTCGGAATAACTAATGCAGAATATTCCATAGAGTTGTCCCTTCCAGCTGTTGATGATGCGTTTAATTGCACCCAATTATTTGAGATTGATATTCCTGTCAACAATGGAAACTCGATTATTGACTCATATGAAGTTTCGACGGTTGAATGCGTAAATGGTCAATTAGGGTCACGTGTTGTTACCATTGAACACGATGTGTATCATCATGAAATACTCATCCTTGAAATAGTTGATCAAGAAACGGGAGTAACCGTACCAATATCAACAGAATGGAATAGCTCTATTTGGGGGTCTAGTGTGGATGTTTCTGGCTTAAATCCTGGTGAGTACTGTGCCCAGTTTAATCTAATTGGTTCGAGTTGTGTTCAGGAGCTCTGTTTTGAAGTTGAGAATTCCCCTTACGAATTTACCCTGTCACAACCTGACGTGGAATCCTCTTGCAATTCTGAAGGAGAATATAGTGGTAGCGCAGAAATCTCGTATTCTTTGATCGAATCTCTTGAACCTTACATATGGGAAGTAATTGATCAGGAATCAATGGAAGCAATTGAGGCTGAAATTGAGTTGTTAGAGAATGAGACGTTTCTTGTTTCGGAATTACCGCCTGGCGATTTTTGTTTTAGAATGGGGTATGAAAACATGGATTGTGCCCGACAATCGTGCTTTACCGTTGACCCACCGCCAATTAGTTTCTCTATCGAACAGTCATACTTGAGTCCTTCTTATTGTGATCAAAACGGAGAGGTAGAAGCATGGGCATCATTTACTTATGAAAATCTAAATGAAGGGATTGGTTTCTCTGCTGAGTTGTTTACAATATTCGGGGCACCTGTTCCAACTTCAATTGCTTGGTACTCCGACTCATTATTGGTCTTCGCACCCGAAGCCGGAAATTACTGCCTAAGAGTCACCAATAACCAAACGTTGTGTTCAGTTGAATCATGCTTCGAATTGGTTGATTGGACCCCGAATCCAATTAACGTCGGAGCAATTCAATTAGCTGAGACCTGTGGTGATCCTGATGGAGTAGCTAGTATTCTTTTTGAAGGACCATTAAGTGACTTCCTAATTGACAATGTGGAGATTTTTGTTGACCATCCATTTGCAGGTTACTATTCACCGCAGATTCTAGAATTTCAGTACAACGCGATCATTGTTGGATCACTTTATGGTGGCTATCAAGATATCATAGTGAAGCTGTTCGGATGTGAATGGAGTTTCAATAAGTACATGGGTGAGACTCCGGGTTTAACATTTGAAGGATATACCGCAGATCTGGTAACAGTGACCGACGAGAGTTTTATTCTAGATATAGATGTCCAATCGAGTGGTGAGCAGTTTTTTTTGAGCTACGATGGAGTCACCCATTATCTGCCAGGATTTGTTGAATTCCCTCTAGGAACTGAGCCCGTTGTCAGTTTTTGTCTTTTTGGAGACCCAAATTGCTGCCATGATGTGACGATTCCATTAGAGGAAATAGCGGGTCTTTACGGAACACCTGTTGGAAGCTATTGTCCGGAAGAACCTGGAGGATTTATTCTCTCTTATTTCTTTTCGGATTATGACATGAGTGATTTAGAAATTGATTTAACTCCTCCAGTAGCAGATGCACAGTATGAATATTCAAGTGGGAGCGTTCAAATAGGCAATCTCCCTCAAGGTGAATATACCATCAATGTTACTTCAGAAATTGACCCGGAATTAACTTTTACAGAGGAGTTTTCGGTAGAATCAACTGACGTTCTCACCCCGCTAGCGATTTGGACCATTGATTTTCCGGAATGTCATTTAAACCCGACTGGTGTAGCTAAGGCCGTATTTTCCTTCGATGCGAACGCCGCTATTTTGGAGGGTATGGAGATAACCATTAATCATCCAGAATTTGGTATTCATGAGGCTGAAATTTTATCTGTAAGCAACAACGAAATTACATTCACAGGACTTTACGGAGGAGTCCAACTGGTAGAGTTCAATTATGGAGTATGCCAATGGATACTTTCGAAATCCATGCTCTCTCAACCAGGTGGAAGTTATGACGGCTTTTCGTATTCAATTGGGGAGATTGGTGTGGAATTGACTGAAATCTCTGTTGACGTAGATGCGAATGAGAACTTCCAAATGCACTTTCAAGAAGAAGTGTACGATCTGCCTTTGAATGATTATTTCCCTGTTGGAGAAGAAACGAACGTCTCATTCTGCCTAACAAACGATAATACCTGCTGCGTAGATGAAGTTATTTCCATTCCAGCTTTGGTGTTGATCTATGGTTGTCTTGATTCAGATGCATGTAATTACAGCCCCACGGCAAATACCGACGATGGATCATGCGCCTACGGGGTGAATTGTGGAGACCTCAATGGCGATGGCAATACGAACGCAGGAGATTTGCTTGAGTTCCTTGCACAATATGGCCAAACCGGTTTTGACCTAACTGCTGATTTCAACGGTGATGGTTTAGTTAACGTAGCAGACTTACTAATCTTACTTGGTTACTATGGCTGATCTCCAGGATGGAAATTTTTGATTGATAGTTGCTACCGTCGAGTTCAACTAAATATACTATCCGCCAGAGGCGGACTAATCACGCTATCCAGCCGAAGGCGAACTAATCATGCTGATTCCGGCGTCCGGCGTCCGGCATCCGTTATGATCCGTCACAATTCAGGTTTCCCGTTAATCATGCTACCCCTAACCACCGCAATCCGCAATCCGCAATCCGCAATCCGCAATCCGCAATCCGCGATCCGCGATCCTCTTTCCGCATTCTCCACGGACGCCGGACGCCGGATGCCGGATTCAAATGTTAAAATCCACCCCCCTCTGTAAACTTTCGTGTTAGCAATTCGTCTAACGGCATATATGCCGCTTTGGATAGTTCCCTAACTTACTTAGCGGTACGAAACTGACCAGTCATGAAATACTCACTCCTCGCCGCCATGGCGCTGTGGTGTTTGTCTGCGCAATCCCAGATCTTTCAAGATCATTTTGGGGCCGGACAAGACAACGGCGTCACGGTCACCTCGTCGAGCCAGTCGAATGGTACTAGCCACCAAGCGACAATCAATGGTCTCGGCCTCAACCAACACCTGAAGGATGCGTCTCGCTTCCTGGGGCAAGCATCACTCGGTGCAGATTATGAATTGATTCAAGATGTAGCTTCTGTAGGACCAGAGTTCTGGATGGAACAGCAGTTTGAAGCACCACTCGTTTCCTTCCGCGATACGATGGATATGGTGTGGAACGACTTCCTCCAACAGTATTACGATATCTATGGAGAAGAAGAGGTCTACGAAAACCCAAACATTTTCCCATTGTCGATCTATTGGCGTCAAGCTTGGTGGCATAATGTGATGCACTCGGAAGACCAGTTGCGACAGCGAATCGCCTTGGCGCTTTCTGAAATCTTCGTGGTTTCGGAACGCAGTGACTTGGAAATCGCAGGACATGGGTTGGCAGCGTACTATGATATGCTCTACCAAAATTCTTTCGGCAACTTCCGCGACTTGATTGAGGATGTGACGATGCACCCCGTGATGGGCTACTACTTAAGTCACCTCAACAACGAGCGAACCGATGAAGAGAACAACATCCAACCCGATGAGAATTATGCGCGTGAGGTCATGCAGCTGTTCACGATCGGTTTGTATGAGCTAAATAACGACGGTAGTATCCAATTCGACGATGACAATGAACCGATTGCATCTTATGATAACGATGACATTCAGGAGTTCGCTAAGATCTTCACCGGACTAGCACCAGCAGAATACTGGTGGCATTGGGATGATATCAGTGATATCCCAGTCCAATGGGATGGTGAGTTCAACACCATTCCAACCATCAATACGTGGTTGCCAATGGAGATCAACGAAGCATGGCACGAACCAGGGGAGAAGTACCTACTCAACGGACAAGTAGTTCCTTCAGGTCAATCAGGGGCAGAAGATATTTCTGATGCCATGGACAACCTCTTCAATCACCCGAATGTGGGGCCTTTCATTGGTAAGCAGTTAATTCAGCGCCTAGTGAAGTCGAACCCTTCACCGGAATACGTTTCGCGTGTCGCAGATGCATTCAACGATAACGGGGAAGGCGTACGTGGAGATATGAAAGCAGTGATTCGCCAAGTCTTACTGGACCCAGAAGCTCGTGACTGTGAATGGATCGAACTTCCTTCGAGCGGTAAGATGCGTGAGCCGATGATTCGTATGACACAGATCCTTCGCGCCTTTGACGCGGCGAATGAGTCAGGAGATATGTGGGCCGTTGGTGGATGGTACCAAGAAGCGACCTACCAATCGCCACTCGGGGCCCCTTCGGTATTCAATTTCTTCCTGCCAAGTCACTCACCTCACGGACCAATCTTCGATGAAGGACTCGTAGCTCCTGAGTTTGAGATCTTGACTTCGGCGACAGCCATTAACTATGTCAATCTCGTGTACTTCATGTTCCTGGGTGATTTCTATCTAGATGTGAGTACTGAAGCCAGCGAAAACAACATTGGTTTCCCTGAATTCAACTGGGATCTTTTGGCAGAAGAAGATCGCGTTGATCTTGACCTCAGTGATGAGGTCTTACTCTCCACGCAAGGAGAAGTCTTGATGGATCGTTTGGATATACTCCTGACTGGAGGAACCATGTCAGACGAGACCAAAGAAGAGATCGGCGACGCAGTCGAACTGATGGCCCTCTTTGATGATGAGGCCGCGGTGAAAGCAGGTATTTTCTTAACACTAATCAGCCCAGACTATGTCATCCAAAAATAATGCACACAAGAACGGCATGTCGCGCCGTAAATTCCTCGGGCAAGCTAGTTGTGCCCTGGTAGGATCAGCGACCTTCCTCAATTCTTACTTCAACTTGGGGATGATGAATGCGCTCGCAAAACCAGCGATGAGCTCACCGTTGATGCCATTGACGGGTGACTATAAGGCTACAGTATGTATTCTTCTAGCAGGAGGAAATGACAGCTACAACATGCTGGTTCCTTCTACAACGGAGATCTACAATAACTACGCTGCTTCTCGTTCGAATCTTGCGTTACCGCAAGGAAGCTTACTTCCTTTGAACTTCACAGATGGAGACGGCTATAGTTACGGTCTACACCCAAGCATGCCGGAACTTCAAGGTTTGTTTAACACTGGAAAGGCGGCCTTCATTTCGAATGTCGGCACGCTTCGTCAGCCAACCACCAAGCAACAGGTGATCGATGGTACAGCGCTGCTTCCGCTCGGATTGCTTTCGCACTCGGATCAAATTCAACAATGGCAGACGAGCTTGCCTCAAGAGCGTACCTCGAAAGGTTGGGGTGGACGAATGGCCGATATCCTGCACACCTTGAATGACAATCAGGATGTGAGTATGAGCATTTCACTCAGTGGGGTAAACACTTTCCAAACTGGAAACGAGATCATTGAATTTGCGATTGAGAATTCTGGAAATGGAAGTGTGGGAATCAACATCTTCGAAGAAGAAGACCCATTCAACCAATTGCTTGGAAATACAGCGCAAAGTGTACTTGAGCAAGAGTACCAAGACATCTTCAAGCAGACCTACCGCGACAAGGTATTGAACGCACAAGGGTCACACGAAGCCTTTAGTTCTGCGATTGCAGGGGTGAGTGAGTTTGTAACGCAGTTCAACCCTCAGAACCCAATTTCACAGAACATGCAGATGATTGCGAAGAGTATCGCAGCAAGCTCTGTTCTAGGACATACGCGCCAAACCTACTTCCTTACTTTCGGGGGGTGGGATCACCACGATGAGGTTCTTGAGAATCAACAAGCGATGCTTGCCCTCGTGTCTCAAGCCCTCGGAGAATTCCAAGCAGCAATGGAAGAGATCAACATGGATGATTGTGTAACCACTTTCACCATCTCTGATTTCGCCCGAACACTCACTTCAAACGGAAACGGAACGGATCACGCATGGGGCGGAAACGCTATCGTGATGGGCGGCGCAGTTAACGGCGGACAAATCTATGGTCAGTACCCGAACCTCGGATTGGGATCAGACCAAGAGGTAGGAAATGGAATCATCCTTCCAACAACATCCGCTGATGAGTACTTCGCTGAACTCGCCTTATGGATGGGCGTGGAACCAGGAGACATGGAGTACATCCTCCCGAACCTGGGTGAATTCTTCGACATTAATAATGGCCAGCCAATCGGCTTCATGAATATCTAAGACCATGAAAAAGACACTCTTTCTATTTTCATTGATCACATCAAGCTTGCTGGCCTCAGCGCAATGTGATTTCGGCTCACACAGCATTAACTGGGAAGACGCCTGGTTGTCATGCTCCACTTCCGAAAACCCAAACCCAGAACGCGGTGAAGGACATTGGATCATGTACGATCTCGGTTCACCACATGCTTTCTTTGAGTCACACATCTGGAACTTAAACGTACCAGACCAAACAGGACAAGGCGCACGCAACTGCTACTTTGATTTTTCTGTTGACGGAGAGACATGGGAGAACTTCGGAACCTTCGAGGTAAACGAAGCCCCAGGAAACGATGACTACTCCGGAGAATCAGGCCCCTATTTCGACGGCATCGTCGGACGATACATGCTCATCACCATCGACACCAACTGGGATGGAAGTGAATGCTCAGGTATCTGCGAGATCAAGGTAGACGTAGAAGACACCACAGTCGATATCGAAGAAATCACGGCCTCTCTTGAGTTCAGCGCGTTCCCTAACCCGGTACGTGACGTCCTCACCATCCGCCACTATGAAAGCGGTACCCTAGACCTCGAAGTCTACAACAGCTCCGGCCAACTCGTCCACAGCGACCAAGTATTCGGAACGACATCTTTCCTTGAGGTAAGCTCTTGGGAAGGAGGGTTGTACCTCGTTGTATTGAAGAATTCAGAAGGGGTGCGGGCTGTTAGGAGAGTGGTGGTAGAGTGATGTTAGTCCGCCTGAGGTGGATAGCATGATTAGGACCGCCTAAGGCGGATAGCATGGTCAGGCAGATAGCAGTAATTCGATTGTTATGGAAACGGATGCCGGACGCCGGATGCCGGAATTAGCATGATTAGGCGGATAGTAATTATTCGATTGGTATGGAAACGGACGCCGGACGCCGGACGAGTCCCATCCTGAAATAGGTTGACATTAAAACCAAACACAATGTCACAAACCTATTCAATCCGCCAGCGCTTCAGTTTAGCGCTAAAACATGAGATCTGCGACCTAGTGAGCAGTGGTGAAATGAGCATGACAGAAGCACGTAGACACTTTCATATCAAGGGTCATAGTACAATCCTAGATTGGATGCGTAAATTTGGTTATCTCGAGACCCATCAAGCCATGTCACATCCATCTAAGAAAGAAGATCCAGAAGCTCTAGCAGCTCGTATTCGTGCCTTAGAAGCGCAGCTAAAAGAGGAAAAACTCAAGACTCAGTTACTTGATGCGATGATCGATATAGCTGAAGATCAGCTGAAGATCAACATCAGAAAAAAGTCCGATACCAAGCAGTCGAACAAGTAAAACAGGAGAATGCAAGCACCTCCCTGGTGGTGTTATGCAGGCTACTTGGTGTAACCAGACAATCGTATTATAAATCACAGAAGACAAGGGAGCGAACGCTTTTGCAAGAGGAAGTGGTTCTATCTCTGGTGTCTGAAGTCCGTTCCAAGCTACCACGAGTTGGTACACGCAAGCTGTACCATATGATCAAGTCAGAAATGGATGAAAATGAGTTGAAAATCGGTCGAGACCGTCTGTTTGATATTCTTCGCTCTAATGGGATGTTGGTAAAGGTTCGTCGTAACAAGGCCAAGACGACGTTCTCCTACCGTTGGTTTAATCGCTTCGATAATCTCACAGAAGGAATCCGGCTTAGTGGGTCTAACCAACTGTGGGTGAGTGATATTACCTATGTTCGAGTAGGTAGTAAGTTCTTGTACTTATCCTTGATTACGGATGCTTACTCAAGACGAATCGTGGGTTATCATCTATCGCGCTCCTTGGATCGTTCAGGATGTATAGCCGCCTTGCGAATGGCGCTATCAACGACAACCAGCACGGAAGGTCTTATCCATCATTCAGATCGCGGAGTCCAATACTGTTCGAGTGAATACACAGCATTGCTGGAACAACACGGAATCCGAATCTCAATGACTCAGAACTCCCAACCGTTGGACAATCCTAAAGCTGAACGAATCAATGGTATCATCAAAGGAGAGTTCTTAGATAGCTACAACTTAAGAGGCTTAGATGACGCACGAGAAGGAGTCCGCAAAGCTGTTGCACTGTACAACTCGCTTCGACCACATGAAAGCTTAAGGCTAGCTACGCCCAACCAAGTTCACTTTGAAAAAGACAACCTAAAACAGGAAACAAGAACACTTGTAAACCTATAACAGTAAATTAGTACAAACACTGTCAACTTTTTTTAGGACGGGTCAACGCCGGACGCCGGACGCCGGACGCCGGACGCCGGACGCCGGACGCCGGACGCCGGACGCCGGACGCCGGTGTATGTGTCATTTTCTAATACCCAGATAATCAATCCCCTTCCTCAGCCCCGCAAGCGTCTCCGCCTCACGACTACCCTCTTCCGGTTCGTGCATGTATTCCCAGTTGGCAGTAGCAGGGAGGCTCATGAGGATCGACTCTGTTCGTCCGTTGGAGATGAGGCCGAAGCGGGTGCCGCGATCATGGACGAGGTTGAACTCAACGTAGCGTCCGCGGCGTAGGAGTTGCCATTCTTTTTCTGAAGATGTGAAAGGAAGGTCTTTCTTCTTTTCCGCGATAGCGATATACGTAGGAGCGAAAGTTCGTCCGACGGCGCAAGCGAAGTCAAAGAAGTCTTGTTTGTTGCCGCCTTCTCGTCCGAGGTCATCGAAGAAGATACCTCCGATACCGCGTGTTTCATTGCGATGCGGGAGGTAGAAGTAGTTGTCTGCCCAGTCTTTAAATTTCGGGTAATAGGCTGCATCAAATCGATCACACACGCCTTTCATTTGTTCGTGGAAGAAGCGTGCTTCGTCACGATCAATGTAGTGTGGAGTCAGGTCAATTCCGCCGCCGAACCAGTACGTCCCGTCGCTCAATTCGAAGTAGCGAATGTTCATGTGAATGATGGGAACTGGCGGGTTGTTCGGATGAAGTACAATGCTCACCCCAGTGGCAAAGAAGGTCTCAGAATCGTTTTTAAGCTGGGCTTTCAACTGAGGCGAACAAACCCCATGGACTTCTGAGAAGTTCACTCCACCTTTCTCAATAACGGCGCCATCACGCATCACGCGTGACCGACCTCCGCCTCCGCCTTCGCGGTTCCATGAATCTTCTCTGAATGTTCCTTTTCCATCAAATTCCGCTAGCGCGGAACAGATCTCATCTTGAATCGACTGATATGCCGAGGTGATCTCTTGTCTAGTGGGCATGGAGATTTTCCAGTTTCATTTCGTGGTGACGAAGCAGGTAGACGTGTTCGTTTTCATACCCGCTTTCCATTCCCGTTTTGCGGTAATCGAAGGCAATATGAAGAAGGCCGCTTAGGTCGATAGACTCGAAGTTATTCGGGAAGTTGATACCGTATTGGATCAATCCGCAGCCATAGAACATCATGATGTCATACCCGAGGAAAGCGTACTTGCTCGGGTCTACTTGGAACTCCTTTTGGTATGCATCAGCAAAGTGCGTTACCGAAGGGTTTTCGTAATCGAGGTATTGTGCTGAAGGTACAGCCAATTGCGTTCGATTCTTGTATGTGATATCCAAGAAGTCGTAGTTCAACCAATCATCTGGAGCATATACCAAGACTTGGAATTCTTCTTCATTTAGAAGTTGAATTTTACTCTGCAAATTGGCAATCATACTGCGGCTCTGGTTTCCAGCCGGAACCACAATAATGTTGCGTTGCGCTTTGCTCAGCTTCGCTTCAAACTCTCCAACGAACTTGCTACTTCCTTCGATCTCGGTGTAGCCCTTAAGCGTCATGTTCGGAGAAGCTTTCAAGGCTTGATCGTAGTACTTCTTGAAGAGCTGCACCATACGAGCATCCTTCACATCTTTACTGTTGATGAGGATGACGTTTTCACCGGCATGCGTATTCGCTACATGCTCTGCCATGGCCTTCATTTCCGACTCCATAGAAGGAAACACCTTACTGAGATTCGGGTTGCTCAAGAGAACCTTGTTCGACTGCGGTACAGGACAAACAACGTGAATCCCTTTACGTGACGCGTAAGAAGAAACTTTCTCGATGGACTTGCGCTGAAGTGGGCCGATAATGAGGTTAGCGTTCTTCACTTCATCGCGTTGCAGTGCGGCCAATACATCGGCCTCAGTTGTCGCGTCAATGAAAGTCACATTGAGATTCGCGCCGCGTTTCTGAAGGCTATCTAAGGCGAATGTCATTCCGCGGTAGAAGCTCATTGAAATTTCGCGGAGACGTTCCGTTTTTCCTTCTCGATCGTATCCTTCTTCTCCTTCTTTAATGAAAGCAGTTTGCAAGCCAAAAGGCATCATTACGACCACGTTGTAACGTGATTTAATGAATACCGTGTCTTTCATTTCAAGATTGTATTCAATCTCCTCAGTTTGCTGCACAAAAAGCTCGTTGCGAATAGGGATCAAAATCTCTTCTCCGGCTTTCAGTCCTTCTGGCAGGCCATCATTCAACTTCGCAATTTCGTCTGGGTCAACGCCGTACTTTCGAGAGATACCGTAAAGGGTTTCTCCCATTTGAACGAGATGCTTTTCCCAACCGTCATTAGGCCCTGGTTCAATAACCTCTGTTGACGGCATGTCAAGATCGTTTTGAGGGATCTTCAATTCTGTGCCTGGCTGTAGGCTTAGTTCGACACCTGGATTCAGTTCTAGAATGCGGTTGATATCGCAATTGTACTGACGGCTAATACCGTAAAGCGTCTCCTTTCTCTTTACGCGGTGAATCATAAACCCGCCTTCAATGCGCACAGGATTCGTCCAAACATCGCTGTTGACTTCTCCTTGAGCTGGGATGTAGAGGGTTTGACCAATTTGAAGTCCATTCTTCGCCATTGGATTCTCGGCGGTGATGGTTTCCACGGTAGTGTTATACAGCTTAGAAATACCGTACAGCGTATGACCTTGCTCTACTGTATGCACGTAGTAGGTCTTACCGTTTTTCTCGATAGTCACCTTGTCACCTTGAGCTTGAAGGTCAGCGACCAACAGTAGCATCAGCGAGCAAAGTAGGTATGTCAGTAGTCTTTTCATTGTCTTTGAGACGTTGCTGATCAGCTTCGTCACTCCCATTCGATCGTCGCAGGGGGTTTCGAGCTGATATCATATACAACGCGGTTAATGCCTTTAACCTTGTTGATGATCTCGTTCGAAACCTTTCCAAGGAATTCATAAGGCAAATGACACCAGTCTGCGGTCATTCCATCAGTAGAAGAAACCGCGCGCAGTGCTACCGCTTGTTCGTAAGTGCGTTCATCTCCCATAACGCCCACACTTTGCACCGGAAGCAAGATAGCACCTGCCTGCCATACATCATCATACAAATCGTGTGCCTTAAGTCCATTTATCCATATGTGATCCACTTCTTGCAGTATTCGCACTTTATCTTCAGTAATATCACCGAGAATACGAATTCCGAGTCCTGGACCTGGGAATGGGTGTCTTCCAAGGATGGATTGTTTGATGCCTAATGCACGTCCTACACGGCGAACTTCGTCTTTGAATAGTAGGCGAAGTGGCTCCACAACCTCCAATTTCATGAAGTCTGGCAATCCGCCAACGTTGTGGTGGCTTTTGATTGTCGCACTAGGTCCACCTGTAGCGCTCACTGATTCAATCACATCAGGGTAAATAGTTCCTTGTCCAAGGAATTTCACGTCGGAAATCTGATTGGCTTCGTCGTCGAATATTTCGATGAAGGTTTTACCAATGGCTTTTCGTTTTCCTTCGGGGTCTGAAATTCCCGCTAGCGCGGAATAGAAACGATTGGCAGCGCGCACTCCTTTTACATTCAAGCCCATGTCTTGGTAGCTCTGAAGTACGTCTTCGAATTCATTTTTACGGAGTAGCCCATTGTCTACGAAGATGCAGTAGAGGTTCTTTCCGATGGCTTGATGCAAGAGAACAGCTGCCACTGATGAATCAACACCACCACTCAATCCAAGAACAACCTTGTCGTTGCCAATCTTGTCCTTGAGTTTGCCAACGGTTTCATCGATGAACGATTGTGGTGTCCAATCTTGAGCGCATCCACAAATCTTCACGGTGAAGTTTTCGAGGAGTTTTGTTCCTTCTTCACTGTGGTAAACCTCAGGGTGGAATTGGATGGCGAAAGTTTCGTCAGTCGTGCTTTCGAAACCGGCATACTTGACGTCATTCGTAGAACAAATCAAGCGGTAATCGTCGCCAATGGATTGAATCGTGTCAGCGTGCGACATCCACACCTGAGACCCTTCAGTCATGCCTTGAAGTAGTCGGCTCTCCGTATTAATCGTAGCTAGATGAGCGCGTCCGTACTCACGGGTATTTGAGGCTTCTACTGAACCCCCGTAGTTCTGAGCGATGTATTGTGCTCCGAAACATACGGCGAGCATTGGAACATTTCCGCGGTAGCGATCAAGATCAGGAGTTGGAGATTTTTCATCTCTCACAGAAAACGGACTCCCTGAAAGAATCACGCCTTTCACGGATTCATCAAGCTCAGGCGCTTTATTCCATGGAATGATCTCTGAATAGATATTCAGTTCGCGAATTCGGCGTCCGATCAACTGAGTGTACTGTGACCCGAAGTCAAGGATGAGGATCTTCTCGTGCATGGGCGCAAAATTACACTTTGCATTAGGCTCAGCATAACTTTTGAGGCGCTTCTTTTCAACTTTGTATGCCCACTTTATGGATGTATTTTCGCGGCATGATCTTAAGCAATCTCGAAGGGAAGCGTGTGATCCTTGCAAGCAAGAGTCCGCGACGTCAACAACTCATCCAAGGATTAGGTATCGAAGTAGAGATTCGTACCAAGGAAGTGGAAGAGGATTTTTCGTCGGAGCTCAAGCGTGAAGAGGTAGCGCGTTATTTGGCAGAGAAGAAAGCCAATGCTTTCCTTGAGGACCTTAAAGAAGATGAGGTCGTCATCACAGGCGATACCACCGTTTACCTCAATGGTGATATCCTCAACAAGCCTGAAGATCGCGACGACGCAGTGCGCATGTTGAAACTACTTTCGGGGCAAACGCATACTGTGATTACCGGCGTTTGTTTGATTTCGCTAACGCGGAAAGTAGTACTCCACGATGAGACGGATGTTACCTTTCGAGAACTCACAGACGAAGAGATCAACTACTACATCGACGTTCACCAACCTTTCGACAAAGCCGGCTCCTATGGCGCTCAAGACTTCATCGGCTTCGTTGGAATTGAAGACATGCATGGGTCATTCTACAATGTCATGGGCTTCCCCCTCCATAAGGTCTACTCCGAATTAGCGAAGTTCTAATCCTCACTTAGGGGGATGTGTAATTCGCGCATTTACTGGAAATTGTCCCTGTAAAGACGTAACTTAAAGGAGTCTGAAATTAACTCTATGAAGTCTGTAAAGGGATATCTCCACCCTGATGCTGTGGATATGCTGTTCCGTACCTCGGAACGTGCGACCAATACCGGAACGATTCTTCGCGATATGAACGACGGCGAGATCATTCTGTCCTTGGGTGCACAGCATATGCTTAGAACAGATTCACGATTTCCTGAAGATCATCAAGCTACTTTTCATCGATTTGGTCAACACACTATTCAACGCATTGAATTGGCAATGCAGGATGCTGTGTCATACAAACGCACAACTGAACTTCTTCTTGAAGATCAGTCAGACAAGGCGATGCAGTTTTTTCGACTGGTCGTAAGCCCTTCAGAAAAAGTGGAATCACAAGGTTTGGTGATTGCGACGATTTCCGATGTTACACAAGAGCAAAAAATCCGGCACGATTTCAAGTTGCAGTCTATGCTACTCGATCAAATCCAGGATAGCATTATTGCAGTCGATAAGTTTGGGACGATTTTCTACTGGAATCAAGGAGCTGAGCGAATTTTTAAATTACCAAAGTCAGAAATGTTAGGGGCGCATATTGATCGACTCGGCCCTGGCTTTGATGTGGCTATCTATGAAGAGATGCATCGAACAGGTGAAGCATTCAGGAAAGCCGAATGGTGCCATGAGCAAGCCGAAGACGGTGATGTATGGGTACGTGTGACTACCTGTCCAATTTCAGATGAGCATGGAGACTTTGCGGGTGTGCTCGGGGTATCGAAGTGTATCACCGAAGAGAAGAGACTATCTCTGGAGAACGAACGTCAGCGCTCGTACCTAGAAGCGGTTTATGAGGCAACGGGCCTTTCGATTATATGTCTTAAGACCGATCGAAAGATCATCATGATCAATTCCCTCGCAAAAGAACTCTTCTATCAAGTAGAAGGGGTAGATGTGGTTGCAGGGATGAGTACGGATCAATTGCATGTGGGAGAATGTCACCTGAAAGATTTGGTGGATGGCTTCCTGCGTGGAGAGTTGAACTCACATGAGTCTTTTGCTAAAATTGATGGAAAACCACATTGGTTAAACTGCGAAATTCGTCCGCTTGTCATTCCTGGAAAGGAGAGCGAAGAAGCCGATTTGGTCATCACTTTCAAAGACATTACTGATCTCAAAACAAGCGAGATCAACCTGATCGATACTGAGTCTCGTTTCCGCAAGCTCTTTGAGAACAACTCCTATGGAATAGCGGTCTACAGCCTGGAAGGATTCGCCATCGAAACGAATGAAGCCTATCAGAAATTGACGGCTCGTTCAAACGAAGAATTGAGGCAAACGAATGTTCATGAAATTCTCCATCCAGAAGACGTTCCAGATTCTGATTGTGCGACTTACATCGCCAAGACCGAGTTTCCGCGTTTGAAGCGATTTGTCGGAAAGGATGGATCACTTCGCTATGGTAACCTTCACCTGAGCTTGATGCAAAACATCGCCGGTGAAGATGAATACATCTTGGTTATGGCCAGGGATGTGAGTTTTGAAGTAGAGCTCGAACAAAGCAAGCGCAGCCTTGAAGATCGCCAGCGTGTTCTTCTCGAGGATGGATTAGACGCCGTATTCCTCGTAAACGAAGAAGGACTTGTTCAGTATGCGACTTCATCAGTCAACAATGTACTTGGTCTTCGTGATCAACAAGTGCAAGGGAACAGAATAGATTTCTTACTCGGGATAGCGCCTGCTGATTTGAGCACATTACTCTCTGATGTGCTTCAGGTGAATGAACAAGGATCTATTGTGTTCTACACCCCTTGCAAGCAATCCAATGACAGAAAATGGCTCGAGGTACATGTCTCCAACCGAATGAATACTCCGGCGGTGTCTGGAATTGTCATGGTGGTCAGAGATGTCAGCCTTGAACGACAATACCTCATGGATCGTTGGCAGTTTACTATGAAGCTGGAAAAGGAGAAAGAAACGGCAGAAGAAATTGGTCGTTTGAAGAGCGCTTTTTTAGCAAACATGAGTCATGAAATACGTACGCCACTCAATGGTATCATCGGCCTTTCGAATCTCATTAGCCACGAATCACTCGAAGAGCAAATCCAAGAATACGCGGGGATACAGAAAGAGTCGAGCATGCGACTCCTTGATACGGTAAACAGTATTTTGGACATGGCCAGGTTAGAAGCCGGCAAAACACAAGCACATCAAGAAAGAACGGCCTTGCTCGATAACGCACAACGCATCGTGAAGCCTTTCATCTTCTCAGCGGAAGGGAAAGGACTAGAATTCATATTCGACGCGGAAATATCACCAAAGAGTGAGGTGATGGTCGCTCCCGGCGTATTGAATTTGATCTTGAATAACCTCATTGGTAACGCGATTAAGTTTACTGATGAAGGACGGATTTCGGTCGTGCTTCGGGAAGAAGGCAGCACTCACTTGTCTATACAAGTAAGTGATACGGGGATCGGAATTGCGGAAGAGAACTTCGACCGAATGTTCCAGCCCTTTGAACAAGAGAGTTCAGGGTTTAACCGCCGTTACGAAGGAACTGGATTAGGATTGGCGATCACAAAACGATTTGTGGAATTGGCCAATGGAACCATAGAAATGCAGAGTACCAAGGGGATGGGCACCTCGTTTAACGTACGTCTGCCAAAGTATACCAATACAACCAATGATTAAGGTACTCTACGTAGAAGATGATAAGATAAACCGTCTCGTACTCGATAGATACCTTCATGAAGATTTTGATGTCACCATGGCCGCTACGTCAGGTGATGCATTGAAGTTGATGAAAGAAGGGGAGTTCGACGTGGTGTTATTAGACATCAATTTGGGAATTGACGACTTAGACGGAATCGCGTTGTTGAAGCAAATGCGTAAAGAATTTCCGTCGGTTGATTCGCGCTTTATCGCCGTGACAGCCTTTGCAGGAAGCGGTGAAGAACAAGAGATTATTAAGGTGGGCTTTGATGCTTATCACGCTAAACCCGTAGATAAATGGAGTCTCATCGATCAAATCAAAGCTGAGAACGCTAAGCGATCACACTGATCTTGCCTGCTTCTCCCGCGACCATTTTTCCAATCGCTTCATGATGTAATCCGTGCTGCTGTAATAGTGCAGCCACTTGATTTGCACTTGAAGGATCGCAGCTTACCAACAAACCGCCACTCGTTTGAGGATCGCATAGAAGATCGCGCTCAAACCCTTCATTGGCCTCAACGTAGTGACCATAACTCGCGAAGTTCCGCTTGGTTCCACCCGGAATAGCCCCTTGCGTATGGTAGTGTAGCAATGACTCACGATCCAAGACCGTCGGGATCGATGCGAAGTTGATCTCTGCCTTTAAGCCGGCCGCTGTAGTCAGTTCGCTTAAGTGACCCAGTAAACCAAATCCTGTAACATCTGTCATGGCGTTGACGCCATCAACTTTCCCCAACTCAGCACCAATCTTGTTCAAGGTTTTCATGCTGTTCACAGCAGCTTCCACGTGTTCATCAGAAGCTAATGATCGCTTCTGTGCAGTGGTGATCATTCCAACGCCAAGACCCTTTGTCAAGAAAAGAATGTCACCTTCCTTCGCCTTGTCGTTTTGTTTCAGCTGATCTACTCCAACGATACCTGTCACAGCCAATCCGAAAATAGGTTCCGGACTGTCAATGCTGTGTCCGCCAGCCAATGGAATGCCTGCAGCTGAGCACACTTCTCGTCCGCCCTCTAGTACTTGACCAGCTACCTCAGTGCTTAGTTTGTCTATCGGCCAACCAAGAATAGCGATGGCCATCATTGGCGTACCACCCATAGCGTAGATATCACTGATCGCATTCGTTGCGGCGATTCGTCCGAAGTCGGCGGCATCGTCTACGATTGGCATAAAGAAGTCTGTTGTGCTGACTACAGCTTGACCGTTTCCAAGGTCGTGAACGGCAGCATCATCCTTGGAGCTGTTTCCAACAAGGAGCCCAGGGAAATGCTGACTACGATCTACTTTACTGAGGATATCATCAAGAACAGCAGGAGAGAGTTTGCATCCGCATCCGGCTCCATGGCTGTATTGGGTGAGTTTTACTTCCATATGTTTGAGGCAAGCAGCGCTTTGGCTGTTTCTTCGGGGTTCATTCCTTTGCCGTCAAAGGTCTGAACTTTTTCTTCTTCTCGTTTGCTAAGTCCGTGTGAATAGGTCTTATCATAGTAACGCAAACCGATGGTGGCAGCGCCTGCAAGATCACCTTGATCGATCAGTTCGAGGGCGAGTTGTACGTTTTGTCCGCCGAGTCGTTTGGTGATTCGTTCGAATCCTAACTTCAAGAGATCGGGATCAATGTTACCATAGTCTTCGGCTAGGAATTCTGCTCGTTGCTCCATGGTTCGTTCGATGAAAATCAAACGAGAATTCTTGATCTGAAAGAGGAGTTCATCAGACACGTATACGCGTCCAATGGTTCTGCTTTCATCTTCCATCCAGATCACCTCGTTGGCATCGAGTCTGCGAAGGACGTCCCAGACTTCTACGATAAATGCTTCTGTTCCCGGTTGCTCTTCTTCGAGAAGGTTTCCAAAGGAAGACCCTTTGTGTTTGGCAATACCTTCTAAATCAATCACCTGAGCTCCTTGTTCTTTCATAGCATGAAGAACCTGGGTTTTCGCGCTTCCTGTGAAGCCTCCTAGTACTCGAAAGTCAAAGTCGTTTGAAATAGCTCGTCGGATCTCATTGCGAAAGGCCTTATAGCCTCCTTCGAGCACGTCAACTTGGAATCCAGCTGTAGTCAACAACCACGCCATCGAGTTTGAACGCATGCCGCCACGCCAGCAATGCACACGCACTTTGCCTTCTGGAGCTAAACGTTGGGCTGAATTGACGAAGGAAGACATCTTAGGACCTACGATGTCCAATCCGATTTTAAGCGCTTGATCTGGACTGTGGTTTTTGTAGACCGTTCCAACCAAGGCGCGTTCGTTATTATCGAAAATGGGAAGATTGATCGCCCCCGGAATATGCGCCTCCTCAAACTCTGCTGGTGTACGGACATCCAGAATAGGAGAGTCGAGTTCTAGGTTTAGGAATTCTTGGGGGGAAATCACCATGTGGCGAAGGTAGGGTTTTTCAGAGCGCGTCAGCGAACAGAAGGGCCCCTTGAAATCTTAATTTCCTGTTACATTTTTGAACAAAGTGTCAAGTGTACACTAAGTATTAGTAATTTTGCCTCGAAGCTTCCCTCAAGGTGCTGAGGATTAGTGTGTAGAGTGTTAAATTGAGAGGGTGAATCACCTGAAGTATGAAAGGAATTCAAGGACAAGTGCGAACTGTTGTTCGCGATGTATGGCCAACGATTGAAAGTGGCAGATACGCAATCAAGCGCGTCGTAGGCGAAACCGTCACTGTTTGGGCCGATGTATTTGCCGATGGACATGACATCGTTCGCGCTGCGATTCAATACAAACATCAGTCTGAGCGCAAATGGCGAGAGGTACCTGCAAGATTAGATAATGCAGACCGTTGGACTGGAACCTTCACAGTGGAGAAGCAAGGTTGGTATAGCTATCGTGTCGCTGGCTGGGCAGACAGTGCGCTTTATTGGCAATATGGAATTACCAAGAAAGCGGATGCCGGGGTAGATGTTACTGTAGAATTGATGGAAGGAATCGAGTTTATGTCATTCCTTCAGAAGAAAACGAAAGGAGAAGAGAAGGCATTTGTCCAAGAATGTAAAAAGGCGTTTTCAGACAAAGAGAATATTGATCATGCCATTTCGCTAGCCAAGAGTGAAAGACTCACGGCTCTTTTTGAAGCATACCCAAATCGTCCGTTCGTTGCTTATAACGAAGGCGAACTTCGCATTTATGTCGACCGTGAGAAAGCGGCATTCAGCACATGGTATGAGTTCTTCCCGCGCAGCGCGGGGAAAAAAGGACACGGAACCTTTAAGGATTGCATTAATCTTCTTCCTCGAATTGAAGAGTTTGGCTTTGATACGGTGTATTTGCCTCCGGTTCATCCTATCGGAATCACGAACCGCAAAGGAAAGAACAACACAACGACAGCTGAAGCGGGAGACGTAGGTTCATGCTGGGGCATCGGAGCAAAGGAAGGTGGTCATACCGATTTGCATCCGGAATTGGGCTCACTGAAGGACTTCAAGAAATTGATTAAGGAAGCGAAGAAACGAGGCATCGAGATTGCGATGGACTACGCGCTTCAAGCTACACCAGACCATCCTTGGGTGAAATCAAATCCTGAGTGGTTCAAACAACGTCCTGACGGCAGCATTCAATACGCCGAGAACCCTCCAAAGAAGTACCAAGACATTTACCCAATCTGGTTTGAAACAGAAGATTGGAAGGCGATGTGGCAAGAGTTTCTAGACGTCTTGCTCTTCTGGATTGATCAAGGAATTAATGTCTTCCGCGTAGACAACCCACACACAAAACCGTTCCGTTTCTGGGAGTGGATTATTGATGAGGTGAAGAAGAAGCACCCTGATGTATTGTTCCTTTCGGAGGCATTCGCGCGTCCTGCAGTGATGCAAGAACTAGGTCGTTTAGGGTTCACTATGAGCTATACCTACTTCACATGGCGCAACAGTAAAGAGGAGATCATTGAATACATGAATGAGCTCACTACAGGCGCTACCAGCGAGAGTTTCCGTCCAAACTTCTGGCCGAATACTCCTGACATTCTACCATTTCCTCTGCAAAATGCCAATGAGCATCAATACGTCACACGTTACTTCTTGGCCGCGACCTTGAGTAGCAACGTAGGTGTCTATGGTCCAGTGTATGAATTGATGGTCAACACTGGTCTTCCGGGCAAAGAAGAGTATTTGGATAGCGAGAAGTTCCAGGTATCTCACTGGGATTGGGATATGCGTACGCCTGTGACGCAAGTGTATACCGTGGTGAATCACGCGCGTAAGGCGCAACGAGCACTTCAGCGTACCAATAACATTCGATTCATCGATGTTGACAACGACCAACTCCTAGCCTACCTAAAGACAGGTGATGACGGTAGTAAGGTGCTTTGTGTGGTTTCATTAGACGGGCACCATGCACAAGCCGGTCAGGTACGACTAAACCCTGGTGACATTGGGAAGGAAGGGCACGAAGCCATTGAGCTTCATGATCTCCGAGATGACCACCGCTACACATGGCATGGAGATTCTCATTTTGTCATGCTCGAGCCAAGTGCTCCTTACCACCTGTTTGTGCTTTCATAATTCGGAACGATGATTTGGGATAAGCTAGAAAAGAGTGATCAAGGGTTACAGCAGCTCATCAATAAAGAGATCTGTGACTATGTACTTCAATGCCGTTGGTATGGAGGAAAATCTAGTAGGCACAAGACCTTCACTGCTGATCACTTATTGCCTTTGGACGTAGAAGGCGAGCGCTTCTATTTTCTACTGCTTGAAATCCTCTACGACAAAGGATTCATCCATAACTACCTGCTTCCTATTGGCTTAGTTGATAAGAAGGATGTTGAGGATGAACGTGCTGTCATCTGCGATTTCCCAGGAACCAAAAAGGTACTCGTAGACGGAATTTATATTGACACTTTCCGAAAAGGACTATTCGAGATGATGTCGAAGCAAAAACGTATTCCAGCAGGAAATGGCAGTCATATTGCCATTGAACGAGGGAATGCGCTTCGTCAATACTCAAAGCCAGAAGACTTCACCACTAAAGTCTTAAATGCTGAGCAGAGCAATACGACCATCGTTTACAATGACACCTTCTACCTGAAGTTGTACCGTCGTTTGTTCCGTGATAAGAACCCTGATATCGAGATGATTCAGTTTTTATCCGAGAACTCATCATTCCGAAATGTTCCCGCGTTTGCCGCGAGCATAATGTGGAGTAGACCCGGTGTGTATGACATCTCGTTCGGGATGATGCAACTCAAGGTAGAAAATCAAGGTGATGCATGGCCATGGATGCTTCACCAAATGAAGGAGACTTTTGATGCGTTCCATGCTAATGGAATGAAGGTGGGAGACTTACCAGACGTCAAGCCATTTGTGCGTGTAGAAGAAGAGGAGTTGCCAAGGAAGCTGAATAAGATTTTGCCTGAACAGTTGATTCAAGGAGTGATCAAGATGGCACAGCGAACTGCTGAAATGCACATTAATCTCTCCGGAGATCCGATCAATCGACGTTTCCGAAAGAGCACATACAACAGCGACTATTCGGTGTGGCTGAAGAACCGTTTGATCTATCAATTCGAAGCGAGATACGGACTCCTCGAAGATAACTTTGACAAGCTTACGCCATACGGTCAAGAGCTTGCCAAGTATTTCCAATCAAAGAAAACGGATCTTCGAAACCATGTGTTTGCTTTTGATGAGGATCGTTTGAGCAGCCAACGCATCCGAATCCATGGAGACTACCACTTGGGCCAGGTGTTGGTATCAGACGATGACTTTGTTATTCTTGATTTTGAAGGTGAACCAGAGAGTACTATTCACGATCGATGCGTAAAGCAGAGTCCGTTGAAAGACGTCGCTGGAATGTTCCGTTCATTCCACTATGCGATCTATTCGACGATTTTCGAATTTGATCTCGAGACGGAAAAGAGAAACGCACTTTTTGATACCGGTGAACGAATCTACCACTGGATCACGAATCTATTCTTGACATACTACCTAGAGGTGGTGTACGATAGCCGCTTGAATCTTGGATACAAGGGTGAAGTAGAATACCTCTTGAAATATCACCTCCTCGAAAAAGCCGTTTATGAACTCGGTTATGAATTGAATGCTCGTCCGGCTTGGGCGATTATTCCGCTTCGAGGAATCTTCACTCAAATGAACCTTGATGACTGAGCAATCAATGACTATTGTCCACAGCCTTCTGACTGAGTTTGATATCGAGCTCTTCCGAGCAGGAAAGCACTTTCGACTCTATGAAAAACTGGGGTCTCACCCCTTGACATTAGACGGCGTAGAAGGAACCTACTTCGCCGTTTGGGCTCCGGGAGCAACGAAAGTGAGTGTTATCGGAGACTTTAACGCTTGGAACAACGAAGCAAACCCTTTGAATGTGCGATGGGACAGCTCAGGAATCTGGGAAGGTTTCATCCCTGGCGCTGCCCATGGTCAGCGCTACAAGTATGCGATCAGTTCTGACCATGGGAAAGGATACTTTGAGAAGGGTGATCCTTACGCCCGCCTTTGGGAAAATCCTCCAAATACAGCTTCGATCATTTGGGATCAAGAGTATGAGTGGAAAGATGCTTCTTGGATGAAAGAGCGTCATCAGCATAACAGCCTGGAGAGCCCGATGACTGTTTATGAAATGCATGCAGGCAGCTGGCGCTGGAATGCTGATGAAGATCGACCGTTGACTTGGCGAGAGATGGCTGAACAGCTACCTCCCTACATTAAGGAATTAGGTTTCACTCACGTGGAATTTATGCCTGTGATGGAGTATCCTTTTGATCCAAGTTGGGGTTATCAACTGGTTGGATACTTTGCACCTACATCGCGCTTTGGTTCTCCAGAAGATTTCAAATTCCTCGTAGATACCCTGCACAAAGAAGGTATCGGAGTTATCCTTGATTGGGTGCCTTCGCATTTCCCTTCAGATGATCATGGATTGGCTTTGTTTGATGGTTCTGCAGTGTATGAACACCCTGATCCGCGCAAAGGCTATCACCCCGATTGGAAGAGTATGATCTTCAATTACGGAAGGGCAGAGGTGAGATCTTTCTTGATCAGCAATGCCTTGTTTTGGCTCGATCAATTCCATGCGGATGGGCTTCGTGTTGATGCCGTAGCAAGTATGCTCTACCTCGATTACTCTCGTGAAGATGGTGAGTGGATTCCAAATGAATACGGAGGGAGAGAGAACTTGGATGCCATCCAGTTCATGAAAGACTTGAATGTTGCCGTTTATGGCAATTATCCTGATGTACAGACCATTGCAGAAGAGTCGACGGCTTTTCCAGGTGTAACTCGTCCTGTAGACCAGGGCGGACTTGGGTTTGGATTGAAATGGATGATGGGTTGGATGCATGATAGCTTGGAGTATTTCTCCAGAGATCCTATTCATAGGACACATCACCACAACGAGATCAGCCAAAGCTTAACCTATGCCTTCAGCGAGAATTACATGCTCCCAATCAGTCATGATGAGGTGGTTTACGGTAAGAAGAGCATGCTCGACAAAATGCCAGGAGATTCATGGCAAAAGCGCGCAAACCTCCGCGTTTTCTGGGCCTTGATGTATGGTCATCCTGGTAGCAAGTTGGTCTTCATGGGCAGTGAATTTGGGCAATGGGAAGAATGGAATTTCGGGAAGAGTCTTGATTGGCACCTGACCGAATATGACGATCACAAAGGAATTCAGCGTACGCTAAGCCGATTGAATGAAATCTATCGATCAAACGCTGCGCTGTACGGAAAAGCATATGATCCTGAGGGGTACGAGTGGATAGATTGGAACGACAATGAAAACTCCGTGATATCCTTTATCAGAACCGATAAGCAAGGAAAGGCTGTTGTCGTTGTTGCAAGCTTAACTCCGGTAGTAAGGGAACGTTACCGTCTGGGGGTTCCTTCGAATAGCACCTTAAAGCTTCTATTGAATACAGACGACAAAGAGTTTGGAGGAAGCGGTTATGAAGTGGCCGAAACTTTCCAAAGTGAAGAGACAGGTTGGCATGGAAGACCACACAGTGTGTTGATCGATCTTCCGCCGTTGGCGTGTCTATTTTTTGAATTAGAAATGAACGAAGAATAATATGAATGCTGAGGAATTTTACGCGCCCGTAAGGCCGAAAGAACAGAAAGAATTTTTTCCTGGAGACATTACCTCAGTGAATCGAGATGGTTCTTCCATCTTGATCCAAAGTAATAATGGAGTACAACTAAAAATCACCGTTGAGACTGATTATATCATTCGTTGCCGTTACGCAACAGATGGCTTCTTTCAACCTGATTTTTCATACGCTACCTACAAAGGTTTTGAAGGAGGATATACGCTCCTTGAGGTTGAGGAAATGGAAGATTGCTGGCAAATTAGAACGTCGGCAGTCAAGATTTGTGCTAAGAAGCGCAACATGAAACTCATTTTCTCAGACGCGAAAGCGGGTAAAGAAATTAACCGTGACGAAAAGGGATTCCATTGGGAAGAACACCCGAGTTACGGAGGGAATATCGTGATGATGAGCAAGGTGGTGCAGCAAGGTGAGCACTACTACGGGCTAGGAGACAAAGCCATGCAAATGAACTTGCGTGGTAAGCGAGTGAAGAACTGGGGAACGGATGAATACGGATATGGAAAAGAACGTGACCCGCTCTACAAGAACATTCCGTTTTATACTGCCATCCACAACGGACTGTCTTACGGGATCTTCTTTGATAACTCCTTCAAGTCATTCTTTGATTTTGCTAGTGAACGTCAAAGCACGTGTAGCTTTTGGTCTCATGGTGGAGAAATGAATTACTACTTCATCTATGGGCCTAAGCCACTAGAAGTTGTAGAACGCTACGCGAATTTGACAGGGAAACCTGAGCTCCCACCATTGTGGGCGCTCGGCTTCCATCAGTGTAAATGGAGTTACTATCCAGAGTCCACAGTACGCGAAATCTGTTCAGGATTCCGTGAGCGACAGATTCCATGTGATGCAATTTACCTCGACATCGACTATATGGATGGTTACCGCTGTTTTACTTGGGACCCAGAGCGTTTTCCGGAACCAACCAAAATGGTTAGTGAACTCTTAGAAGACGGGTTCAAAACAGTAGCCATCATTGATCCAGGAATCAAGATTGATCCGGAATATGAAGTGTTCCGAGAAGGGTTTGAGAATGGATACTTCTGCAAACGCGCAGATGGGGATATGATGAAAGGAAAAGTGTGGCCAGGAGAATGCTACTTCGTTGACTTCACTAATCCTAAGGCACGCGACTGGTGGGCAGGACTCTTCAAGGGGCTGATTGCCGAGAACGGAATTCGTGGGATTTGGAACGACATGAACGAACCGGCCATTTTCGATGTAGAAAGCAAGACATTCCCACCAGATGTGCGACATGACTACGATGGTCATCCTTGTAGTCACCGTAAAGCACACAACGTTTATGGAATGCAAATGGCTCGAGCTACCTTCCATGGTGTGAAGGAAAATGGTCGTCCTAACAGACCGTTTGTGATCACACGTTCTATGTACAGCGGTGCACAGCGCTATTCTGCAACATGGACTGGAGATAACATCGCCACTTGGGAACACCTTTGGTTAGCAAATATCCAATGCCAACGATTAGCGATTAGTGGTCAGTCTTTGGTGGGATCTGATATTGGTGGATTTACCGAGCATCCGGGCAGTGAGCTCTTTGCGCGTTGGATCCAACTGGGAGTATTCCACCCGATGATGCGTGTGCATAGTTCTGGTGACCACGGGGAGCAAGAACCATGGTCATTTAGTGATGAGACTACGGATATCTCACGCAAGTTTATTGAACTGCGTTACGAGCTCTTACCGTACTTGTACACTACATTCTGGCAGAATACGCGCTCAGGAATTCCAATGCTTCGTCCATTAGCTTTCTTGGATGCTAGTGATCAGAACGCGTTACATCGAAATGAAGAATTCCTCTATGGTGATCACATTTTGGCTTGTCCGATCGTGGAACCAGGAGCAACCCATCGTTTTATGTACTTGCCGGAAGGTAGATGGTATCAGTACTTCCACAATACAGTGCATAAAGGAGGTCGTGAGATCCAAGTGCAAGCCCCGCTTGATGAAATGCCAATCTTCGTGCGCGCAGGAGCGATTATTCCGATGTATCCGGTGATGCAGTATGTAGGCGAAAAGCCGGTGGAGACGCTTCGCTTACGCACCTACTTTGATACTTCGAAAACGCGCAGCGAACTCTACGAAGATGCTGGCGATGGATATGAGTACAAGAAGGGCAAGATGAACGTGAAGACCTTCACTCAGAACAGCTCACCGGAGCGTCTGACGATTCATCAGCACGTTTCAGGAAAATTCAAGACAACATACCAGGAGTATCAATTAGAGCTCATTGGACTTCCATTTGAACCGAAGACTTTGAAGATCGATGATTACGAAGTGGCTGCGAAGTTTGAGAAGCAAGCAGACGGCAGCTACCACGTGATTGTTGGACATGAATTTGCATCGATCAAGATCTCAGGATAAGGATCGGGTACAACTAAGAAGGCCATCTCATTCGTAAGGAAGAGGTGGCTTTTTTATTTGAAATCGGGATATGCTCCTCTGATCATTTGCTCTGTTTCGTCGAGCGATTTGAAGACCTCGAATGTTGGTCCTTGTGTACGCTGGGCACCCAATGCGTTGGCGTACATAGCTGCCATGATGAAATTGTCTCCTCCGTCCTTCAGTCCATATGCAAGACCTCCGGCAAAAGAGTCTCCGCAACCTGTCGTATCAACGACGTTTTCCATGTAAATGGAAGGGACAAAGTCTTCTTTGAGTTGGCCGTGTTCCTTAGTAAAAACCTTACAGCCGCTTGAGTCCGTGGTAACGATGACTGATTTTGGTCCTCGATCGAGCACGTAGTCAGCCATAGGGGCGAGGTGCTTTTGATCTAGATCATCCAGAACGTCAGTGAGTTCGCTTTCATCGTACTCATGTTTGTACCAAGTGCACCAAGACTCTTCAAGGTTCATTTTTAGCACATCGATGTAGGGAATCCATAGGTCTCGTTCTACCCAGAACTTTTTGTGTCGGTCACCCCCAATGGTCATGGTGTGTGTTGGTCCGTGAGCATCAAAAATGATTGTTCCTTGACTGTGCTCTTTCAGGTATTTGAGTGTATCCAAGGTGATTTCATGATCTGTAATAGGCACAAACACGAAGGCGTCGCAATCTAGGTACGGAGCCATGTCTTTGGGCGTAATTGGATTCATGAAAGCTGTTTGTTTCTCCACTCTCAAGTTCTGATCTAAAAAGCGCAGGGAGATCACGTCTCCGCTATCTTCTTCATCTGAGACTCCAGAAACATCAATGGCAGGGTAGGGCGCAAAAAGCTCTTGCACTGGGGCCATATCTACCTTACGGATATGTGTTACTGGATAGACTGTTCCTTTCCCTTGAAGCAACTGTGCAAGCCCAATGGTGGGGTGCGTAATACAACCATACTTCTCAATCACTTCGCCACGGTGTGTGGTGATGTGATCTCGAGGTGTGGGACCGATAACGGCGATTTTGTATTGCTTTTGTTGTTCCATGAGGGGCTCAAGAAAAGCGTATTACACGCTTCAAAATCATCTAGTTGACTAAGATCGTGTAGAAAATCGAAAATTCCTATAGGGCGCAAATTGCGCGCTAAGTGTTTGTTTTACACAGTATGGTCGAATCTATCAATGTTATGAGTTTCGGAAATATTCTTGCAGTTCAGGAATAGCCTGTACTAATAGCGCTAAAAAGCTAGTGTCCATCCTAAATCTGATGGCATTCAATCCGTATTGAACTAATACCTGCTCACTGTATGTGCTGTGCCCCCAGTTTCCGTCCAGAAGGAATTGATAGGAACGATCAATTTTGGCAACTTCTTCGAGTGTTAACTGGAATCGATCACCATGAATCAGCGTGTAATAGCGACCGTTTTCTTTTACGAATGCAATAGAATCCAAGACGTATGACCAACATCCGATTCCAAAAACCAGCATCTTGAGCTCTTGGTTTTCTTCAATATCTGAAAGAATTGGAATAAGCGTGAGTGCTGAATCCCAATGAGCAAGTTCAAGCTGTTCTGTTGTCCATTCTGCATATTGACTTGGGTAACACCAAGCACCTAAGCTGCGAGTATCTATGATATGCTCCAAGGAGTCTATCTCGTTTAGTGTGTCGTACCATTCTTGCAGCAATCGATCCTCTTCGGATTGTGCGTTAGATAAGATTGGTAGCAGGAGAGAAAGCCCAAGCAGCAGGTGTGAGACTGAATGAAGGCTTGGGTGAAATCGAGAGAAAGAAGTGGTCATGTTGTTAGAGTTAGGATAAAAACACCGCTTCCGTTCAAGGTTTTGAAGGACATTGTATACCTAACGAGCTGGCGACATCTTTGAGTATAAAAAAGGCACCTAACAAGGCGCCTTTTTTGCGATCCCACAGGGACTCGAATATAGTGGTTTAAACTATTGAAAAACAGTGAAATAAGAGTTGATTATATTCTAGTGGGGCATTTCCAAAAGTGCCGGGGCATGAAAAAGGCTCCGCCGTTGCGGAGCCTTTCTGCCTTTGGTAAACCTTAACCAAAACCAAACTAACTGCTTACTTCCATTCAACAGACACGTGGAAGGAAGTCTCTTAAATCGCTTACTGTGATCTTCATGTCCTGGTTGTGATCAAATTCACTTGGGAAATGGAGATACTGGAACGAGGTATAGTCTTCTGGCGGTGTTGTAGTGATCACCGTTACAGCGTCGAAAAGGTCAATTGGGCCTTCGCACTGTTCAATGTTTTCATCGTTATAGGATAACCATGCGGGCTCGGTTCGACTATATAAAGCATCTTTGACCGGATCGTAGATTGATAGCTTCAAATAGCCTCCGCCGTCACAGGGTAGATCGAACTCACTCATAGAGGGATTGAATCCTTCGGCTACAGTTTCGAATGTATTTCCGTCAGAACTCCATTGCCATGTGTAATAGAAGAGATTCTGCACAGCTTCGGGTTCCAGGTCTAATCGTGCTCCATTCAATACGGAGACATTTCCAATTTGAGTCCCCCCAACTCCAATGTCTTGATGAAAGTTGTTGAAACATGGAATAATCTCTTGAGCTTCTGAGTAATCCTTACTGTAGAACTGGAGGAATGTGCCCAGATCTGAGAATGTGTAGCAGTCGCCCTCTGCTTCTTTTGAGAGGTAGAAGTCAACGCTGTCTGCGGTGAATGATTTTTCCGCATTAACTACGGAGGTGACAATCGGGTCTGAAGCATCAGTGCTTTTGACACAGGACGCGAATAGAAACGACGCTAAGCAGGCCATGAATAAGGCCAGAAATGGAATACGAGATTTCATTTTTGATTTGGATTTTTATTGTTTGACATAAAGCGGTTCTTGAATGCTGAACCA